>JAGODE010000338.1 GCA_017998385.1 Chitinophagaceae bacterium | reverse complement strand
CCTTTCTCTGTGGCAATGCCAGTGGTATCTGGGAACTGGTAGCCTTTCGTTTTTTGCAGGGGCTGGGTGGTGGAGCGCTGCTGGTTACTTCACAAACTATCATTACAGAAAGTTATCCACCCGAAAAAAGAAGTATGGCTCAGGCTATATACGGTATGGGCGTGATCATTGGCCCCACACTTGGTCCGCCATTGGGAGGTTATATTACCGATAATGCAGGCTGGCCATATATCTTTTACATCAATATTCCACTGGGTATAATAGCAGCCCTGCTTACTCTGCAGTTTGTACGCAGCCCTAAATATGCCGAAAAAAGTAAGGTAGGCGACATTGACTGGCTGGGTATCGGATTGCTGGCAGCTTTTGTGGGGTCACTTCAGTATATACTTGAAAAAGGACAGGAGGATGACTGGTTCAACAGCTCAACGATTACCTTTCTGGCGGTAGTTGCCGTATTTGCAGCTTTCTTCTTTGTGTGGCGCGAACTGACATTCCGTAATCCGGCAGTAAGGCTGAATGTACTGAAGAACGGAAACCTGCGGGTAGGGACAGTGCTATCGTTTATCATGGGCTTCGGTTTGTATGGCTCTACATTTATTATACCATTATATGTGCAGGCCACGCTGGGGTGGACAGCTACCCAGGCAGGTATGCTGATGATACCTGCAGCCCTCACCACTGCATTTATGATGCCGTTTATAGGGCGTTTGTTACAGCGCGGTGTGCCTCAGCAATACCTCGTAGCGGGAGGCATGCTCATATTTTTCCTGTTCTGCTTCTGGGGGTATAAAATCATTACACCCGATACCAGTTCTGATAACTTTTTCTGGATGCTGATATGGCGTGGAGTAGGTATGGGTATGTTGTTTATTCCCATCACTGCATTATCGTTGAGTACATTGAAAGGAAGACAGATCGGAGATGGTGCTGCATTTACCGGCATGATGCGGCAACTGGGCGGGTCATTTGGTATTGCGGTAATTACTACGTTTATGGCGCATCAGACAATCAATCATAGAGCGGCACTTGTGGAAAAACTCGATTATCATGATCGTGCCGTGCAGACCCGCGTTGCCCAGATGCAGCAGGGCTTTATAAGTAAAGGGATACCGGAAAATGTTGCCCTGCTGGATGCCTACAAATCAATTGACTATTCTGTGAGCAAACAGGCGGCGGTTTTGTCTTACATGGATGTATTCCTGTACATCGGCATTTTATTCCTGCTCTGTATTCCATTTGTACTGTTAGTGAAAGGGAAGAAGGATAAGGGAGGAGGGGCCGATGTAGGAGAGCATATGCATTAGCGGCTCACTATTTATAATCGGCCATTTGTATTTTTTCTGTACAGAAAGAATATTCCACCGGGTCGTTGCTACTTACGACAACAAGTCTTTCGGCGGCATAGGTATTTATCAGTTTATGATAAAGACTTATGCCGTCTTCGTCAAGGTTGGTGCAGGGCTCATCGAGCAGTACCAGGGCGCTGTCTGATAAGATACATTGCGCCAGTTTTACCCGTTGTTTCATACCCGAGCTGAAAAGCCGGATCTGTTTGTGGGCGGCTGCCTGCAATCCCAGCAGCTCAATGATCGCAGTAGTGTGCAGTCCGGGTAAAAAAGGTTTGAAAGAATGGTGAAAATCAAAAAACTCAGTGAGTGTCATTTCCTCTATTACCTCGAGGTAGGGGGCACAGAGGCTGGTATGGCTGAATACGGCTTCGGCAGCAAGCGGGTGGCCATTTAGCTGATAGGTGATCTTTCCTTCATTGTGGTGCACAGCCGCTGCAACTACCTGTAGTAAAGTGCTTTTGCCCGAGCCATTGGAGCCGGTAATAGCATATGCAGTACCGCTATGAAAGGTAAAGTTCAGGTGACGGAAAATCCATTCCCGGTTGTATCGTTTGCCTGCATCAGTTAGGGAGATCGTCATCGCCATTACCTTTGGTGAAGCGTTTGATAATGCCACGTCCGCTCTCACGGATAAACGTTACAATCTCATCCCGCTCATCGGTGGCCGGAAATTCTTCTTCCAGAAATTCGAGTGCCTGTGAGGTATTAAGGCCTTTATTATAAATAATGCGATAGATGTCGAGGATATGGTTGATCTTTTCTATCGTAAAGCCGCGGCGTTTAAGACCAACGGAGTTTACGCCGGCATAACTCAGGGGCTGACGGCCGGCCTTGATATACGGAGGAACGTCTTTGCCTACCAGAGCGCCTCCGGAAATGAAGGCATGAGCGCCCACTTTTACAAACTGGTGCACGGCACACACACCACCCAGACCCACCCAGTCGCCCAGTACCACGTGGCCTGCCAGCTGGCTGCTATTACTAAGTGTACAGTTGTTGCCGATAATACAGTCATGACCTATGTGGCTGTAAGCCAGTATCCAGCAGTTATTACCCACCACCGTTTTGAGCCGGTCGCTGGTACCCCGGTGAATGGTTACAAACTCACGGATGGTACAGTTATCGCCAATTTCAACAGTTGTTTTTTCTTCTGCATATTTACGATCCTGGGGAATAGCGCCTATGACCGCTCCGGGAAAAATCCGGCAGTTGCGACCAATACGGGTTCCTTCCATAATGGTCACATTGGACCCAATCCAGGTGCCCTCGCCTATCTCAACATCCTGATGTATAACAGTAAAAGGGTCAATTTTTACGTTAGTTGCCAGCCGGGCATTGGGGTGTATATATGTATGCGGATGGATCATGCAGCTACAAAAAAGCCACGTTTTTTTACGTGACGGTGCAAAGGTAGCAGTTACCGCCTAAAACAAGACAAATTTTAGGCAGACGGTAAGTATTGTCATTTTAAGGCAATTAGGTCCAAAATCAATGGTTAACCTGTAAATTTGCAGCCTGATGCATACCCCACCCGATATCTGGGCACTGGCCTACAAGCAGCCCCCCATGCAGGAGCAGCAAATGCTCTTGCTGGAAAAGGAACAACAGGTTCCCGGGACCGTACAGTATTCCATTCGCCGCTATCAGCGCAATGTGAATATGAATATGGAAGACACCGGTATGCTGGTATATCATTACGAAAAACAGGCAGCCCAGGAAAGTTATCTCGAGTTGAAATTTTGCATTAGCGGTAATATCTACTGTCGTCAGAAAAACGCCGCATGTGATACCTGCGAGATCCATGCTACCAAAAACTGTTCAGAACGAGTGGAAAGCGTGGATTTACTGAGTTTCCGTTTTTCACCAGCCCAGCTTTCGCAGTTTGTAAAACCACGCAAATCGGGCAATAGCCTGCTCACCGACGAAGTACTTTCTTTTGAGCGTATGTCATCCTTTACCAAAATACTTCCGCTCTGCGGCAAGTCGAGAATGGTACTGGAGGCGATACTCAATAATCAGCATACAGGCTCACTCGAAAACATCTTTATCAACGCACAGATCCAGATGCTGTTGCTTTACAGCCTGGATTGTATGGTTGGTGAAAAAGAAATCAATGTCATTCAATGTAAATTCCTGGCCAATGAGGCAGACCGCGAAAAGATCAATCGTGCCAGGGAGGTCCTCATCCAGCATATTGGTGAGCCTATCACCATTAAGGAACTGAGCCGAAAGGTGGCTATGAATGAATGCTACCTGAAAAAAGGCTTCAAGGAAATGTTTGGTACCACCATATTTGACTTTTATCAAAGCCAGCGTATGGAGCATGCCAAATACCTGCTGTATGAAAAAGGTCTTAGCGTTACGGATGTATCCATGATGCTGGGTTATTCATCCATTTCCCATTTCTCCACTGCATTCAAAAAGCATACGGGCCTCAAACCCTGTGAGCTGCTTTTGCGTTAAAGAAATCCAAAACCGTTTTTTCTGCATACGCCTTATCATGAACCGGCGTTCTTTCGTAATGACAGGTAAAACTGCCGCTTGACGAAGATCAAGATCAGGCTTGTGTGACTTTTGTCATATTTATCCTGATCAAAAATGCAGATTTTGCTGAATCGCTTATGAAAACGGCCATCCTGATATCGACATTGCTGGTTCTGAGTATTGCTGGCCACACCCTGCCGGCTACGGGACTGGTCTGTGTACAAAGCGCGGCATCTACAGATCAACGCAATACTTTTCATACCACTATTGGCAGTGAACTGCCGGCGATCAGGCAATCTGTTGTAAAAATATTAACTGTTTCTCCTCAGACGGCGCAATCGGCTACAGGTAAAGCCGGACATAAACATCGGAAACTTCGTCAGCGTCTTCAACGTATATCTTCCTGTGCTGCAGAGCCGGCTTCCGGTATACCGGTTGCCTTTCCTCATGCAGCAGTACCCTTCACCGATAAGCACGAACCACTTCTTAAAAGTGCGGATATTCCGCCTTTCCAGCCTCCGCGTATTTTAAGCTGATTACATCCACATCAATAATGCCTGCATATAACAATATGTACAGGCG
>JAGODE010000336.1 GCA_017998385.1 Chitinophagaceae bacterium | reverse complement strand
GGTCATAGTTTTGCTGCATATTGAGCCATAATTCCGGAGTAGTATTGAATGCTTTTGACAGGCGTAAAGCCATTTCGGCACTTATTCCCTGATGCTGATTCAACAGCATTGAAAGTGTTTTACGAGTCACACCCAGATTGGCCGCTGCTTCTGCCTGACTGAGGTTTAGCGGCTCGAGATACATTTCTTTTAAAATCTGACCAGGGTGAGTCGGCTTCATTCCTTGTTTTGTCATATTATTTTCTTTCAGTGGTAATCAACATGATCAACCGGGCAGGCATTTCCGTCTTCAAACTTGAAAATAATTCGCCAGTTTGCTTTAACAGTAACAGCTCAGTAATTGGCAAGGTCGCCTTTTAGCGCGTGTAATGCAGATCCCGGGAATTTCATATCGGTGACCTTTGTTGCGGCATGCAGCAGGGTCAGTATGTGTCTGATCTTTCCCGCCTGATCCTGTGGAGGGTTAGCGCCGTCACCCTCTGTCCACAGAAGTTTCAGCCCTTATGCTGAATACTGACGATCATAGCACAAATATGACATGTAACGTTATAGGTTACAATTTTATTTTTCGTGAAATCTTGTATACTGACTTTTAACCGACTATGATGTGGAATAATATTAAATGAGAGGTCGTATTTTATTTTCCCCGCAATTCCGCATATTTAAACAATGCCCGGCATCGCGATTAAATAACAAAAGATGGCCGGAATTTCGGATATTAGTAGATAATTAAAATAGCAGCGCCAGATGAGAAGGATCATTTCATTTATGCATATCTCGCTTGACGGTTTTGTAGCCGGACCTAATGGAGAGATGAACTGGATTAAAGTTGATGAAGAAATATTTGACCATGTGGGTAAGCGTATTCGCCAGACCGATGCAGCACTGTATGGCCGGGTCACCTATGAGATGATGGAGAACTACTGGCCCGCCGCAGGTGCACGGCCGGGAGCGAGCAAACACGATGTAGAACATTCAGGCTGGTATAATGCAGCGCGTAAAATTGTTTTATCCCGCAAGCTGCAAGAGGCGGCGCTGGTAAATACAACTATTATCAACGGTAATCTGGCGGAGCGCATTAACGAAATTAAACAGCAGCCTGGCAGCGAAATCCTGCTTTTCGGAAGCCCCACAGCTACCCATGCACTTATAGAACAAAACCTGGTTGACGGCTACTGGCTTTTTGTGAACCCGATTATTCTGGGTCAGGGCATTCCTCTTTTCACCGGTATAAAAGATAAAATAAAACTCCAGCTACAGACTACCCGGCAGTTTGCCAGCGGAGTAACCGAGTTAAATTATACAGTAGATAAGTAGTAGCGATAAATCAACACCCTATGCAGCCCAATAATCAGGATAGTAATCCCTTTCAAACTCCTTTTGCCCGTACTTACTTTCATGGTACAAAGGCTGATCTTAAAGTTGGTGACCGGATTGAAGCTGGTTATAATTCAAACTATGGACAAAGGAAAAATGCGAAATACATTTTTCTCACCGGAACACTTGATGCTGCTATCTGGGGAGCCGAACTGGCATCCGGAGAAGGAAGGGAAAGGATTTATTTAGTAGAACCCACCGGAGAAATAGAAGATGATCCTGATTTGACAGACAGGAAATTTCCCGGTAACCCCACGCAATCTTTCCGTTCTATCCATCCGTTCAAAGTAGTTGGCGAAGTAACAATCTGGCAGGGTCATCCACCCGCACAGGTTAAGGCAATGAAAGATGCCCTGGAAAAACTGAAAGAACAGGGCATTAACTCGTTGAATGACTAAAAAAGGGGCGGCAGGTGAAACGTTAATGGCATAAAGCGACCGGTTGCGGGTCTTGCAAAAGTATCTTTGCAGTACTACAATGGTTGATGGATTATTTCATTGACTTAAACTACATCTCCTGTGTTAATCCGTTAGTTTATTGAGCGTACGTATCAATAACTCTCCATCAGAAGGCCGCGGTGCATTCATTGACTGTATTTCCCCCTCTTTATTTATCAGGATATATGAAGGAAAACCTTCAATACCATACATGCCCATAAAAAGTTTAGTAGCATCATCACCCAGAAAATAATTTTCATCCGTATAATCTCTTCGTTTTACCAGAGTCTGCCAGGCTTTTTGATCAGACTGCAGGCAAATATTCAGAAAAACAATTTTTGCCGTGTCAACACCAGCTTTTAGCAAAGGCATTTTTTCGGCCTCCTGCAGGCAGGGGATACACCAGGTAGCGTATACATCAATGTAAATTACCTTACCAGTATACTTTTTACCGAAGTACCGCAGTATCTCTACTGCAGGCAGTTTGTTTATACCTTTTCGACTCAGTTGTAGCATACCCGCAATGGGTTTTTCGTTGGGCCGGGGATTGTCGATGGTAAGCCCTGCCTTAACAAGGTAAGAATAGGTCAGAGTGTCTGCAAACATCGATGAGAGTGCAGGCAGTGAATCGAGCAGATGCGGGGCCCTGGGCAGCAGACTGTTTATAAAACTAAACAGCATATAGTCGCGCGAAAGACTTTTAGGCTCGCGGCCAAGCAGGTAAAGAGCCTTCTCCGCCGCTTCTTTATAGCGCATGTTTTGCCTGAGTATACCGATTGTGCTGTCAGATTTTAATACCGTTTGATAATAGTTGACCAGGTGATAGGGGAACATCATTGATTGAAATCCGGCAGGATTGTACTGGTCAAATAGAGAGTCTCTATATAACTGATCATTAAGCGACAGCCGACGCGTAGCACTATCTTCCGTTGCCAGGTAATCGGCTGCCAGGTAAGAAACTGTGTATTTGATATCATTTTCTGCCCAGCGTTTAACAGCGGGCATTAAGGAGTGCGTACTTGCATAATCGTCGAGCATGAGCAGGCTCTGTCGGTAAGCAGACCTGATACTGTCGGTCATAGCCTGCAAAGAACCCGCCGGTGCGAGTAATTGGGTGAAATGAGTGTTGTAATAATAGTGCCATTGATTCAATTGCTGACTGACAAGTGCATTGTCTCCACGAATAGATAGCCACCGGAAATCCTTTTCCTTTAATCTCGATCCATCGATGACCAGGTGTACGGAATCACCGGGGGCTACCAGCAGATTGATAAAAGTGCTATTGTACTGGATGGTCATATTTTGGGTAAAGACCATTTCCTGAGAAGCGGCCAGTCTGTTTTGTTCATCGAAGGCTGCACTTTTTCGCCCCCGTATAAACGGATTCAGAAAATTGAATACCATAGCCCGGGGAGTAGTGCTGTCTGCATGTATGAGTTGGGCAGTCACTTTCACCTCTTTTGGGATTAGTGATTGCGCACACAATAAGACATAGCCATGCAGGGCCATCAGCAATACTGATAGTTTAACTAACATAGAATTGTATTTAATCAGGGATGTGTACTGTCGAGCAGTGCTTTTTTTATGTGTTCAAGGTTTTGCCGCGAGACGGGCACTTTTGTTTTGTCCTTCAGTTGTAATATGCCGCCTTCTTCTTTCAGCAGGCTTTTTATAAATTGTCTATTTACCAGATGCGACTGATGACATCGGAGAAAGTTGTGTGGCTTAAGCAGGTCGGCATATTCCCGAAGGGTCTTGCTGACCATTATTTTTTCACCATCTGCCAGAAAGAAAAGCGTGTAATTATCCGATGCTTCACAGCGAATGATATCATCGGGGTTTACGTAATGTATTTCCTTTAATGTGGGCAATGCTATTCGTAGCGGCTCCTGTCGGGGTTGCTGCAGGTAGGCCAGCAGTTGGCTGATGGAATAGTTCTGTTGTTTACTGGTAATTTTTTCTGTAGCCCGGACAACAGCTTTTTTTAATTCATCGATGTCAATCGGCTTCAGCAGGTAGTCCAGCGCGGAAAATTTAATAGCCTGGATACCATACTGATCATAGGCCGTGACGAATATCACTTCAAAATTTATCTTATCGACTGATCTGAGCAGATCAAATCCTGTTTTTCCAGGCATCTGTATATCCAGAAAAACCAGGTCGGGAGATTGTGTCTGTATCAGTTGCAGGCCTTCGGTAGCGGAAGTGGCTGTACCCGCAAACTCCAGCTCCGGGCAATAGCGCTGCAGTAAAAACTGCAGGTTCTCCAGGTTGTTTACCTCATCGTCTATCAATATATACCGTATGCTCATGCCAGCCAGTTTTTGAAAGTGATTGTAATTGATGTACCCTTTTCAGATGTCTGTATATCCAGCGAAATAGGGTTTTGAGGGTATAGATCATTTAAAAGCGCTACTTTTTCGCGGGTTAGTTTCAGGCCAAACCCGCCCGTGGTATGATTAGGCGTAAAGCCCTTGCCGTTGTCTTCAACTGCCAGTTGCAGAGAGCTGTCTAAGCGCCGGGCATGCAACAGTATATGTCCTTTTGGGTTGCCGGCTACCCCATGTCTTACGGCGTTTTCAATAAGGGGTTGTAGTAGCATGGGCGGCACGTCAATATGATCGGCCTCCAGTTGCTCATCCATTACC
>JAGODE010000335.1 GCA_017998385.1 Chitinophagaceae bacterium | reverse complement strand
GGATAGAGGCGGCTATAGACAGATTGCTGAAATTGATAGCTCCGGCTATGAGCAACAAAAAGGCCAGCACCAGCAATACAGTGACGGTTGTAAAATTACTTTCACCATGGCGCGGAAAATTGTGAATACGCTGGGCGGCATCTGCAAATAAACCGGCTTCGTGACCGGAAGCCCGGAAGTCCTGGTAAGACTTGTTGTCGTTTTTTAAACGTTTGTCGTAATAAACAGGATTGATAAGTGCATCGAGTTTACTCACAGACATCACATCTCTGGTGCGGACATAGGTTTGATAAGAGAGATTATGCCAGTGCATATTTGACCGCTCATTCACACTGCGCCAGGCAAACTGCACATTCAGATGCGAGGGTCCTGAAGGTTCTTCCATAACCGCCGTGACCTCGTTTTCGAGTATATTAAAAATCTTAACCGTTTTACCAATCGGATCCGCATTACCAAACAGCAGCCTGCTTAAGGCCGGTGTGATGACCATGGCATTGGGTTTGGCGAGCGGATTGAGTTTGTCGCCGGCAATAATGCGGTAAGGGAAAACCTGGAAGAAGAGTGAATCCACTTCGATGCTGCCTTTGGCATAGAGCTTTTGCTCACCGGTACTCAGGGGCACTTCAAAGCTGCCAGCCGGCTGCACGCGGGTGGCGGCCTCTACAGCTGTGAGCTCCTGTTTCAGAAACTGAGCCAGCGGCGCAGCGGTCTGCTCCAGCACTTCCCCATCTGTACGTTCCGAGATCTTATATACCCGCTCCATGCGGCTATCCCATTTGTCGTAGCTGAGTTCATAATTGAGGTAAAGCAATACAATCACAAAACCCGCCAGTCCCACCGTGAGACCGGCTATATTGATAAAGCTATAAACCCGGTTGCGGCGAAGCTGCCGGAAGCTGATACGCAGAAAGTGTTTGATCATGATACAAGATTGGTACCCAGGGCATTAAAAAATAATGCCAGTCCGCAATTTAATGATTATCAAATGCTTAAAAAAGATATACGCTATTAGGTGTCCGTTTATAGTACACCTGCTGCATGAAAATGAACAGGGAGAGTGGTCGGTGGTCGGTGGCCGGTGGTCAGGGAGTTGACAGTTGACAGTTGATAGTGGACAGTTATACAATAAACTTATCACTTACTACTTATCACTTACAACTTATCACTTATTACCTAAAAAAAAATCTTAACCAGGTTTGTGTCTGATTAAGATTTTTTTAAAAGAGAAATGGTGGTTTGTAAAAGAAGCAGTGAGTTCGTGCGGCAAAGCTATAATTGGATATTGGCAATCGCAATACATATCAGTTCTTAAACAGATATTTTGACATTTATCAACTTCTTAAATTCCTGTTGCCCGGAGAAAATAGAAGGAAATAGTTTTCTCATCGGAAAGCTATTGCCTCGCTTTATTGTTGAAATGCAGTGTTAGCTATAAGCGCTATGGCACAATGGTGATAAACAGGTAAGCGATAAAGATCATCAGCAACACGAGTCCGTAAAGCACATTGGTCTTGCCCGTTATGAGGGAAAGCATCACTGTAAAGATGGAGAGTATGAGCAATACGGTAGATGCCGTGTCGATGCCCAGCAGTACATTGGTATTTGAGTAAATAGAGAATATAGCAACGGCCGGTATCGTAAGCCCGGTACTGGCCAGTGCTGAACCGAGGGCCAGGTTCATACTGGTCTGAAGCCGGTTCTTTCTGGCATTCTGTAAGGCCGCTATACCTTCCGGCAGCAGGATGATCATAGCAATGATAACGCCCACCAGTGTCTTGGGAGCACCCATACCCGCCACACCCGCTTCAATGGCCGGAGAGAGTTTTTTGGCAAGTAAGACCACCGCACCGAGACAACACATCAGCAATACCAAACTGATAAGTGCCGTGCGGTTACCTGGCGGCGCCGCATGATCTTCCTCATCAACCTGGCCAACAGGCAGAAAATAATCGCGGTGACGACCTGACTGCACCCTAACAAACCCGACATACAACACAATGCACACAATGGCCACAAAGACCAACTGACTGAGGTTATACATGGGGCCGGGATGACTGGTCGTATAGTTGGGCAGTACCAGGGTAAGCACAAGGATGGCGGTAAGTACCACCAATGCAGAGGTGGCGGCATGTTTGGTAACAGTCTGTTCATGGTATTTCAATCCGCCCACCAACAGGCATAAACCAATAATGCCATTCAGGATGATCATATTTGCCGCAAAGACCGTATCCCTGGCCAGGGAAAGATTCTCCTCCCCTCCGGCTGACATCAATGTAACTATCAGCGACAATTCAATGATCGTAACCGCCAGGGCCAGTATCAGTGTACCAAAAGGCTCCCCTACACGATGAGCGATGACTTCGGCAAGATGTACAGAAGCCAGTACTGCAGCAATCAGTACTGCTCCCTGCAAAACGGTTAATACTGCGGAAGCACCCGGTTGAATAAGCGCGATGGCGAGCCAGGCCAGAACGGGTGCAGCAATAGTCCATACAGGCAGGGGTAATCTTAGTTTCATGCTGTTGGTTTGAATGATGATACAACTAACGCACGCTCAAATTTAACCCGTTAATGCATGTGGCTATTATAAAGATGCTTTAAAATGAGATAAGCTTATTGATCTTAGAAACCAATTAGAATCTAAGGAAATAAAATCGCTGTAGTGCTTATTTGATTGATTGTGGAGATTGCCGGATCGAAGATGGCGGCTGGTGACCTACGGCTGGCCGGAGTCCCGGACCGCCAAGGTGGTCGCCACCGAACGGTTGGGTATTATCGAAGGCGGGGAATTTTAGCAAAAAAAAGTTCAATTCAAGAACGATTGTTGAATCTTGTACAAATGTCCAACCGAAGCCGTTCAGCCCCGCTTTCGGCAATACCATGTTATGGCAGTTTTATTCTACCTTTTTCACAGTAATTATTTTGTCTTCATTTATTTTAATTTGAAACGCCTGGATATTGTTATTTTCTAAAATGAATTTATGGTTAATGCCTGGGGCCTGGTACATAAAAAAATCAGTCGCTGAGGTAAAATAAATTTGCCACTTCTGTCCGATTAACTCAAGAAATAAATTTCCCTTGTCTTGTGAAATTATATATTCTCTGTCATTAGAAGTATACTTGCCAACATATTTTGATAATTCAGCGCTATCAATTTTTACAACCTTCTTCAGCACCGGTTTGTAATAGTTTTCCCATTTATAAACCGTCGCTATGCTATTGATAATTTCATAAAGTATCGTTTTGTCTGTAGAATTACACATGACTACGGCACCATTTCCATTTACTACACTTCCGAAATACAGGCTTGTAAAACCTTCATTTACGCCACCATGTCTGAAATATTTTACACCTTCTTTGTCCTCAATAAAAACTCCCAAGGCAGAAGAATTATCTACATAAGGTGTAAGCATGAGCTTTGTCATTTCCTGAGTAAGTATTTTATTAGAGTTACCCAATAAAGACTTTTGAATTTCAATTACAAACTTTGCCAATTCTGTCGGATTTGTCCACAATCCTGCTGCAGCTTTCTCCGGATAAATGTGATATTTCATTGTGACCTCTTTGTCTCCATTATAACCTGCCGCTAATAGCTTTATTTTTTTTTCTGATGTGGTATTGGTGTAAAAACTATTTTTCATGCCGATTGGTTTTAAAATATTTTTTTCCATATAGCCGGCATAACTTTTACCTGTTACGTCTTCGATAATTAATTGCGAAATAGTTGTTCCCCCTCCAGAATACTTATATTTCAGATCAGGCTCAAAGATTGATTTTACGCCATCACTATTTGCAGGTTTATCACCATTTAAGATTTGCAGAATATCTGGTATCGAATCAGTTTTTGTATAACCATCAAAACCGCTAACATTTATACCACCGGTATGGCTTAGCAAATTTGAAATTGTAATTTTTTTGCCATTTGATAAAGAATCATAAGGAAACTTCCAGGAATATAAATAGTTATTAATATCACTATTTAAGTCTAAGCGTTTGTCTTGAACCAGCTTTAGTATACCTAAGCCATTTAAAGATTTACTTATTGAAGCTGCTTGAAAAAATGTAGAAGTGTTTACAGATTCATTTTCTAAAGAGTCAGCCCAGCCATACCCTCTTGCCCACTCAATTTTATAATCTTTTATTACCGCTATACTTAAACCTTTTATTTTGTAGAAGCTCATTCTTTCCTGCAAATTCCACCTTGGGGCATTTTCTATTTCTACCCAACTAGCCAAATTTTGTTCGACTTGCATTATTTTATTTTCAATTTCTTTTGAGTACTTTTTATTCACTTGCGCATGAAGTGCGGCAAACGAGCTTATGAAAATCGTTATTAATAAAAATGAATTCAGGAAACTAGTTTTCATATACTTTTCAAATTTGATCAATTATAGAATTTCAGGTGTCTTAGCCCCCTAAAAGACTGGAGAAACCGGGCCAGATTTTGATAAAAGAATTGAAGTACTC
>JAGODE010000071.1 GCA_017998385.1 Chitinophagaceae bacterium | reverse complement strand
GGGCGTTGCTGCCCTGCCCAATACTGACGATGACTTAAAGACAGCCGATGGCCGCTGGCTGGGCCGGCTCGATGGCGGAGCCAATGCGATTGCACAGGCATCGGAAGATGCGGGCCAGACTATCATTAAAGCAGGACGCCTGTCCGGTAATGTGAGCGTTGACTACAATATTATCCCCCAGGTAAAACTGACAGCCAGCTACGGTGTAGTACGCAATCAGTCGCGGCTTCGTGACTATGCCAGGATACTGACACTGTACAAGCAGACCGATCATGATGCGATACAAAGCCAGACAGAGTTTAACTCCCTGAAAGTCGGTTATGCTGCTGATATGCAGCAAAACGTGAACCTGCTGGCTAATTATAACCAGAAATTTGGTGATCATACCATATCTGTCATGGGTGGTTTTACCGCTGAATGGTTTGAGCAGAATAATGATGGCGTGACCACACGTAATTTTCTCACTGATGATATTTATGTAATAGGAGCGGGTACCAGTGATCCTACATTCTGGACGATCAGCGGCACTGCGTCAGACTGGGCGCTGGCCTCAGTGGTTTCAAGAGCTTCGTACAGTTTTCGCGACAAATATCTGCTCGAAGGAACATTACGGTATGATGGCTCTTCTCGTTTCCTCGCAGACAAACGTTGGGGACTGTTTCCCTCCGTATCTGCCGGGTGGGTAATTACAAAAGAGAATTTTATGGATGTACCTGCAATCAATTTCCTGAAGCTGCGGGCATCATGGGGCCAGGTTGGCAATCAGAATGTAGGATTTTATCCTTTTGCCAACAGTCTTTCCCAGACTTCTTATTATTTCAACGGATTGCCAAACCGCGGGGTACAAACAGCAGGTGCTTCAAACCCCAATCTGACCTGGGAAACGAAATCGGCTACCAACATTGGACTGGAAGGACGTTTCCTTAATAATAAACTGGAGGTAAATCTGGATGTATTTAAGGAAAGGACTTCGGATATCCTGATGCAATTACCCTTACCCACCACATTCGGGCAGACTGAGCCTGTACAGAACGCCGGTGTCATAGACAACAAAGGATGGGAACTGGAAATTGCCCATCGTAATAAGATCGGAGAATTTTCCTACGGCATTAGTGCGCAAATATCAAATGTGACCAATAAAGTGGTAAGCATGGGTGGTGTGAGTCCTATTATCAATGGTAATGTGATCACACAGGAAGGTTATTCTATCAGCGACTGGTTTGGTTTGCGCTCAATCGGTATTTTCCAGAACACACGCGAGGTTACGGATGCTCCTTTCCAAAATGCACTTACTACGCCTGGCGATCTGCGTTATCAGAACAATGGGGGTGATCCGAATGTGATCAACGCCGATGACCGCGTACGTCTCGGTAAGTCTACCCCCGTTTGCCCTTATGGAATCCGTATCACGGCGGGCTACAAAAATTTTGACTTTACTGCATTTGGCCAGGGTGTGATGAAGCAACTGGTATGGAGTAATGGCTGGACGGCACAAAACTTTGACCGTGAAGCCTCAACCCTTCGCACTTATCACCTCGATCGCTGGACACCCGAAACACCCAACGGACATTTTCCTAAAACAAGAATGGGGAGTGGGGCTGCCGATGATGGTATCAACGACCGTTTCTCCAGTTTCTGGCTCGAAGATGCTGCCTATTTCAGGATGAAGAATATCGAACTCGGATATAGTCTGCCCTCCAATCTGCTGAAACGCTGGAAAATTCAACGGCTGAGAATCTATGTAAATGCAGAGAATGCTATTACTATTACCAACTACCTGGGATATGATCCTGAAGCAGGTATTGGTACAGGAGCCCGTTTGCTCGAAAACCGTTATCCGCTTGCCAAAGTCTACAACGTTGGACTGAACCTTAACTTCTAAACAACGATTATGAAAAATATTGCCATAAAATGGACAGCTATCCTGTCAGTACTGGTACTGGCTGTATCCTGCCGAAAATTCCTGGATAAGGCACCATTGGATACGCCTTCTATGGAAACTTTCTGGAAAACAACCGATCAGGCAAAGATGTGGGTCAATAACCTCTACAATGCACTCGGTGGTGTGGAAGAGACCCTTTATGAAGCGTTTAGCGATAATGCCTATGGCAGGGCAGGTAATGGCGCCAACAATATTGCCAACGGAGCATATGAAACGATTGACAGTCGTGTGGCAGGGGAATGGAGTTACAATTATATCCGCTTATGTCTGCAGTTTTTTGAGAACATAGACCGGGTGCCCGGCATTACACCGGCTCAGAAAAATGAACTTACCGGACAGGTGAAATTCATACTGGCCTACAGGTATTATAAGCTGATGACTTTTTTTCGTGATGTGCCACTGGTGACAAGTCCATTACCTGCCGAAGATGCGGATATGGCCAAATCGCCCAGGGCTGATGTGCTTACCTATGTGCTGCAGCAATTAAACGATGCTATAACCTTATTGCCCAACTCATGGCCCGCCGCGGATGCAGGACGTGCCACGAAAGGGGCCGCACTGGCACTGAAAGCGCGCGTACAGTTATACAATAACCAATGGGCCGATGCTGCCGCGACTGCTGAGACACTGATAACTTCAAAAGTATACAGCCTGCATCCGAGATTCAATGAACTGTTCCTGACTACGTTTAATAATAAAACCAATGAAACGATCCTGGCCCGTCAGTATGCCGCTGTAGCCAACACACACGATATTAATCTGCGCTATGCACCTGTACAGTTCAATGGTCAGTCACTCATACTGCCCAATGCAGACCTTGAGGCTGCATTTGAGATGAAGGATGGTTTGCCTAAATCGCTTTCGCCACTGTGGGATCCTGCGCACCCTTTTGATAATCGCGATCCACGATATGCGGTTACTTTTCTGTGGCATGGTCAGAATCTTAATGGTCAGGTGCTTGATCTGGCAGGCAGCGAAAAGAATTTTGCCTTTACCTATCTCTATTACAGGAAATATATTGCAGAGTTCAAAGATCGGGTTCGCCCTTCCAACGTAAACTGGATACTGTTTCGTTATGCAGAGGTATTACTGACCTATGCGGAAGCAAAAAATGAAGCAACCGGTCCTGATGAGTCTGTGTATGCAGCTGTCGACAGTGTGCGATTGCGCGCAGGCATGCCGGCCGTTGACCGTGTACGATACGGCAGCCAGGCTACATTGCGTGAACTCATTCGCAATGAAAGAAGAGTGGAACTGGCTGGCGAAGGACTTCGATATTTCGATATTATCCGCTGGCGTATAGCTCAGACGGTGCTCAATAAAACAGTGAGAAGTATGGATCTTTCACAATGGGTGGATGGACCAAAAAGCGGGGGACAGCCGGTACTGATAGAAAAGAATGTGCAGGTGCGTGTATTTAATCCAGCCAGGAATTATGTGTGGCCTATACCGCAAACAGCTATTGACCGGTCAAAGCTGCTGGTGCAGCACGATGAATGGAAATAATTTCTTTAAAGTAACCCGACAAAGCGATTGAAACTACTTTATTTCATAGTAACCTGTATTGGAATAACTGCTATGTCGCCTACGATGGCACAGACTGGTCAGCCTGCTCAGTTACCCGTGCGCACAAACGCTGTTGGTATGAAAATGGTGACGATACCGGCGGGTGAATTCAACATGGGTAATGCAGGTGAGATCAATTACGCCGGTTTGCTCAAAGATGAACCGCATACCCCTTTTCTGGGTAAAGGGGCTCCTAATCCTTACATAAAAGGAGGTGCACCTGCTGCCGAAAATCCACTCGAGTGGGATGAAAAGCCCGTACACCGCGTTCGGATCAGCCGTTCTTTTGAGATGTCGGCTACGCCTGTTACCAATGCACAGTATGAACAATTCAGGCCTGAACATCGCGCCCTGCGCGGCAAGGATGGGTTTTCCAAAAACGACAACGATGCTGTTGTCTTTGTAAGCTGGGACGATGCGGTTGCTTATACACGCTGGCTGAGCAAAAAAGAAGGAACACACTACCGGTTGCCCACTGAGGCGGAATGGGAATATGCCGCAAGGGCAGGTACTGTCACCCCTTATTTTACGGGGGATACACTACCATCTGCTTACTGGCAGCATCAGGTAATGAATCGCAGTCATTCGATTAAACCAGATAGTGTAAACCTGACTGTGGGACGTACACCAGCCAATGCCTGGGGCTTGCAGGATGTACATGGACTGGTAGAAGAGTGGTGCCTGGACTGGTATGGCATGTACCAGGCCGGCCAGCAAACCGATCCAACTGGCGCGGCTGGCGGATATGCACGGGTGACTCGGGGCGGCAGTCACAGTACAGGATTACCCTTTCTTCGCTCGGCCAATCGCTCGGCAGCATTGCCCGGCAGCCGTTCTTTTCTTACCGGTTTTCGGGTAGTGAAAGCTGCTGTGCCGCGGCCACGTGCATCCACACAGCATAGTACGAAGTTGTGGGCCTATAAGGTAAAACAGGGAAAGTATAACTGGGATAAAGGAAAATCTACGGTAGCTAAGCCCATATTTGAAACACCCCGTACCTATACATTAATTGGAGATAGTGCCAACGGTCCATTATATTTTATACATAATCATGAGCCCGCACTTACTGTATTGCCCAATGGAGACTTGCTGGCTATCTGGTTTACTACCGTTACCGAGCGTGGCCGTGAAATGGTAGTGGCCGGAGCCCGCCTGCGGCGTGGTGCAAGTGAATGGGATAAGCCGGATATTTTTTTTCAGGTGGCTGATCGTAATCTCACGGGCCAGGCACTCTGGTGGGATGGACAAAAAACAATTTATCATGTATCCGGTGTGGGAGTGGGTGATGACTGGAAGCGTTTATCGCTCGCATTGCGCACAAGTACAGATAATGGGGTTACCTGGTCGGCACCGGCCATCATTGGCCCGGAATACGGTTTGCGGCATCAACCCATCGATGCCACTATGCTTACGGGCGATGGTAGCATGATATTTCTGGCCGATGCCGCCTGGTCGGCAAACGGCGGCACCGCCATCCACATCAGTAAAGACAAAGGAAAGACATGGGTTGATCCGGGAGAAGGAAAACCTCAGCCGGAGTTTAAGGAAGGAAAAAAAGGAACATCGATTGCCGGGATACATGCAGGTATCGTAGAGTTAAAAGATGGCAGTTGGATGGCTCTTGGCCGGGGTGATGCAATAGATGGAAAAATGCCGATGAGCATCTCATCGGATAAAGGTCAGACGTGGACATATTGCAAAACAGCTATTACACCTGTTGAAAGTGCACAACGTATCGGGCTGATCCGTTTGCAGGAAGGGCCGTTGCTGCTGGTTTCTTTTGAGCAGCAGATGACTGATATTGTTTCAAAAGGTAAAAGTAAAAAAGGTATCGGCATGTATGCGGCTGTCTCTTATGATGAAGGTAAAACATGGCCGGTAAGAAAATTGGTTACACCCGGTACGGGCAGGCGTGTGCTGGATGCACCTTGCAATCTGCGCTGGGGCGAAGCCTATAGTGTGCTGGATGAAACCCATGCAGAGCGCCGGGGCTATCTTACCGTGACGCAGGCGCCAGATGGAATGATTCATTTACTGAGTTCCGGCACCTATTATGCATTTAACCTGGCCTGGATCGAAGCCGACTGAAAATGTATTGAATTGCCGGCGAAAACCGGATTTAAAACAGCATTCCGTATGTACGAAAGGATATGACAGTAATCATGGAATATGTCAACAAAAACGATCTGCTGAAAATGACAAGCCGAAACTCCTATAAAACAAAAAGGATCACAACCTGGAGCGTAATGCTCTGCTTGTTGCTGGGATTTTTATGGAGGAAAGACGCGTTGCCGGATATCTTCCTGATGGGAGATAGTATTTCCATACATTACGGTCCTTATCTGATCAAAGACCTGGCCGGTGTGGCTGCCATCGATCAGAAAAAAATAGAAACGTTGCAGGGCAGAACGTTCAGTAGAAACGGAGGTGATTCAAAAAGAGTACTGGCTTATCTCACCGCTAAACTTTCCGAACCGCACTTTCATCCCGATTATATTATTCTTAATTGCGGTCTTCATGATATAGGCAGAGATACGGTGACAAAACAGTTGCAGGTATCGCCGGATGAATACAAAATAAATCTCCGGAAAATATTTTCCATGATACAGGAAAAAAAGATCCGCATCATGTGGGTGACGACTACTCCGGTGGTTGACTCCATTCATAACGGACGTACAAAGGCTTTGCTGCGCTATAGTGCAGACCTGGAAAATTATAATCGTATCGCAGCGGGAGTATGTAAAGAGTTTTCTGTGAAAAAGATAGATCTGCATGATTTTACTCAGACACTGGGTACAGATGCTTATATAGATAACGTGCATTATAAGGAAGAAATCCGGGCATTGCAGGCGGCTTATATCGCCGGTTCTGTGCGGATGATCCTTAATGAAAACGGGCCATTAAAAAAATGAATCGCCGGAGTGTTATAAAACTGATGGGTGCTGCGCCACTGCTTAATCTGCTTGATGCGAAACAACTGCCGGTTGCCGGTCATTTGTCCGGGCAAAATAAGGGCTTTCAGTTGCTGGTATTTGGTGCAACACCCGGCGGTATCGCCTGCAGCATTCGCGCCGCGAGAGAAGGATTGAAAGTTGCATTGGTGAGCACCTCACGTCATCTGGGGGGAATGATGGTCAACGGCCTGGGTATTTTTGATACGTTGTATAATGGCTCCCGCGCACCGCTGTACGATGAGCTCAGGAAGATGATCTATGATTATTACCGGAATACCTATGGTACCGATTCTCCACAATATAAAAATGCTGGTCCCGGTACATCTAAAACTATGTACGAGGCAAAAGTGGCAGAGCGGCTTATTGATTCCTGGCTGAAAACTGAATCCAATATTACTGTTTATAAGGAATATTATCCCGCAACGATCGGTAAAATAAACGGACGTATACAGGAAGTGGTTTTCCGTTCGATAGATGAAAAGAAAGAACTGCAAATTGCCGCAAGCATTTTTGCAGATTGCTCCTACGAAGGCGATCTGCTTGGTATAAGCGGAGCCGATTATATTATCGGCCGTGAGTCGAAACATGAATATGGAGAAGAATATGCCGGAATAATATATACAAGGGATGAGAAAATACCAGCCGGCAGTACACCCACACTACAGCAGCAGATCAGCCGGCGGTTGAATCTGTACCGGTATAGCGAACGCCGTACGGTGGTAATGGACGGTAGTACCGGCGAAGCTGATAAGACCGTGCAGGGATTCAATCTGCGTACCATTGTTACCGATGATCCGGATAATCTTCACTTTCCGGATAGGCCCGCTAATTATGATCCGGCACATTTTAAAGAACATTACACGCATACAGCAGAAAAATTAACCCTTTCGCGACCCAATAGTAAATCAAGTCTTCCTTATCCGGAGATATTGGGTTTACAGAATAAATATGTGGAAGGAGGCTGGAAAGAACGCCGTGAAGTATTGCAGCAATATAAAGATGAGGTAAACGGATTGTTGTATTTCCGGCAAAATGACCCTTCGTTGCCAGCGGAGGTGCGGGAGCACTGGCGAAAATATGGACTGGCAAAAGATGAATTTCCGGAGAATGATCATATTCCCTATGAGATTTATGTAAGAGAGGCCCGGCGCTTAAGAGGAAAAGTTGTCTTTACAGAACACGATGCACTAGTGGCAGAAGGGTTACAGCGGGCACCTATTCATACAGACAGCATGACTGCAACAGACTGGTTTCTGGATTCGCATGCCTGTACCGAACGAACAATACCTGGCAGTAAGCCGGAAGGGCACGTAATGCTGCGAAGTGAAACCGTGCCGGGACAGGTGCCGCTTGCCCTGCTCTTTCCAGGCGAACCTTCTAATCTCATTGTGCCTGTCTGTATGTCGGCCTCACATATCGGCTGGGGCGCTATACGGCTCGAGCCGGTCTGGATGAGTGTGGGAGAAGCAGCTGCCTGGCTGGTAATACAGGCTGTGAAACAAAATACAGATCCTCCGGCTGTAAATGCAGATACGCTCGTTCGCCATCTGGCACAACAGCGTTTCCTGCTGAGTTTTTTTAATGATATAGAAGGAAGAGAGTCCGCAAGCTGGTATCCCGCTGTACAATACCTGGGTACCAAAGGATTTTTCGGTAGTTATGAAGCCCTGGCCGATCAGAAGCTGACGACAGCACTGGCGAAACGCTGGGCAGAGCAGTTGAAAAACTGGCGGGATAGTGGCAGCTGGAACGCCAACGAACAGGCCGCGCAAACGCTGAAAGCGGCAGCAATAAATGGTGATCCAGTGTCGGCCGATGTATTTTCAAAGGCTATCGGGCAATCAGTAAGATTGCCAGGACAGGCAGAAAGCTGGTTAAAAATACTGTCAATAAAAAAAGAGGCCATTCTGACAAGAGGCGATGCGGCACGTATCATTTTTGAAGCCATTCATAGCAGCATATCTGTTCAAACCATGAAAAAATAAAAGGATGAAACAACTTGCACCTGTCGCTATGTTTTTTCTGTTATCCTGGTCTATGACATCGGCACAGTCATTTTCAGTAACTGACTCGCTGATGCTGAAGGGGCCCTGGGTGCCTGCCAATAGCAGTCAGATCGATTTTGCTAAACTGCCCCGGCTGCCAAAGAGTGATCATGTTGTTGTGCACGATGTGCGTGATCAGGATGGTCATCGTGTTAATCAGCATAATTATCTTCTATTTCATGATGGGTTATACTGGGCAATGTGGAGCGATGGTCCGGGTGTGGCACGCAAACCGGCAGGCCAGCATCGTAATACTAATCCGGGCCATGATCAGGCGCATCAAAAAGTTGCTTATGCCACCAGTACAGATGGCCTGCACTGGAGTCAGGCAAAGGATATTACCGATTCTCCGGCAGGGGATACTGGTTGGATTGCGCGGGGATTCTGGGAATACAAGGGTCGTTTGCTGGCCCTGGTTACCCGTTTCCGTGCGCCGGGTTATCAGGGCGATGGATTGTCATTGCGCGCGTTTGAATGGAATAAGGGAAAGAAACAATGGAAATACCTGGGTGTTGTATACGACAATGCCATGAACAATTTCCCGCCGCAGCAGCTACCCAATGGCGAGTGGATGATGTCGCGTCGCGATAGCCTGCAGAATGTACATACGCTTTTTGGCGGACTCAGCGCTTTCAATAGCTGGCAATCGGCCCCGGCTGTAGCCTACCGGGGTAAAACATTTAAGGCAGAGGAGCCTTACTGGTGGGTATTGCCTGACCAGAAAACCATTATGGCCATGTATCGCGATAATGCGAAAAGTCGTCGTATTTATCGCGCCTTTTCTACTGATAATGGTCGTACCTGGACGGATGCTGTAAAAACAAATTTTCCTGATGCTACCTCCAAATTTTGCGGACTGCGGCTAAGTAACGGGCGTTATGTACTGGTATCAAACCCAAACCCCGAAACCCGCGATCCGCTTACCCTGGCCATCAGTGACGATGGAGTTTCGTTTACCAAAATGATTTACCTGGAGGGCGGCAGGGTGATCGATTACCCGCATGTGATGGAGCATGATGGATATCTCTTTGTTGCTTTTGGGGGAGCCAAACAAAGTGTGGAACTAATCAGGATAAAAATTGATGAGCTCGATAAAATACAGATGCCTGCTAATTCCATTGTAAAATATTAAACACAGAATAATCAACTGCTATGAAATTATTCCGGATTTTTTTTCAGAAAAACAGTTATTCGCTGCTGTTAATGACATCGCTGCTGGCAGGTATGTCGGTGGCGGCGCAAAAGAAAACAACAGTGGCGCCGAAGCCCAAACCGGTTAAAGTGGATTTACTCAAAGATCCTATGTCGCCTGTCATGCTGGCGGGTGACTGGGTGCCCGATGATACCCACAAGATCGACTATGATAAACTGCCACGTGTGCCGGCCAACTTCAGAGTGGTAAATGATGTGCATGCCACACGCGGAGTGAATCAGCATAACTACCTGGCCTGGTATGCCGGCAGATATTGGTGTATGTGGAGTGATGGTCCCGGTGTGGAAGATCGTGTGGGCCAACGTGTCAGATATGCAACGAGCCCCGATGGGCTGAACTGGACACAGGGAGAGTTTCTTACACCTGCGCCCGCAGGGTCAGAGCGCTCTTCTTATTACGGCACGCGTACCAATAAAGGATTTCGCTGGATAGCCCGGGGATTCTGGGAGCGGGAAGGCACGTTATATGCACTGGCTTCGCTCGATGAGGCTGCTGAGTTTTTTGGTCCCGGCCTGGAATTGCGCGGCTTCCGCCTGGATACGCTGAAATGGAAATGGGAAGACGTCGGTGTTATCTACGACAATGCGATTAACAATTTTGCACCCGAGCAGATCGGTACCGGAGAATGGATGATGTCGCGCAGAAAATATGATTATGTAAAATCCGGGGTGGAATTCCTCATTGGCGGACAGGATAAGATCACGGACTGGAAATCTTATCCTGTGCTGGGATCTGCAGACGAGCTCACTGCCGAAGAGCCCTGCTTCTGGATGCTACCCGATAAAAACCTGGTAGCACTCTTCCGCGATAATAAAGGTAGTGGATTCCTGTTTCGTTCTTTTTCCTCCGATAATGGTCGTACCTGGTCAAAGCCGGTGCGTACCAATTTTCCCGATGCCCGGTCCAAATTCAGCCAGACAAGACTGAAGGATGGTCGCTACGTAGTGGTGTCAAATGCCAACCCGGCCAAACGTGATCCGCTCGTGATCTCAATCAGTAACGACGGAGTTGTATTTGATAAAATGATCTACCTCACCGGTGGTCGTCATATAGATTATCCGCATGTGATAGAGCATGATGGCTATCTGCTCATTGCATTTGCAGGCGAAAAGCAATCGGTAGAAGTAATGAAGGTGCGATTGGCTGATCTCGATAAAATAGAAATGACCTCTCAACGCTGAACGGATCAACAGTAAAAGTATGAACAGGAGAAATTTTATACGTATTGGTACACTGGCTTCGGTAGCACTCGGCATAGACCTGGCATCTTGCACCAATGAAAGGAAAAATGACGGACGGAACGTGGTGGTTGTAGGGGCTACTCCCGCTGGTATTATGGCGGCCATTGCGGCTGCGCGCTTGGGCTGTGCTGTCACACTTACCGAATATCACGGTCATATAGGAGGTATGTCGACCAGCGGCTTGGGTAAAAGTGATATTGAAAACAAAGATGCCATTGCCGGATTATTTAAAGAATTCACGCAGCGCATCAGGGAGTATTATGTAGCAAAATATGGGGAAGGTTCAGAAAATGTAGTGAAATGCAAGGAGGGTTATTATTATGAGCCGTCGGTAGCGGAGCAGGTATTTAATGAAATGATTGCGGCTGAAAAGAGCATACGGGTGCTGGTAAGTCACCGGCTCGAAGGAGCGAAGCTGGAAGGGGATACCCTCACAGCACTTCAGTTTACTAACCGTACCAGCAACGAACCGGTAGAGTTAACAGCGGCCGTATTTATCGATGCTACCTACGAAGGTGATGTGTATGCCAAAGCAGGCGCGGCCTATTTTCTGGGCAGAGAAGGAAGAAGAGAATTCAATGAAGAGCATGCCGGCCAGATATTCTTTGACTATAATGATAAAGTAATACTGCCGGGCAGCACCGGCGAAGCCGACGATAAATTGCCGGCCTATACCTACCGGCTATGCCTGACCGATGACCCCGACAATAGTTATGTATTACAGTCTCCTCCCGAAGGATATGATCGTACCCGTTATGTGAAATATTTCGGGGATTTGAAGGAAGGCCGCCTTGCCGGCCCTAAAGTATTTCGTGAAGGGCATGGATATTATGCAGCGCACTTCAATACTATGGTGAGGGCTTTTTCATTTGCTGAAATTCCCAATAGGAAATACGATGTAAACATTAATCCCCGGCCACTGGGCTTTCCCTTTCCCGGCGAAAATACCAACTATGTGGATGCCGACTGGGCGCAAAGAGAAAAAGTATTCAGGCATCACCGCAATCTTACACTGGGGTTACTTTATTTTATTCAGAATGATGAAGAAATACCCGAAGAGCATCGCCGTATTGCACGCCAGTATCATTTGCCGCTCGATGAATTTAAAGACAATGATCATTTTCCGTGGCAGTTGTATGTACGGGAGGGCAGAAGGCTGAAAGGGAAATATGTATTTACAGAAAATGATGCAATGTTAAAAAAGACGGGTCGTAATAAAATATTTTCCGACAGCATTATTGCAGGCGAATTTCCTATCGACAGTTTCCCCGTCTCCAAACAGCCATCTGCCGATCGGAAAGTGCTGGAAGGATACATAGGCCTTCTGCCTATTTCACCCTATCAATTGCCCTATCGTATTCTGATACCGGAAAAGATCAATGGGTTGATAGTGCCGGTAGCGGCTTCTACCACGCATGTAGCTTATTCTACGGTGCGTATGGAACCATTGTGGATGGGTCTGGGGCAGGTAGCAGGCACGGCTGCTGCCCTGGCGGCCGAGAGCCGGAAGCCGGTTGCTGCCTTACCGCCTGAAGTGTTACAGTTGAAATTGCTGGAACATAAACAGATTCTTACTTATTTCAGCGATGTGCCGGTAGATGATAAAGGATTTAAAGCTGCACAATTCTTGGGTACCAAAGGTTTTTTTGAAGAATATACGGCCGGCCTGCATGAGCCTGTATCCACTGCCACACTTTTAAACTGGCATCAGTTGTATCAGCAGCTGGCAGGCGAAAAAAAGACAACACCGGCTTTGACGGGAGAAACTGTCAGCATAGCACAGTTTATTTCGGTCTACGGAAAAGACTTTGATCGTGCCGGTCATCTGTATGAGCAGCGCGATGATGCCAGCCAGTTGAAACGGGGAGAAGCCTGTATGTTTTTTCTGGATGTTTACCTCAAGTAAAAAAAGCAGGCATGATGAAAGATCTCTATCCGCTGTTTGGGATCGTAACAGTATTAAATACTCCATTTACTAAAAACAATGAACTGGATCTGCATAGTCTGCGGCGCAATGTGCGTAAGGCACTGCAGGCTGGTGTAGCCGGGTTCCTGGTGCCGGCCATGGCTTCGGAGGTATATAAACTGAGTGTGGATGAACGGCTGCGTATGGTAGATACTGTGCTGGAAGAAACCAACGGGCGGGTCCCTGTAATTGCCGGTGCAGGAGAAACAGACATGGAGCGTGCCCGGCAATTGCTGAAATTATATATCGAAAGAGGATGCCGGAATGTATTGTTTCAGATTCCTTTCAGGGATGAAGGTTTATTTATAGATCAGTTTATGTACCTGGCTCATGTAGATCCGGCTATGATAATGCTGCAGGACTGGGATGCTGGTGGTTATGGTCTCCCCGATGAACTGATCTGTCGCCTGTTTGAAGAAGTGCCGGCCTTCCGGTGCCTGAAGGTGGAAACGATACCTGCCGGAGTAAAATATTCCCGCATCCTGCAACTCACCAATGGCCGGCTGCATGTGAGCGGTGGCTGGGCTGTATCGCAGATGATAGAAGGCCTGAGGCGTGGTGTACACGCCTTTATGCCCACAGGCATACATTTTACCTATGCAAAAATTTACAGGGAATATGCGGCCGGCAATCACGAAGAGGCACAACAGCTTTTCCGCCAGTTGCTGCCCGTACTGGCCTTTTCCAATCAGCACCTGGACATATCTATTCATTTTTTCAAACACCTGCTGTACCGGCAGGGCCTGTATGCCACGCCGCAGGTGCGACAACCTATACTTGAGTTTGATGCTGTACACGACAGCATGGCCGGCCCGTTGATAGACGCCGTAATTGCACTCGAAAACAGTATTGAACACTCCTTAACTGATTAAATATGACAGCCAAACCAAAAGTGGTGGCAGCTATTATTGTAGCTGCACTGGGGTATTTTGTGGATATCTATGACCTGTTGCTATTCAGTATCATCCGGGTAAGCAGTCTGCGCGATCTGGGGCTTGCAGGCGGGGAACTGACCAGCACAGGTATTATGCTGCTCGATGTGCAGATGATCGGCATGCTGCTGGGCGGTATTGCCTGGGGGATACTCGGTGACAAAAAGGGACGTTTATCGGTGCTCTTTGGTTCTATCCTGATCTATTCTCTGGCCAATATTGCCAATGGGTTTGTACAGAGTATACCGGCGTATGCCGTATGGCGTTTTATAGCAGGACTGGGACTGGCCGGCGAGTTGGGGGCAGGTATTACACTTGTGGCAGAATTAATGCCCCGTCAGAAAAGAGGCTATGCTACCATGCTGGTCGCTTCGGTAGGGATATCGGGAGCCGTGGTGGCTTATTTTGTATCGGATTTGTTTGACTGGCGTACTTCATTTTTTATTGGCGGCGGTCTTGGGCTGCTCTTACTGTTTCTGCGGGTAGGGGTGCGTGAGTCAGGTATGTTTCAGGAAGCAAAACATACTGCTAACCGGGGCGATTTTTTTGCCCTGTTCCGTTCACGCCGCAATATGTTGCGTTATATCCGCTGTATATTAATTGGTGTGCCACTCTGGTTTGTGGTAGGCATACTGGTCACCCTGTCGCCTGAGTTTGGGAAGCAATTGGGTGTTTCGGGCGACATCAGCGCCGGACAAGCCATAGCCTGGTGTTATGGAGGCATGGCTTTGGGCGATGTGGCCAGCGGGCTGCTTAGCCAGTTGCTGCGCAGCCGGGTAAAGGTGGTGTTGCTGTTTCTGGCGCTGGCTGTATTATCCGTAGCCGTCTATCTGACTGTACCATCGCTACCGCTGAAATGGTTCTATCCGCTTTGTGGTCTGCTCGGATTTTCTGTCGGTTACTGGGTTATTTTTATGACGATTTCTACAGAACAGTTTGGGACAAATATCCGTGCAACTGTCACTACTACGGCTCCCAATTTTGCCCGTGGAGCCCTGGTGCCTTCTACCATATTGTTCCATTTGTTCACCCAGGCTACGGGTTCCATTATCATTGGCGCAACTATGCTGGCCGTGTTGTTATTCCTGCTCGCATTCTGGGCTCTCAGCGGTTTGAAGGACAGCTTTGACAAGGAGCTGGATTATACAGAAAATCTGACCCCGTGATCTGGCCGGGTGTAATTTTATAAGACAATGTGAAGATTCTACAATCGTCATTGGATATGGATTATTAGGTTTGTAAGATGAAGACCCTGCCATTAATAGATATTGCAGTGATACTGGTATACCTCATTGCCATGGTATATGTAGGATACTTTTTTTCGGGAAAGAATAAGGACGGCGAACAGTTTACCCGCGCATCCGGACGTATTCCCGGATGGGCGATTGGTCTTTCTATTTATGCCACGTTTCTGAGCAGTAATACATTTCTGGGTGTACCGGGTAAGGCATTCGGCGGTAACTGGAATGCCTTTGCCTTTAGTCTTTCCATGCCGCTGGCAGCCTGGGTGGCGGCGAAATATTTTGTACCCTTTTATCGTAATACAGGTGAGGTGTCTGCCTATTCAAATCTTGAAAAAAGATTTGGACCCTGGGCAAGAACATATGCTGTTGTATGTTTTCTGCTGACGCAAATAGCTCGTATGGGCTCCATCTTTTTTGGGTTATCCCTCACGCTCCAGGCACTTACAGGATACGATATGAAGATGATTATGCTCATTACCGGAGCATGTATTATTCTGTATACGGTAATGGGAGGTATTGAAGCGGTGATCTGGACCGAAGTGGTGCAGGGGATATTAAAGACCCTGGGCGCTATACTGATCGTATACCTTGTAGTGAAAAATGTGGATGGCGGTTTGGGACGTATTATTGAGATAGGCAGTGCAGCCGATAAATTCAGCCTCGGCAGCATCAACCTTGATCTTACGAAGGCTGGTTTTTGGGTGATACTGTTGTATGGCTTTTTTATCAATCTCAACAATTTTGGGATGGATCAGAATTATGTGCAGCGTTATCATACGGCTAACTCAGAAAAAGCTGCTGCTAAATCAATCTGGCTTTGTGTGTGGATTTATGTACCGGCTTCATTATTGTTTTTTGTGATCGGCACCTGTTTATACGCCTATTATCAGTTGAATCCCGGCTTACTGGATCCGGTAAAAATGCAGGTAGCTGCCGAGCGGTTGGGTAATGCTGCTGCTGTTGCTGATGTAGCATCGCTGGCAGCGTCACTCAAACCTGAAGATTATGGAGACAAAGTGATGCCTCATTTTATGGTTACGATGATACCGGCCGGATTGGTAGGGCTGATTATCTCTGCTATTCTTTCTGCCGGTATGAGCACTATCAGCTCAGGCATGAATGCATCGGCTACTGTTTTTTCAGAAGATATTTATAAACGTTACGTGCGGAAGGTGACGGATGGCAAACAGGAACTCCGCCTGCTGCATATTGGCACAGTGGTGTTTGGTTTGCTGGGTATGTTTGCCGGCGTACTTATGATTGGTGTGAAAAGTGTGCTGGACATCTGGTGGCAATTGTCCGGCATCTTTGCAGGTGGTATGCTGGGGCTTTTCCTGCTGGGTATTATCAGTAAAAGAAGTGGTAATGTGGCGGCTGCTATTGGCACTGTAACCGGCTTGCTGGTGATCATGTGGATGACGCTCTCTTATCTTATTCCCGAAGAGTATGCATGGGCACGCAATCCGCTGCATGCAAATATGACCATCGTTGTAGGCACACTGGTAATCTTTCTGGGAGGTGTGCTGGTAAGTAAGATAAAACCACGCCCGGTTAACATTTTATAATTCCTGGTTAGGATCATATAATCACGCGGCACCGGCAACGGTTAATTTAGCCCGGAGTATCTTCTATTGCCCTTTGCTATCAGTATTAAACGAAATTTTTATGCAAAAAAATAATTATCCTAAAATTGGTATCCGACCTATCATAGACGGTAGGCTGGGTGGCATTCGCGAATCGCTTGAGGACACTACCATGAATATGGCGAAGGCCGTAGCAGCACTCTATGTGGAGGAATTGCGGTACCCGGATGGTACACCAGTGGAGTGTGTTATTGCCGACAGCACCATAGGTGGTGTAAAGGAAGCCGCTGATTGCGCTGTAAAGTTTGCTGTGTCCAATGTGGGGGTGTCATTATCGGTGACTCCCTGCTGGTGTTATGGCTCCGAGACTATGGATATGAATCCGCAATTGCCCAAAGCTATTTGGGGGTTTAATGGTACAGAACGTCCGGGGGCGGTATACCTGGCGGCTACACTGGCTGCACATACACAAAAAGGGTTGCCCTGTTTTGGAATTTATGGACACGATGTGCAGGATATGGGTGATGCTGTTATTCCGGCCGATGTACGGGAGCTATTATTGCGTTTTGCCAAAGCCGGTATGGCAGCAGCAATCATGAAAGACCGTTCTTACCTGGCTATTGGTTCTGTATCGATGGGTATTGCCGGCTCTATTGTGGATGCGGATTTTATGCAGGATTACCTGGGTATGCGTACCGAGTATGCAGATTCTACAGAGGTGCTGCGCCGTATTGAACAGGAGATTTATGATAAGGCCGAATTCGAAAAAGCTATTGCGTGGACAAAAGTTCATTGCAGGGAGGGAGAGGATTTTAACCAGGCTCATAAGGTAAAAACGCGTGAAGAGAAAGATCGCGACTGGGAATTTGTAGTGAAGATGACGTTGATCATACGTGACCTGATGGAAGGCAATCCGCAACTGGCTGCTATAGGTTTTGCCGAAGAAGCACAGGGGCATAATGCTATTGTGTCAGGCTTCCAGGGGCAACGGCAATGGACCGATTTTTTACCAAATGGTGATTTTCCTGAAGCTATTCTCAATTCCTCGTTTGACTGGAATGGCATTCGTGCTCCTTATATGGTGGCTACTGAGAATGATGCATTGAATGGCATATCCATGCTGTTTAATTATCTCCTCACCAACACCGCCCAGATATTTGCAGATGTGCGTACCTATTGGAGCCCCGATGCGGTTAAGCGGGTAACCGGCTGGACGGTGGAGGGGCGTGCCGTAGGAGGCTTTATTCACC
>JAGODE010000070.1 GCA_017998385.1 Chitinophagaceae bacterium | reverse complement strand
CCTTTAACTGGTAATTGACCAGCACCACAGCAGAATAGGTAACAGATCCATCCATATCAACCTGCCTGATACGATAGTAGCCGGTGCCTGCATAGGGAGATGGATCGGTAAAGATATAGGGAGCCGCAGACGGACCTCTTCCAATAGTTGTGAAGCGGGCTCCGTCGGCTGATTTCTCTACTTCAAAATAGGCATGCTGTGCATCTGTCTGCGCCCACCATTGCAGCCGTACAGTAGCATCCTGCTGCAACTGAGCTGTAAATCCGGTAAAATGTACCGGTAATGTAACAAGGGGTACTGTACTTTTTATCAGGCTGAGTTCGTCAATATAAAAACCATCGTCCTCACTGAAATAGAAACTATTGGTGGGTCCTGCCGTGAATACAAACCGGAGCCATACGGCATTGTGACCCGTAAAAGCACTGAGATCGAATAACTCACGGGTCCACTCTTCTTTCACACCTGTGAGTGCCGGTATGCCATTGATCGTACTTCCATCGAGTGTACCGGGCTCCTGTACGGTGGTAGTACCCGCCACTGCTGTCCAGGTACCGTCAACACCGTTGGTACTATTGGTGCTTACCTGTATTTGTAATTTATCTCTGAAATTTTCTGCACGATGTCTTACCTGGAAGCTAAGCCATGAAGCAGTAGCATCACTCAGATCAAAAGATTGTTTGTAAATAGCCATGCGCGTAGTTGACGCCCCATATTTGCCCGAGGGCGATTCGGATAAGGCGCGACTGCTTCCTCCACCGTATCCCGTACCTGCTGCTGTAAGGCCCCAGGCTCCTGAGGTGGAATTGTTGATCCAGTTGTCGCTAAAGCTACCTTCCATATTGTCGTACAGCAATGTGACCGGATTATAAAACTTCGTAACTGTATCGTAGTAGGTTACGCCGCCTGTTTCGATTCGCCAGGCGTACCGGATACGTTGTCCGTTGCTCAATGCGGCCGGTAGTGTATAACTGACTGTTGCGGTCTGCTTATCGAAATAATTGGGCATACTGCTGATTGTGACCGGAGCTCCAACGGATGCAATATTTTCCAGCGGTATCAACGAAACCTTTACAGGCGCATCTGCCAGACCCACGCGGGTAGCAGAAAAACCAAAGCTTCCGCTAAGACTTGCCACACGCATATCAGATATATCCTGCAGATTGATATAAGAGCCGGCAGCATATAACAATTGCAGGTTTTGAAATACGATGCCTTTGCTGAGATTAATAATCTGCGCGGCAGGTGGCCAGAAACTACCATAGCTGCCACCAATTCCACCACCTGCGCCACCTTCGCCTGTAAGCCCCATCACTTTCCCTTTGCTGCCGGTGCCGACATTTCCTTTCAGCATCCAGTCTTTTACACCGCCCGCCACTTCATAATCCAGTGCCTGATAGCTGTCGCCGGCACGCATACCATTGTAGGTACCCATGGCAGATGATATGTAGGTATAATATTTATCGTCCAGCGGATCCATTACGTTGGTAGAAAGGCTGGGTCTGCCAAAAGGCAGTGAGTAATAAGGTCCGTAGGCATGCTGATCGATCATGGCCACCAGGTGATGGCTATAGGTAAAATCACGGATAGCCTGTGTTTCGGGTTCCGAAAATGCAGAAGGGCCGTAGTATGTATCAGCGGAATAAGAACTGCTGCCGCAAGATGAAGCGGCACCCTGGATGGGTGCAGAACAATTACCCCAGTCCCAGCCCCAGTTTCGGTTGAGGTCCACACCTTCATCTGAACCCGGATTGTTGCGCCTGTTTTTTCGCCAGCCTGCACCAGCTCCACCGTTGAGCCGGTTGTATTCCCAGCCATCGGGATTCATACAGGGAATGATAAATATTTCGCGGTTGTTGACGAGGTCTCGTACAGCGGTATTGGTCGCATAATTTTCGCAGAGATACTGCATAAAAAAGAGCATGCTCGACCCGCCGATGGCTTCGCGCGCGTGTTGAAGGCCGATGAACAGCACCTCGGGCTCACTTGTCTCATCTGTAGCCGGGTTATCTGAAATTTTTATACACCAGATATCGTTGCCCTGATGTGACTGTCCAATAGAAAATTTGGTGACGAGTGCCGGATAATCAGCCGCAAGCTGGTTCATCGCTGCATTCATTTCAGCGAAGCTGTAGTACCCGCCAAATGTTGATTTTACCTCGAAAGCCGTTGGTGTGGCTATGATCTGATCAACTGTTTTGCCTGTTTGCTCAAAAGCAAGACGACCTGCTGTTTCATCTGCCGGCAATCCTTTGCTACGCGCTTCATAATACCGTGCATTATCCTGCTCAAGTTTGCGTTTCAGATCTGCTACCAGCACCTGGTATTTATATCCTGATTGCTGCAGGCGCAGCATTTCGCGGGGCCCTATTTCAACGATGATATTGTTATCTTCTGTGAGTTGGTAATGGTCCAGCTCCAGTAACCCGATCAGCGAGGAGCGCTCTGCTTTAGAAGCGGGCATGTTGATCTTAACCGTGCTGTATGACTGAGCGATGCAGCAAGTACTGCTCAGCAGCATTATCAATGCGATCAGGGTTCTTGTCATAGGTTTGGATTTGACAGGCTGCTTATTGCCAGTCAGTCAACTACAAATTACGTATCCCTGTATTTGATTCCGAAGTCTGATGACATATTTATAGCGGAAAAGAGTATTTCCACGCAATTTATTTTAGAAAAATGCAGGTTCTGCCGGATGGTATTAAGTGTATTTGCCTAACGAAAAAGCCCTGTCTGACGACAGGGCTCTGACACACTAAATGAGACTGAACAGTATTAAAGCTTTTGAATATTTATGTTCTTATTGATATCGGTGCCGGTAAATATGAAATGGTAGGTACCCGCAGCCAGGTGCTGAATATTGAGCGGAATCAGGTTTTTACCTGCTTTGAGATTTACTGATCCCTGCAATACGGTGGCGCCTGATTTATTAATCAGTTTCCAGTTGGCGGCTCCGCCCTTGCCGGCATTGAAGCTTACGTTGGCTACATTGCTGGCTGGGTTAGGATAAACAGAGAGGCGGCCAGCTATATCGGTGAGGGTAATCTTCACAACCGTAGTATAGCTGAAGCTTCCATCCTGGTTCATCATTTTCAGGCGATAATAAACCACATTGCTGGGCAGAGTGGTTACTGCTGCATCCGTATAATTATATTTTACATTAGCGCTGCTGTTGCCTGCTGCCGCTACCGTGCCAATTGCCGTAAAGTTGCGTCCATCGATGCTTCGTTCTACAATAAACTGATCTGTGTTTTTCTCGTTGGCTGTTTCCCATTCGAGCAGGGTAGCGTTATCTATCAGTGTGCCTTTGAACGTAAGCAGATCAAGCGGCAGTGTGATAAGAGCAGCCCCAAAATAGAAAGAAGAGAATGAACTGATCGTTCCGCCAATTACGTATCCATCGGTACCATGAGCTTCGATATAATCGGGTTCAATCAGGCTGGTATTTGAACCTACAGTACCGCGGCAGGCATCCTGGTTTTTCAGAATTTTCAACTGGTTTACATTGGTTATTGAGCTGAGCGGGTCGCCTGTCATTGCCGCTATTTCAGCATTCGAAATATACAGCCGGATGTTTACCGGATTGGCAGGCTGTACTGCCGGAGTGATAGTCAGATTGCGATCGAGGTAGCGCTTGCCGAGGTGCTGACGCAGCGCTCCGTTATTTTTATAAACAGATGCTGTTACCACACCTAGATTCTGGCCATTGGCTTTGATCTCTGCTACGACGTTACCATCTGGACCTGTAATGGGTACCCAAAGGTTATTATTATCATCATTAATGATAGCTGAGTTTACGGGTACGCAGATATTGTTTGTACCGGGGTCTGACACCTCTACATAGGTTGGGATGGTACTTTTATTGCTTTGATCCCTGTAGCCAAGGAAAGTATACTTAGTTAAACATCCAGCGCAGCCAGGTACGATTGGGTTGGCAGCACTAGGTCCAGAAGTGGTACCCGAGCGGTCCATAATTACAAAGATGTCACGGCCATCAGGACTAATAGCCAAATCGCGGAATCGGTTGGTACTTCCAAAGTAGCTGATCGTATCATAACCTCCTATAGGCAAAATAGAATTTCCGTCAGAACCAACTTTTAAACGAAGTATTCTTCCCCACTTAAGCGATGAAACTATCAATGAATTTTTCCATCCCGGAATCCTGGAGTTTTTATACAAATCCAGGCCAGACCATCCTTCAGAAGGCCAGCTACCATTGCCGGGGGGACTGTTAGTCTTCCAGATAGCCTGTATACTCGCCTTGGATACAGCATAAGCAGAAAACAAGGGGTCTTTGTAACTTGTACCGATAGAGGCCGCATTGGCTGATTCAGACACTATATCAGGGCAACTGGATGTAGTATTGTTGGTTCCTGCCGATGCACCATCGTAGTTACCATCATTTGCATACCCAATTACAATCGGGTGTCCATAGTTTTTGGCACGTTCTATTACATTAATCTCATCATCACTATAAGGTCCGTGTGATGAGCCATAGAGAATGTTTTTGTCTTTGTCATAAGCAAAGCCCTGATTGTTTCTGATACCAATACACCAAACAGCACTTTGTCCGTAAGGGTTATCATTAGGCAGCCATTGGGCATAGGTACCTGCATCACCATCAGATTCGAGATTAAACCGAAGTATTTTACCCTCATAATAATTAGGATCCTGTGCATGCATAGCACGGAAACGGTTGCTGAACTGCCCGGCGCCCATATCACCAGCTGCATAAAAGAGGTAATCTGTGCCTCCAACCGGAGCAATTATCATACGCTGGCTGTTGTGATCATTGCTACCGGGAATAGTATCGCAGAGCGAAACAGGAGACTCCAGTAATCCCGTCGATGTATTATAGGTGAACCGGACTATACGATTTTTATAAAATGTTCCGCCATTGCTCGGGGCTGTATTCAGATATTCGTGTACATAGGAAACGTAGACAAAATTCTTAGGTGCTACGGGATCAAGGAATTTAGGGTGAATAGCCAGACCGGCAAATCCCCCTTGCGGATTATTTGAGCTAATATCAAACTGCATATTAAATGCCTGGTCAGAAGGAGTACTGAAAAATGTACTTCCCTGAGACAGGTCTAAAACAGTTGTACGTACGCCTGTATTGGGATCAATCCGGAATAATCTGTAGCCTTTTGATTCGGTAACCCAGAGTTTTCCATCAGATCCGTAAGTAACCTCCCAGGGGTCTTTTAAAAGGCTGGGGGGAGATAGATTCACTTGTTTAAATACCTCGTTCATTCTGCTGGATCCTACAGAACCGGCAATATGATTCAGGTTAATGGTAAAGTTGGCGTTAGAAGTAAGCGCTGAACTTCCGTTTGAATAAACCCTAATATAATAGGTATCACCCGTGATTAGATTCAGGTGAGGAAACGTACCGGCTCCCGATCCGCAGTCAACCACTGTCAGTGAGCCGCAATCTCCCTTCAAAAGCTGATAACGTATGCCGCTTGTATTTAAATTACTTCCCAGATTGCTCAATACGATATTGGCCACTGGTGAGCCTGGTACAAACTTAAACCATACATCATCATCGGGCGTGCCGGTTGCACAACCGGTAGGTGTTGTACCAACCGTGCCCAAAGCACCCTGTACAGAATAGATCAGATCTGTATTAGGCGTGAGTGTAGTGGCTGTATTACAATTATCGTTTGAAGTAATACAAAGTGAAAAATCATACCTGGACGAGGGAGATGTATTAGGATTGCTTGTCGTGAATACGCGCATATAATAGGTAGCGCCCGCCGTAAGACCGCTATAAAACCTGGGCGAAGCGATAGAATTACAGCCGAGCGAAACGCCCGTTGCTACAGAACCGCAGGCACTTGTATTGAATACCTCTACATAGGTATTGCCTGTCGACAGTCCAACACTGGTAGCAGGCAGGGTGACCTGTATACGAACCATATTGGAGTTGGCAGGTACTGTAAAGCGGTACCACATATCGTAACGTCGTCCGCATGTGGAGGAGGCACCTCCTTCGGTTGCGTTGAACAGATTACCTGTAACAGGTGTACAGCTACTTCCTACAGTAATAATCGTATTGCTGGAACAAACATCGGTAGAGGCCTGGGAGAACGCCAGTTGCGAAGCCAACAAGGCGGCAAAGAGTAATGGTTTTTTCATTTGATCGGTGGATTTCAGGGCACAAATTAACAAGCCTTAACAAATTCTCTAAGAGTAAAACCACTTTATCTTTATTAGTATTTACACTTATAAAAGTAGGGGGTTCTTGCTATTGGAAAAGCTATGTGATTACACTTATTTTGTCCTTCCACTGATCCGAAAAACCAAGAGTTTCCACTTATGAAACCGTATCTCTACCATTTCCGCCGGGCTTTTTCTACGATATTAAAAGCCACCATCCTTATCCTTTTTCCAACGCTGTTATTTGGCCAGCCAGCCAATAACCTTTGCGCAAACGCAGTTACCCTTACATCGGGAACAACCTGTTCATCTGTTGCAGGAACTACAGTGAGTGCCACCTATACGACTATTTCCCCAATTGGTTGTGGTACCGGAAGCTCCAGCACGGTAGATGTTTGGTACCAGTTTGTGGCACAAACAAGCAATCCTACCATTCGGGTTACGACCTCATCAAGCCGCAGGCGCATTCAACTATTCTCCGGAACATGCGGAGCTCTTACTTCCGTTTCCTGCGCAACCGGGCCTGATATGACTACTTCAGGTCTTACAGTTGGACAGACTTATTATATACGTGTATACTCCAGTAACGGGAGTACCTTTACGTTCGATATTTGTGTAATTGATAACCGACCAGCCAACGATGACTGCAGCAATGCTATAGCACTGACGGCAGGTTCTGGCTGCAGCACAAACCGCACGTTACTGAATGCTTTGGGAACCGGTGCACTTTCCGGTGATTGTGCACCTGCCGGAGCACCAGACGTCTGGTTTAGCTATACTGCAACTAATGCCTATCCAACAATTGCTCTTAGCAGTCTTGGAACCGATCTTACAGCAGCAGGAACAGGCATTCAATTGTTCTCCGGAAGCTGTGGATCATTAACATCCCTGGTTTGTAAAACCGGGGTGACCTCGCTGGACCTACTGGCCGATTTGGGCGGAAACGGACTCACAATTGGCACAACATATTATATACGGGTGTTTTCTGCCTCATCAGTCATGTCGGGCACCGGATGGGGATTCAGAATATGTATTTCGAACCCGACAACGTCATCTCCTACTGTTGACTATGGCAAAAGCTATATCAACGTTACCAAACAGGGCTCGGGAGGTACTATTGAGCCAAATGATATACTGGAAATACGTGCCACCTTTGTTGTCCGCAGCAATAATGCCTATGCAGTCTCTTTTACTGATAACCTGCCCAGCAATACAACTTATGTACCCGGCACCCTGCGCATTTTGACCAATGAAGGAAAAATCTTCCGTCAGTGGACCGATGCAGCAGACAGTGATCCGGCAAGCATAAGCGGCTCTACGGTTACCATTAATATTGGCAATGGCGCCAATAGCAGCAGCGGCGGACCTGTGCGGAGTACTGACCGGCCCAGCATTTTTGGCACTACCTGTGTATTGATTGCATCGTACCGGGTACAAGTCAATTCAGTTCCCTACGGTACCACAGTGAGTGTGGGCGGAGGTAGCCTGAGTTATCGTAATCAGCCCGGCAGTGCTGTCAATACCATCAGTTTCCCGGCGGTCAGTGCCATGGTCTATCGCGACTTTGGCATCTGTAATAATGCTGTTCAAAACTCCCTGTTATCGGAGAGTGGCGGTACATTCGGTTCGGGCACTACCAAGGACCGAACGGCGTCCTCAAAAGTGCCCACTAATTATGCTTATACAGCATTTAATGCCAATGCACCGGGCGATTACTACTATGGTATGTCAAACAATACCAGCGCCGGTATAACAGCATCCACTTACTCCATAGACCCAAATGAGACCAATACAGCCCGTCGTGTTTTCAGTGTATGGGATATTCTTGGAGATCATACGGGTGCTTCCAATCCATTGCTCGGCAATCCACCGGCAGATGTAGTCAACGGACAAAGTGGCGGCTACATGATAGTGATCAACGCTTCTTACCGTACAGATACAGCCTTTAAAGACACGGTGCGTAATCTTTGCCCCAATACCTCTTATGAATACTCGGCCTGGTTTCGTAATGTCTGTCGTACCTGTGGTGCCGACTCAGTGGGCCGGGGTTCATCTACCGCCGGGTATGAGCCAACCGCTCCCGGCGATTCATCGGGTGTAAGACCTACACTCACTTTTAATATCAATGGTCATGACTATTACAGTACGGGTGATATTTATTATACCGGTCAATGGGTGAAAAAAGGTTTTACCTACCGAACGGGGCCGGGCGAAACAGAGATGATCATCAGTATCCGCAATAATGCGCCGGGCGGGGGAGGCAACGACTGGGCCATTGATGATATCGCTGTATCTACCTGTCTGCCCGATATGAGTTATTCTCCGTCACTCAACCCGAATGTGTGTACGGGCAACCCGCTCACTATATATGATACCATCCGCGGATACTACAACAACTATACATACCACATCTGGCAACGCAGTACTGATAATGGGGTAAACTGGACCGATCTGGGCACTTCGCGCGACAGCATCCCGGTTTACAACAGCACGCTTAACCGTTGGGAATATGTAACTGCTTATACCATCCCTACAACGAATACCAATGTATCGGATAGTGGCGATCTGTATCGCGTACTGGTGGCTACTACCAGCAGCAACCTGAGCAGTCCCGCGTGTCGTGTTACCGATGGCATCAGTATTATTAACCTGTCTGTGATGGATTGCGGACCGGTACTCAAAACAGATCTGCTTTCTTTCAACGGGCGGCTCAGCAACCGCGATGCCGTCCTCAACTGGAGTACATCCAAAGAAGATGGGTTATATCATTATATAATTGAACGCAGTTACGATGGACAGCGCTATATCCCCATCGGTCATGTAGATGGCTATGCAACTAATGCCAGCATCAATCGCTATTCATTCACAGATGCAGGTGGTGTAGTAAACAAAGCCTGGTATCGTATTGTGATGCAATATGCAGATGGCAGCAAAAAATACTCCGGCATTGTACAGCTGCGCAATGACCTGGTCGACTTCACCTTTGGCACAGTGATCAATCCATTTGCCAACCAGTTACGTTTCGACGTATTCCTGGCAGATAACAGTAACCTGCTGATAGAACTGATAGATATGAACGGAAAAACAATTCATCGCGAACGCCAGAATGCCTTTGCCGGTGTAAACAGTTTCACCATCAGCAATACAGACGGACTTCAATCTGGGGCATATACCCTGCGGGTTATCAACAAGGATCGTATTATACATAAACGAGTGGTGAAAGCATCCCGCTAGCAGTCGCCGCTCATTTAGGTACAGGCCAGCCGTGCATACGGCTGGCTTTTTTTGTGTTCAGACACCGGTTTTTTACTGAAAAAAACCGAAAAAACTGATTCTAAGCACATTTGAGCAACCCAAACTAGTAAATACCCTTATCGAAATCCTGTATTTTTCCTATTGCTGCCCCGGGCCGGTTATCGTTATTTTGTTTTTTACCATATCCTGAAAAATCCATCAGTCCAAACCATGAAGAGCTTTACCCAAACCACCCGCCTGTGCAGGAAACTGCTATGGTTGTTTTTATTGTTTCTTTCGCCCCAGGCCTTGCTGGCTCAACCAGGCAATGATCTGATTTGTAATGCGGCACCGATCTCATCGGCGCCTACCTGCTCCTATACAGCGGGTACCCTGACAGGTTCTACCTACACAACAGTGGCCGGAGCCTGTGGCAGCGGTACACCTGCCGGTAACAGAAATGATGTTTGGTACAGCTTTGTTGCCAAAAGCACCAACCCGACTATAACACTTAATTCGTCACCCTCCGGACGTAGTATTCAATTGTTCTCGGGTAGTTGTAGCAGTCCTACAGCAGTACAATGTGCACTCAGCAGTACTTCGCTGACAGCTTCCTCTCTTACCATCGGAGCGACTTATTATGTGCGCATATTTTCCAATAGTAATACAACCGGTACTTTCAATATATGTATTACCGACCCCGCACCGGCCAACAATAACTGCTCGGGAGCTATTGTACTGACTTCAGGTGTTACCTGTGCGCCAACTACCGGAAATTTTTATGCGACTACCAACTCGGGAGTAGCTATAGCACCGTGTACGGGAACGGTCACCGTTGATATCTGGTATCGTTTTGTGGCGCAAACAACCAACCCCACCGTTACTATCAGCTCACTGGGGTCTGATATCACTAATCCGGGTATACAGTTATTCTCCGGCAGTTGCGGCTCGCCCGTCTCACAGTTCTGTGGCACTACTTCTATGGCCACCAGCAATCTTACCGTGGGAAGCACTTACTATGTACGGGTATATTATAATGGTACGGCCCCAACAAGTCGTACAAATGCGGGCTTTGATATCTGTGTAACCGATCCGATAGCTCCTGTTCCTTTTAATGATGAGTGTACAGGAGCCATCACAGTGCCTGTGACCAGTGCGTGTAGCTCCAGTAACGTACCGGGTACAGTTGCAGGCTCTACTCCTTCGGCAGAAGCGATCGCACCCTGTACCAGTCCGGTAGGTTATGATGTATGGTACCGGTTTACGGCTGTTGATCCGGCTGCAAGTATTTCATTAAGCAGCGTGGGCGCCAACTTTACAGGCGCACGCATGCAATTGTTTTCCGGAGACTGCGGCTCGCTCTCATCTGTACAATGCAGCACTTCACCCATGAGTGCTACCGGCCTTACTGTGGGAGCTACTTATTATGTTCGTGTTTATTCTACCAATACTCCGGCACCAAATGGTAATGCCGGCTTCAATATCTGTGTTACCGCTACCACACCTCCCCCCCGCTACGGAAACAGTTATGTAAACGTTTCCAAACGCAGCTCAGGTGGCGTGGTGCAGCCAGGCGATACGCTGGAGATACGTATGACCATCAATCATACTGCCGGCACAATTTACGGATTACGGTATGTTGATAATGTACCCAGTCATACGGCTATGCTTACCGGCACACAGGATTCTATCAGGGTTATTACCAATGAAGGCCTCACCTTCCGCCGGTATTCGCTCGATGTAAATGATGATGCGGGATCTTATGTGGCCTCACCAGGCCCTGGAGAATATAATATTCGCCTTAATCTCGGATTTGGATCCTATCCTCCGGGTGCTACTACAGATAATACGGAAACAGAAACAACTTCAGCTATCGGCCGTATGGTTGCCGGATCTGATCGTCCCCGTGGTGGCGGAGGTATGTTATTTGCCACAGCATTCCGTGTAGTAGTGACCGGTGCTGTTGGCGACACTATCAGTCTTTTTCCGGGTAAATTTATTTATCAGAATACATTGGGAGGTGCAGATATAGCGCTCACTGCTGTGCCCTACAAGATCCTGATCAGCGATCCCATGAGCCTTTGTACCAATGCCACGGGTGTAAACAATGCGCAGGAGTATGGAGGCACATTTGGCAGCGGCACCACTCTCAACCGCTCTTCCGGCCTTACCTATCCCATACCCGGCTATACCTATCTGCCCAATGTGTCGGCTTCCGTAGGTGTGGGCGATGGCCGTTATGCCATTGTGAAAAACCTAAGCCCGCGCAGCGGCACCAACCGTACTGCTGAACGGACTCCTACATGTCCTACCTCACTTCCTTCGCAGGATGCCTGTGCCAACCGCATGCATACCGGCCACTGGGATATCGATGGCGACCATACCGGCACCAACAACTCCGTAGGTAATACCCCCGAAGCAGATGGGGTAACAGGCGGGTATATGCTTATGGTAAATGCCGACTATGTGGCTTCTGAAAGCTATCGCCAGACACTGAACAATCTTTGTCCGAATACCTATTACGAATTCTCTGCCTGGTTCAGAAATATCTGCCCAACCTGCGGTATCGATTCGCTGGGCACCAGTTATTTGCCGAGACAACCGGGAGTACTGCCCAACCTTACATTTGCGCTTGACGACCTTGATCGTTACAGTACAGGCGAAATGGCCTATACCGGCGGCTGGGTAAAAAAAGGGTTTATGTTTGTAACCGGTCCGGGACAAACCAGTGCTACATTTTCTATCCGTAACAACTCGCAGGGTGGCGGTGGCAATGACTGGGCAATGGATGATATTTCCATTGCAACCTGTCTGCCTAATATGAGCTATTCGCCATCGCTGAACCCGAATGTGTGTGAAGGCAATGCGCTGACCATCTATGATACCGTACGTTCCTATTTTAATAACTACACGCATTATATCTGGCAACGCAGTGTAAATAATGGTGTATCCTGGACCGATGTTGGAGTGACAGGCAATGCTACCCCCGTACTGACAGGCGGCGGACTCTACCAGTATATTACATCATACACCATTCCGCATACCAATACGACAGTGGGTGATAGCGGTAACCTCTACCGGGTAATTGTAGCCACTACCAATGCTAACCTGAGTAGTTCCTCCTGCCAGGTTACAGATGGTATCAGTATCATCAACCTGGCTGTAAACGATTGCGGACCCGTACTTACGACCGACCTGCTGGCTTTCAACGGTAAACTGGTCGACGATCATGTGAGCCTCTTCTGGTCGGCTTCGAAAGAAGACGGACCGGTAAATTATATTGTTGAAAAAAGTCTGGACGGGCGTAATTTCTATCCCATCAGTACCATTGGCGGGTATCATAACGGAGCCGCTGTAAATACCTATTCTTTTAAAGATCCGGAAATACTCAATGGCAAAGCCTGGTACAGAATTGTGCTTAATACAGAGAGCAACCGCCGCAGGACATCAGCGATCATTCAGCTCAACAGAAATATGGAAGCATACGCATTTGGCAATGTGATAAATCCATTTAGCCATACACTGCGGTTTGATGTGGTATTGAAAACAAGCAGTCCGCTTACCATAGAACTAATTGATCTCAATGGTAAACTGGTACGGCGCGAGAAGCAGCTTGCCTATGCGGGTGTCAACAGCCTGCAGCTTACAGAGACCGATGGTCTGGCAGCCGGGGTGTATACACTTCGGGTGAGTAATGGCAGCCAGATAATCACCAAACGCGTCATGAAGTCAAATTAACCATAACCGTTTTCATTCCTGAACAGGGACGCCGGCAGAGCGTCCCTGTTTAGTTTTAAAGCATTACTTTTACCGAAAGAACTGCCCCCATGGTAAATCAAGAACAAAGGCCTGTTATAGGTGTTTCCTGTGGCGACCTGAACGGCATTGGCCTGGAATTAATTATAAAGAGTTTTTCCGATAACCGCATACTGGAGCAATGCACTCCGGTCATTTTTGCATCCAATAAAGCCGTTAATTTTTACCGCAAAACCGTTGAGGACGTCAACTTCAATTATCAAAGTACGCGCGATTATACGCGGCTCAATCATAAGCAGGTGAATGTATTTACCTGCTGGGAAGAAGAGATTGCCATCACTCCCGGTCAGCTTACAGACATTGGCGGCAAATACGCCATGCTTTCGCTCCAAACGGCTGTAGCTGCACTTAAACAAAAACAGATCGATGGCCTCGTTACGGCTCCCATTCATAAAAAGAATATCCAGTCTCCTGAGTTTAGCCATACCGGTCACACTCCTTTTTTGCAGGCCAGCTTCAACGCCAAAGATGTGGTGATGATGCTTTGTGCCGGCAATTTCAGGGTAGCCCTTGTCACAGAACATATTCCCGTAAGCGAGATTGCCGGACATATTACCCGCGAGAAAATCGTAAGCAAACTGTCCCTGATTCAAAAAAGCCTGCAGCGTGATTTTGGAATTGATAAACCCCGCATCGCCGTACTGGGTCTCAATCCCCATGCAGGTGACGAAGGTCTTATTGGCACAGAAGAGGAAACGATCATCAAACCCGCTATCCGCGATGCCAAAAACAGTAATATCCTGGCCGTAGGTCCTTACAGTGCCGATGCCTTTTTTGCACGCCGCAGCCACGAGCGTTTTGATGCGGTGCTGGCCATGTACCACGACCAGGGTCTCATACCTTTCAAAGCCCTCGCTTCAGGCGAAGGTGTAAACTTCACAGCTGGCCTGCCCATCGTACGCACTTCACCTGATCATGGTGTGGCATTTGATATTGCCGGAAAAGACAAGGCAGATCCATCTTCGTTTCTTACAGCCATTTTTGAATGCATCGATATCATCAAACGCCGCGAAGCATATGATGAAAACCGCAGTAACCCACTCAAAAAACTGAATCCCGAAGTATTTGCGCGCATGGAAGATGAAGAGATCAGAGAGAGCTAGTTGACAGAGGGTGGAAAGAGTATAAAGGTATAAAGGTTTAAAGGGGTATTTATACTCAATACTTATTACTTAAAACTTTCTGCAGCTACTCAAATACACTATCCGCTACTCCCTTATTGATTTTGTACTCGCTGTAGGAGATTTCCACGCTCCCTTTTTTCTCCTGAGGAGTTGTGGGTTTATTTTTCCCTGATCCATCGTCGTAGTCAAGTGTAACCCCTTTGGGAAGTTTATAGTCTTTGGTATTGAAGGTAAAGGTCACCTTATCTGCCAGGCCATAAGAGGCATAGCGGCCATACGTCATCTGCAACTCATAGGTTCCGCTTTCGCGGGTGGTGACTTTTGCCTTTTTTATCAAAACCAGCTTTTCATCGATATACAATGTAGACAAAACCACTTCCGCATTCTCATCCTGTGGCAGCAGTTTTACAATTCGCAGTCCGGTACCACTCTCTTTACCTACATCAATAATATCATAGTTGCCGGAATTATCGAAGATGCTGCCGAGATTAATATTGAGCGATCCTTTGGGGATAAAGGAAATACCGGTAGCATTGCGAATACGCAGCTTATTGGGTTTTTTGAAAAATACCTTTACATCGGCTTCGGGCGCCTTAATGAAAGATACATTGGTCTTCATACGTCCCTGCGCTTCGTAGTCGTTGACCGATGCTACTTTTTGCCGCAGTTGCGTTATCAGTTCTTCGGCCGTCTGTGTATAAGCTGCTGCACATATACTATGGACGAACAGTAAGCAGGTGATCCATTTTTTCATACCACACTTTTTTAACTCAGAATATCTTTTTTACGAAATACAAATACTGCTGTACTCACAAAAACAATTGTATAAATAATCAAGATGATCGTACTCCTCCAGATAGCTGCCAGGTTTTCAACACTACCCGCAATAGTGGTGCCATCGGGGGCTGTTTTTAGGTAGAAAAAGCCTTTCCAGCCCACCATATGTGAGGTAAACAAATAGGGCTTTACTGTATTATCATAAATAGGAATGTTCATTTGAGAAAGGATGGTAAATACGATTACCACACTCATTGTGGCAATGATGGGGCCGATCGCATTTTCTGCAAATACACTCAGCAAAAAAGCAAGAGCCGAAACCGTAGTGAGGGCTATTGCAGCAAAACCAAAAGCGGCGATATACCGCCAGAGAGCATCCTGCTGGCTTATTACTTCAATACCTGTAGAGCGAAGGACCACCATATCATTTACCCCAAAGATGAGCATACTGCCAAACAGGGCCAGCGCAGCCATCCATACCAGCAGGGCCAGCGTGTATATAATTGTTGCGAGAAACTTAATAAGCATATACTCCGTACGGCTCACCGGGCGTGTAAGGGCCAGGCGCAGCGTACCCATATTAGCCTCGCCGGCAATGGAATCTCCTGCTATGAGCGCTACCAGCAATGGCATTTGTATGAGCAGTGTACCCAGTATCACGAAGCAGATAAGATACCCATTCAGCAACCGGCTCTTGAAATCATCGGTGAGGTCAAATGATTCTTTCAGATTGCTCAGCAGCAAATCAACATACGATTTGCCGTCGTAATACAACGCTATCTGAATCAATATGACGATTGCCGTTACCGCACCAAAAGCAATGTAGGTACGGGGACGCTTGAATATTTTGAGCAACTCAATCTGTAAAAGCTTCCACATGCTGCTGTCCGGAGGTTAATGAAAGAAAATAATCTTCGAGCGTATTTTTTGCATGGAAGGATACCAGTTCTTCGCCCTGTTCGACCAGGTATCGTACCAGTGATGGCTGATCGCGTTGCGGCAGTTTCAGCAGGATGCTGTCTTTCCGTTGCTGCAATAACTGATCTTTCCAGGGCGACTGCTGCAGTATCTGCCAGCTGCCGGCAATAGCCGTTGTTTTTAATTCCACCACAATATTCATCGGATCAAAAAGATCGCGGGCCCGGCCTTCTATCACTTTTTTGCCTTTATCAATAATAAGCATTGAGTCAGCAAGTACTTCCATTTCGCTCAGCAGATGCGATGATACCAGGATCGTTTTCGCCTTTTCCCTGCTGAGGTGGAGTATGAGGTTGCGGATATCGGCAATACCCTGTGGATCGAGTCCGTTGGTGGGCTCATCCAGGATGATCAGTTGCGGGTCATGAATGAGCGCTGTTGCAATGCCCAAACGTTGCTTCATACCCTGCGAATAGGTTTTTACTTTGCTATGGGCGCGGTCGGCCAGTCCTACCATTGCCAGTTGATCGGCCAGTTGACTGTTGGTGGGGCGTATGCCACTTAACGTGGCAAAGAGCCGCAGGTTTTCCATTGCTGTTAGATACTTATAGAGATCCGGCCGCTCTATGATTGCACCTACCTGTCTTAGTATTTCCCGGCGATGTTGCTTCAGATTCATTCCCAGCATTTCTATTTCGCCGGCTGTAGGTCTTATAAGCGTAAGCAGCATGCGGATGGTAGTGGATTTGCCTGCGCCATTCTGGCCCAGAAAACCATATATCTCCCCTGCCTGTACGGAAAAGGAAAGATCATCGACCGCTTTAAAGCCCTGAAACTCCTTCGTGAGATTACGAACCGATATGACCGTTGCCATACGGAAAATTTACACCAAAGATACAATTGATTTTAGCTGAAAATGAATGTATTGAAGGCAAATAAAAAAAATTATGCCCAAAGACTTGCATATCCGTGCACGAGTTATTACGTTTGTCATGCATTACGGAAAACAACATTATAGTGCGTAGTTTTACGATGTTTTTGTGATGAGGTATTTCCGATCGGGTTGTTCTGTTAATGCACGGGCTGTATGCCCTCCAATATTTCTGTGGGAAGTTTGAATAAATATCAAAACCCAGGAAATGCGATTAATCCTTACCGGCTCGCTTATGAGCACCCTGACATTCTTTTTACAACCATCGGTATTTGCTTCAAATACCGTCCCTTTTACGAGCTCTCCCACCACGGTCGTTTCAAAAGCGACCAATCCCGCTACAATTGCTGACTTTACCTGCAGCATACGGGACAATCGTGTTCTGCTCAACTGGATGATCAGGCAAAATGAAACTGCCGACCGCCTGATCATCCAGCGCAGCCACAATGGCAAAAAGTTTCAGATGGTAGGACTGGTATTCGGTACAGAAAAAACAGAAGCTGATCACTACCAGTTTTTTGAATCCATTCAATCCCGCAAAAGCTTCTATCGTATCATCATCGTTCGCAAAGATGGCAGTGTGGCTTACTCTCCTGTAGTCAAACTGAACAATTCAGGCAATTAATCAAAGCCAGGAACGGCTTTCAAAGATAGTTTTCAATCAGAGGGATGATCCAAAGTTGATCATACATACACTTAGAGTTCCAACAGAGACCCGGTCCTTTGTCTAAGGGACCGGTTTTTTTATCAGTGGTCAGTAGCCGGGAACTGACCACCGACTACTGACCACCAATCACTCTGTTTTCAGATACGTCTGCAGATTCTTTACGTACTCTTCAAATGCCTGTACACCGGCGGGAGTGATTTTGCAGATGGTTTGGGGATAGTTGTCTTTAAATTGTTTTACCACATCTATATAACCGGCATCCTTCAGCTTCTGGATCTGCACGCTGAGGTTGCCGCTACTGGCGCCTGTTTTTTCCCTGATATAGGTAAACTCTGCTTCGCGCACACCAATGAGCAGCGAAACAACAGCCAGCCGCAGCTGAGAATGTAATATGGGGTCCAGATCTTTAAACA
>JAGODE010000069.1 GCA_017998385.1 Chitinophagaceae bacterium | reverse complement strand
CAATGGCAGCGTGAATTTTATCGCACCGCTGTACAGGCGGCAGGTGCACCGGCTGTATATGTATTCGGCTCTGCAACTGATAAGCGTAAGACTGCTCTCTTTGTGCAAATGCTGCTGCGTCACCAGATAGAGGTATATGATCTGAGAACCAGTGTAAAAACGGAAACACAAAATTTTGAACCCGGTACTTCTTTTGCAGTGCCACTGCAGCAACCTCAGGCCAGGCTGATAAAAGCCATCTTTGATCGTACCACTACTTATCGCGACAGTCTTTTTTATGATATTACTTCCTGGACTATGCCGCTGGCATTTGGTATTCCTTCCCAGCAGGTATTGCCGGCTGCTGCTGCGCTGGGCAAAAAGGTAGACGAAGCTGTATTTGAAAAAGGGCAGGTAACAGGCGCACAATCGGCTTATGCCTATTTATTTGAGTGGGACGAGCTACTGGCGCCCCGGGCATTGTATGCCTTACAAAAGAAAGGAGTGCTTACACGGGTTGCCACGCAGCCATTTGAAATAATGACAAACGGGCAACTGCGCAAATTCAATTATGGCACTATTGAAATACCTGTATCCCTGCAATCGATGAATGGTGCGGCACTCTATGAACTGATAAGACAGGCTGCAGAAGATAACGGGTTGAATGTATATGCCGTGAGTTCCGGAAGTTCTGCCGGCGGCAGCGATCTCGGCAGCAGCCGGTTTGCTCCGCTGACCACACCCGCTGTTGCTATGATAGTAGGCAGTGGTGTGAATGCCACCGATGCAGGTGAAGCATGGTTTCTGCTAGATCAGCGTATGGATATGCCTGCTACACATCTGGAGCAGTCGCAGTTTAATCGTGTAAATGCAGATCGTTACAATACACTTATTATGGTAGGGGGAAGCTACCAGGATTTGAATAAGGAAAAACTAAAAAGCTGGGTACAGGGTGGCGGTACGCTTATTTTACTCGAGGAAGCGGTGAGCTGGGCCGCACAGAATGGTATTTCGGGCGTAACTTTTAAAAAGGTAAAAGCGGCAACAGACAGTACGCAAAAGCTGACCTATGCCGACAGGGAGCAGGTAGCGGGAGCGCAGCAGGTGAGCGGAGCTATTTTTGAGGCCCGGGCCGATCTTTCTCATCCGCTGGCCTGGGGTTACCGCCAGCCGCTGGTAAGTATGTTTAAGGCCAACAGGGTATTTATGGAAAAGAGCAAAAATCCGTATGCCACGCCATTTGCCTATGGTGCCAAACCATTGCAGAGTGGATGGGTAAGCCGCGAAAACCTTGATGCCATTCAGCAATCGGCAGCAGTAGTCGTTAATACAGTGGGAAGTGGAAGGGTGATCAATATTGCCGACAATCCCAATTTCCGGGCATTCTGGCTGGGTGGAACCCGGTTGTTTATGAATGCCATCTTTTTTGGCCGTACCATTGATGCGGCCAGCGCCCGCTCAGAAGACTGACGGGTTTACACAGAATAAAAGCGTTTAAAAAACAGGAATTCGGTGAGGTTTTTCTCCTGAAATTCCTGTTTTTTTCTCTTGGAACAGGCTCCCCGCCAATTGTATCTTGCATACATGGGGTAGTTGGCGGTAGGTTAGTAAAAGTTATTAACAAACCTGTCAGGCTCTGGTGCCTTGTTCTCTTCCGGCGCTGACAGGCCCGATAATAATACTAACTTGCCGCTTTGTTTTAAATTGTAAAAATCTACCATTATGATAAAAATGCAAGTTATTGGTAACCTCGGCAAGGATTGCGTGGTGAATACCGTGAATGGGAAGAATGTGATCAACTTTACCGTTGCCCATACAGAGAAGTATAAAGATGCGCAGGGTAATCTGCAGGAAAAGACGACCTGGGTGGATTGTTCTTACTGGACTGATCGTACGGCTGTTGCCCAATATCTTACCAAAGGCAAACAGGTTTTTGCAGAAGGCCAGCCTGAGGTGCGTTCCTTTCAGCGCAATGATGGCACATCCGGTGCATCACTGGTGCTGAGAATTCGGGAGATTCAATTGCTGGGTGGCAGAGGTACAGAAGGTGGTGGTGGCAATGCCGGTGCTGGTAACAACAATCACAACTATAACAGTGGTAATAGTGCAGTGTCTTCCGGTAGCGATGCGGGAGCGGATGCTGCGGATGATCTGCCATTCTGATATTAGCGTATTAAGCCGCAGCCTTATGCTGCGGCTTAATAATAACCAGCTCTAAAAGTGTTGATTCTTACTGCATGCAGGAATTTGTCTTTGATTATAGCCAGCTACTGGCTTTCACGCGCCAGGTATTTATTGCAATAGGTTGTCCGGAACAACAGGCCGCAACAGCTGCCGAAACTCTATTGTCAGCCGACCTCAGGGGTATAGACTCTCATGGTGTAGCCCGCCTTAGCGGATATGTACGGTTATGGGAAAATAAACGTGTAAATGCGACTCCCGATATCCGGGTTATTCATGAAACGCCTTCTACCGCAGTGGTTGATGGTGATAGTGGATTGGGACTGGTTGTAGCGCCCTATGCCATGAAACTGGCTATTGAAAAGGCGAAGCAGGTGGGTACAGGCTGGGTGAGTGTGCAAAACAGTAATCATTTCGGGATTGCTGCCTGCCATGCTATGATGGCGCTGGAATATGACATGATGGGGATTGCGATGACCAATGCCAGTCCATTGGTAGCACCTACTTTCTCTATCGATAAAATGCTGGGTACAAATCCCATTTGTGTGGTGGCTCCTGCCGGGGAAGAACCTCCGTTTGTGGCTGATCTGGCGACTACTACCGCTGCCAACGGTAAACTCGAAATCCTTCAACGTAAAAGTTTGCCAACACCCAATGGGTGGGTGCAGGATGCCGAAGGCAATCCAAGCAATGATCCTCACATTCTGAAGAAAGGAGGGGCATTGCTGCCGCTCGGTGGCGATCGCGACCATGGCAGCCATAAAGGCTATGCCCTGGGCGCCATTGTAGACATCTTCTCGGCATTGCTGAGCGGAGCTAATTATGCCCCCTGGGTGCCGCCGTTTCCTGCCTATGTACCGCTGCCCAGTCAGCAGCCGGGTAAAGGTATTGGTCATTTCCTCGGAGCCATGCGCGTAGATGCTTTCCGGCCTGCCAGCGAGTTTAAAGCCAGTATGGACCACTGGATCCGTGGTTTCAGAGAGGCAAAGCCGGCTCCCGGCCAGGCAAAAGTGCTGGTACCCGGCGATCCCGAGCGCGAAATGCAGGCAGAAAGGATGGAACAGGGTATTCCGCTGCTGCCGGTGGTTTGGGAAGATTTACAACAGTTAGGCAAACGATTTGAGCTAGATTTGCCTGTTTTTAAATCTTGATATGAAATATTTATTCTTACTCCTATCCCCGTTTTTCTCTTCTCCTGCCAGCGTGAAGTAGATGAACAATTGCCCCAGCAAACACAACAGAATTATTGCGCGAAATTATCTATCTCGATACCACCTATCCTGTGGGTCTTGACACGGTTGATAAAACTACCCTGACCTACGACGACCAAAACCGGTTGACCAAAATGCTTCTGCTTGATCCTTTTGATGGGTTTACGGTACTTACTGAGTTTTTTTATCGGGCGGTTCGAAAGAACCCTATCTGCAAGTTGAAACCTCCCGCGAGGATGATGATCTGGAAATAGATAGTAATTTTTATACATACTCAAATAATCTGGTTAGTGCAGATTCCTCTATTTTATGGTCCAAAGTCCCTCCCGGACGACCTGATTTGGAATTGCGATATCGCGTAGCAAATGATTATGTTATTAACGGTAGTAAGGTAAACGTTTCAAGACGAACCTATACTTATGATTGGGGAAATTCAACTCCATTAGATTTCCAGGAGACCCCAATGTCCTTTACTATTCTCCAGTCTTCCGGAACGATTCATGAAGAAAGATGTGACGAATCAGGGGGGATTGTTTTTAGTGATTATTACAAGGCAGTTTTCATGGGAGCAAAGAATCCATTGAAGGGGCTATTGCCAGTATACCCTGTTCACCTGGCCGATGATAATGATGGGGTGTTAGGAAAGTTCGAGCACTATTGGGCGAGTGAGCAATTTGGAACCGGCCCCAACCCTTATATCATCACCTACCGTTCGCAAAACAGGCCAGATGGGTTGCCGCTTTATATCTGGCAGGAAGACAACTGGTCGCCCACCATATTTTATAAAATTGCTTTTGTTTACCGGTAAAGAGGCTCCATAAGGCATTCTGCTAACATGCGTTTTTACCACATCTCCTATCTTTGTCATCCATTTATTAAACTGTAAAATTTCGGTAAGGGGGAACCAATCATGAAAGTAATGAAGTTTGGAGGCACCAGTGTGGGCAAGCCGGAGCGCATGCACCATATCGTATCACTGGTGACCCGTGAGGCAGAGCCAACCATTGTGGTTTTATCGGCCCTGTCTGGCACCACCAATGCACTGGTGGAAATAGGTGATAATATTGCAAAAGGTCAGCGCGGCGCAGCCAGGGAATGCATTGATAAGCTGGAAGCGCATTATCACAACTTTATTACCAGCCTGGTATCGAAACCCGAAACCATCGCGAAGGCTAAGGCAATCGTGGCCGAGCATTTCGAATTCCTGAATATCATTCTCAAGATTTCTTTCAGCGAAGCTCTTAGCAAGGATATCCTGGCACAGGGTGAGCTGCTTTCTACGAAACTGTTCTGTACTTATCTCGAAGAGCAGGGTATTCCCCATTCACTCCTGCCGGCGCTGGAGTTTATGTCAATTGACGCTTACGACGAGCCGCAGATTGGCAGCATAAAGGCTAAATTGAGCCAGCTGCTGCAGCAGCATTCCGATAAAAAACTGTTTGTAACACAGGGTTATATCTGCCGCAACAGCCGCGGTGAGGTAGATAACCTGAAACGTGGTGGAAGCGATTACTCCGCTTCATTGATTGCTGCGGCCATCAACGCCAGCGTATGTGAGATATGGACCGATATCGATGGCATGCACAACAACGATCCCCGCGTAGTGAAGAAGACAGTTCCCATTGAGCAGCTAAGCTTCGATGAAGCGGCCGAGCTGGCTTACTTTGGTGCCAAAATCCTTCACCCTGCCAGTATCTGGCCCGCACAGCAATATAAGGTGCCGGTAAAACTGCTCAATACCATGGAGCCGGAAGCAAAGGGCACGCTCATTACAGAACAGGCCGGAAGTGTGGGAGTAAAAGCCGTGGCAGCAAAAGATAATATCATTGCGATCCGCATCAAAAGCAGCCGTATGCTCCTGGCATATGGGTTTCTGCGGAAAATATTCGAAGTATTTGAAAAATACCGTACTCCCATCGATATGATCACTACTTCGGAAGTAGCCGTATCACTTACTATTGATAGCCCACTGCATCTCAAGGAGATCCTGAAAGAGCTGGAGCCGTTTGGTACTACCGAGGTCGATCACAACCAGACAATTATTTCTGTAGTGGGTAATGAAATAGGCCAGACAACAGATATCGTGAAAAAACTTTTCGGCTCTATCATGAATATCCCTGTTCGTATGGTCTCGTATGGCGGTAGCCCGCATAACATCTCCTTATTGATTGCAGCGGAATATAAAACGCAGATACTGCAGCAACTCAATAAAGGCATGTTTGGCCTTGAGTAAGTTAATTACCGTTAATGCCGGTTATATTCGGCAATCTTCTTTTATATTGCCGGTATGTTACGCATACCGGCTTTTCTTTTTCTGCTTTGTACACTGATCTCGCTACACGGGATCGCTCAATCTGTTATTAAGGGCAGGGTGGTGAATGCCACCAGCCAGGAGCCTGTGGCAGGAGCCAGCGTATTTATCAGCAATACCTCAAAAGGTACTGTGTCTGATAAAAACGGTCAGTTTGAATTAAGTGGTATTGCAGCAGGCAAATACGACCTGGTTATCTCGAGTGTGGGCTACGAAACCAATGCGTTTTCTTTCAGTTCAACCCAGTTGCCGCTCAATCTGAAAGTTGAAATGCAGGTAAAGGTGCGTGAGCTCGAAAATGTAGTAGTGGAACCCTCTGTAGAAGAAGGCTGGGATAAGTGGGGGCGCCTTTTTACAGAAAATTTTCTCGGCATGACCCCGGCTGCTGAACAATGCAAAATCAAAAATGAAAAGAGTATCCGTTTTCGCTACTATAAAAAGAGTAACCGCATTATCGCTTATTGCGATGAACCTGTTATCGTTGAAAACAAATCGCTGGGGTATCGTATCAAATACCAGCTGGAAAGTTTTGAAGTAAAATTCAGGGAAGGGTCTTCTTCTTATACAGGCTTTGCCCTGTTTGAGGATATGGATGAAAAGAAAAAAGAAGTAAGACGGCGCTGGCGGCAGTCACGCGATAAGGCATTTTATGGGAGCATGATGCATTTTATGCGCGCTACCTATGAAAATACTCTGGTTGCAGAAGGGTTTGAAGTGCGCCGGATGGTTCGCCATTATAACCTCGAAAAACAGCGGGTAAAAGAACTTTATCGTGAACGGGCGAGGGTTAGTAGCGGCAACGTACTATCAGTGCGGGTAGGTAATGGTAGTGCGCCTGTTATTCAAAGCAAAGACAGCATCGGTGCAGATTCATCAGCCTATTATACCCGCATCTTAAACCAGGATGATTATACAGATGTGTATGCACGGGAAACACTTACGGCAGATAGTTTGCTGTATGCCGTTCATCCCGGGTATAAGGAGATATATTTTTCCGACTATCTGCTGATCACTTATAAGAAAGAAACAGAGGATGCCGCTTATCTCGCCTACCACCGCGAAAAGCGAAGCGCTACTTTTCAACGGTCACTCGTGTGGCTGATCAATCCGGTTACGATTGCCATATATCCCGATGGCAGTTATTATCCGCCCGATCAGGTGTTTTCCAGTGCCTACTGGGGGTGGAGTGAGAAAATGGCCGAAATGCTGCCGCTTGATTTCAGACCGTATGATAAAAAATGAATTAGCTGGCCGGTCATAGAATGGCCGGTCTCTGACCGGCCAGCTAATTACGCAATAAAACGCCGGAAGGTAAGGTTGATGCGGGGGCTCTGTACCCGCGCGCTTTTGGGTAAGCAATGCAGCCAGTTGGTTTGTGTGTTTTCCTTCATGATAAGCAGGCTGCCCGGCTCCAGCAAAATATCTACTTTGTCGCCGCTGCGTTTATGTTTAAATGAAAAGCGACGGGCAGCACCCAGGCTAAGTGAAGCTATAAAGGGTTTGTCGCCCATACATTTTTCATCATCACTATGCCAGGCCATACCTTCTGTGCCATTATGATAGAGGTTGAGCAGGCAGGAGTTGAAATGTATACCGCAGGTGGCTTCTATCCGAGTGCGAACCGATTGCAATTCGGCTGTCCAGGGCAGGGCTTTTCTGGTTATTTTAGAATAAGCATAATCGAAATTCCCATCACCATACCAGGCTACTTTGCGGCTGGTAATAATATGGCGGCCAAAAATGAATGCTTCATCATTTTTCCATTCGGTAGAATGTAACAATGACTGGTATGTTTCAGCTGCCTCTGCCGGAGTTAAGAAGTCGGGCAGATAAGAAGTATGTCCGTCGAAGGGTAAAATATTTTCAATCGGAGTGCTGGTAAAGAGTGCCATATTTCCATTTTAAATAAGCTGCCCGGCAACAATGTGCACAGGGTCTGAAACCTGCCCGTAATGCAGCTTTTTCATCAGTAAAAAATATCCGGTTTTCCCTTTTCATGCGTTTGCCCGACCGGCAATGCAGTGTGCCAAATATCTTTAGTCTTTTATGCCCTGCCCATTTTATCTGGCGGGAGCGTATAAGGCACCACAAGGCCTGGTTAGTCATGTGTTGATGCTCCACTGGTCATGAATTGATCTGCCTGAGCTGACTCCCAGCCAAGTAAGGCCATTTTGCGGTCACTACCCCAATGATAGTCACCTACGATACCGCTTGAACGGATTACGCGATGGCAGGGAATAAGGAATGCTACTGGGTTGTCGCCAACGGCTGTGCCCACAGCCCGGGCAGCGCCTGGTTGCCCGATTGCCTCCGCCAGCTGACCATAACTGCAGGCCTGACCCTGCGGAATGCGGAGCAACAGTTCCCATACCCGTAGCTGAAAAGGGGTGGCTTTCAGGTGTAGTTTTATTTCTCCGATATTCCTGCCCGTGCCGCTTATTGCAGCGATAGCCTGTACCTGATATTCGTCAGATTCATTCATATAGGCAGCATGCGGAAAAAGCCGCATCAGCTCATCCATAGCCACTGCTTCGTCATCGGCAAAAGCCATGTAGCAAATGCCTTTTTGCGTAGAGGCAATCAGCAGTCTTCCAAAGAGCGAATCAGCATATTGATACCGGATCGCGATACCCTCCCCGCCTTTTTTATATTCTCCGGGCGTCATGCCTTCCAGTTTGATAAACAGATCGTGCAGGCGACTGATGCCCGAAAGCCCGCTTGTATAAGCTGCATCGCTTAATGAACGATGCCCCGTATGAAGCATTTGTTTGGCGTGTTGCAGTGTAATGTACTGCAGAAATTTTTTCGGACTCACCCCGGCCCATTCAGTAAACAGCCGCTGAAAATGGTAAGGGCTCAGGTGTACGCGGGCCGCCACCTCCTCCAGCGAAGGCTGGTGGGTAAAATGCTCACTGATGTAGGCAATCGCCTCTTTTATCTGAGCAAAATGTGCGTGCGTAGTATGTGCTGTTGATTGCATACTGCAAAAATAGCTTGCCCGAATACCTTATCCTATCCGATTCTTGCGGTTTTATAAAGCAGGCAGGAGGGGTTTACAGAGAAAGAGAGCGCTACAGAAATTCCTTAATAACAGGGTATAGCTGCAGAAAAACGTTTTTGGTGGCTTTCCATTTTTCCAGTTGGGCAGCACGACTTCTGTAGCGAACCAGTCCCTGCTGATCCAGCAGGATACTTCCGCCCCGTGCGTTCTCATTGTTCAGGCGTATGCTTTCTTCAGGTGAAAGGGAGATGAGTTTGAACCCAATATTGTAACGTTTGCAAAGTGCGTTTACAGAGTCGGCAGAACCCTGTACAAAACCAATGCACTCAAAGTTTGAATGGCTGCGCAAGGAATTATACAACTCATTCAATACCTGTAGTTCTGCCACAGATGATTTTTCGAGGTCGGGCCAGAACTGCAGAAGCACCGTTTTGCCAAGAAGTGATTCTTTGGTGAAAGTGCGGCCATTCCAGGTAAAAGAAAAATCGGAAAGATCATTGTCAGCGGCTGCCTCTTTTATTACAGTCGTCTTTCGTTGAAACAGGGCGGTAACCAGGCTGTCTTTTTCCATTTCGGTAAAAGCCTGTGCCTGTGTGAAGACACTTGCCAGTAAACCGATAAGTAATAGCCTGTAACGCATGCTGTTCCTCATTTGTCTAAAGATACAGGATTAACCTGTTCGTAGTTCGCGTTCTTGCTTTCCGTACCTGAACTGTTGATAATTTCCGGATAAAAGAAAAGGCTGCCATGAGCAGCCTTTTCTTTTATCAATAGTAGAGCTTATTTGTACTGTTTTCCGTATGTGCCATTTGATAATGTAGATGAATACCAGTAGTATTCTTCCTCATCCAGCTTCATGATAGTAGAGCTGAATGTACCCATACTGTTTACCACCTCTACAACGGTTTCATTATTGAGGAAGCGCCAGGTGCCGTTTAATGTCTGGCCGGTTTCGTTAAACTCGGTATAAGTGCCGTCTGTTCTGTATGTTACGAGATTATTATCCAGGTTGATAAGATTGTTGGTTTTCCCTCTTTTATAATGCACCGAAGTTGAACTGGAATTGTAATTCCTGAAGTACTCAAAATAGCGCCAGGGATGGGCTGTTAACAGTTCCATTTTTGTTTTTGGCGTATCGTTCTCGTTATCGTCTTTGGTACACCCGTTAAAAAGAAATACGGAAAAAACCGCTAATAGTAAAAGACGTGGGTAGGTTTTCATGATCCTGATAGTGTGGTTTGATGGTTTAATTGATAAAATTAAATTATTTATCCCGTAAAAAAGGTCTGAAGCCCAGTTGATAAAGATCAATTTGGGGCGCTCAGAATCCTTTTGCACCGGTGCCAGCAGCAGCTTTCGGCGCCTGTTTTACATATTTTTCCAGCCAGCTAAACTGTTCGGCGAGTACATGCAGAATGTTTTCCCTGCCGGCATAGCCATGGCTTTCGTACGGCAGGCTGATATATTTAGCGGTACCACCATGGCCTTTGATGGCGTTGAACATCCGTTCGCTCTGAATGGGATAGGTGCCGGTATTATTATCCGCATCCCCATGTATCAGCAGGAGTGGGGTTTTGATTTTGTCGGCATAGCTGAATGGGCTCATCGTATTGTAGAGATCGGGTGCCTGCCAGTAAGTACGGTCTTCATTTTGGAAACCAAACGGAGTGAGTGTGCGGTTATAGGCCCCGCTCCGGGCAATACCGGCTTTGAAGAGGTTGGTATGTGCCAGCAGATTGGCGGTCATGAATGCGCCATAGCTATGGCCGCCCACAGCAACCCGGTTGCGGTCGCCCACACCCATATCTGCCAGTGTATTAATAGCAGCCTCGGCATTCATCTTCAGCTGATCTACAAAATTATCGTTGGGCTTTTTGTCTTTATCAGTAGCTACAATAGGCATTTCTGCATTGTTGAGAACAGCATATCCCTGTGTTACATAAAATACAGGTGATCCCCAGTTCAGCAGTGTAAAGCGGTGCTCGCTGCCACGTATCTGCGCCGCATCAGCAGCAGAATTGTATTCTGCCGGGTATGCCCAGATAAATACAGGAAGCGGACCGTCTCTTTTAGGGTCATATCCTTTGGGCAGATACAGGTCGCCGGTAAGATCAATGCCATCGGCACGTTTGTATTTTATTTTTTGTTTGCTTACGCCGTCCAGTTGCGGATAGGGATTGGTAAACCGCGTAAGTGGCCGGTCAGCAATCCGTGCTTTCAGGTCTTTGAGCCAGTAGTTGGGCATGTCTTTTTCCGACTCACGACGGGTGACCAGCGTCAGCCGGTTGGCATCGAGCACACGTACCACCGTTTCAAAAGTGCCTTCGGGGCAACGCCAGAGAGTGTCAGCCTTTTTGGTATGAATGTCATACGACAAAAGGAAGGGGAGGTCGCCTTTGGGCGAACTTCCTGTAGTATTGTTGAGCAAAATCTTATTGCCGTTGTCGATAGTCAGCAAAACGCTGCGGTCATATTTGTTAGGAGCTGTAACCGGAAATCCGGGGTTGGCATAGGCATCGGTTGTATTACGCGTGATCAGTTTTTCCAGATCACCGGTGATGCTGCTATAGCGATCGAGTTGGGTGATCTGCTTGCCGGTGAGGCCTTCGGTTACCAGGGCTACAGACTGATCGCCCCAGGTAGTACCGCGGTACCGCATTTTTGTTTTAAACAGTTCGCGTGGCTTTTCCGTAAATGGCGCAGATTGTGCAAATACGGCGTCGTGATATTCCACCTGTTTCTTGATGAGGCCACTATCCAGCGGCTCGCACCAAACAAGGGTGGCTGGCTCATCATCGCGCCACTCAAAGCCACGTGCTACCGGTTGTACATTATCATTGCCAGAAGGAGCAGTTTCGGAAGAAGGCAGGTCGGCGACCTGTTTCACCAGTTTGCCATTCACATCGGTAATCAGCAGTGTGCCGGGAAAACCTCCTGCCGGAACCAGGTACGAAAATGGCTTTTTAATAGTGCGGATCAATAAATATTTTTTGTCGGGCGAGACATCAATGCTGCTGTAAATAGCCGGTTGCCCGATGCGTGTTTCCACGCCATTTACATTCTTTACCAGCTGAGTCGTTGTATAGAATTCAAACAGCTGCTCATCATACGGACTTTTAATCATATCCTGATACGTGGGGCGCGGCGAAGCCTTGCCATAATTTTCCTGTGTGGCGGGACCTTTGGGCAGGAGAGGTTTAGGCGGTGCCGCTGAAACAGGTTTTATGATGGTGCGATACAGAAGCGTATTCCGATCAAACCACTGATAGCCGCCATAAGCAGTGTTCAGTGCGGTCTTATTCACCCGGGTGGCTTTTTGCGTAGCTACATCAACCACATACAGATCAACCCTGCTGGCAGTTGTATGTGTAAAAGCGATTTTGCGATCGTCGGGGCTCCAGCTTACGGCACCAGCATACAGCGGGGAGGGGAGGCCGGTTATTTTACTTTCCCTACCCGTTTTGAGATTGCGCAGGGATATGTTGTTGATGAAATTCTGCCGGCTGGGTGCAAAGTTGGCCGGGTTAAGACGCAGCCCCGCAATTTTTAATTCAGGCCGGGCCAGTTCTTCTACAGAAGGATAACTGCTGCTTTCTGTCAGTACCATCCATTCGCCTTTGTCATCGATACTGACATTCGGAGTAGGTTTGGCCAACAACATGTCCATAATGTCTTTGGGAGGAGTCTTGTAACTGCCATCGTCCTGGGCAGCTACTAAAATGGGTAAACACAAGGTGAAGAGAGCAATACGAAAGCGTTTCATATATGCATTGTTTTGGAGGTGAACGGTCAGTAATACCGGCCCGAAGGCTGGTTGCCGAAGATACTGATTAGCGGGTAAAAGAACCGGGCCTTATGATAAATGGCGGACACAATCATATTGCCATTAACTGGCTCAATCTATCCATTTGCTCATCCGACTGCAGACCGGCGCGGCACCGCCCCTGGCTTTGCGCATCCATTTAATCATTAAACCTTTTGTATGAAAAAATCTCCATTATTGTGACTGCAATGGCCTTACTCATGACCTCCCTGTTTACTATGGGTGCAAACGCGCAGTTCAGCGTTGGCGTTAAAGCCGGAGCAGGGGTTACCAATTTTTCTGAGAATGCCGATAATGAACTGAAAAGCAAAACAGGTCTTGTGATCGGTGCATTGGGTACTTACCAGATCCAGCCCAAACTTTCTGTGCAGGGCGAACTGCTTTATTCTATGCAGGGAGCCAAAGAGGGAAAAGGATCCTATGGTTTCAACTACATCAACCTGCCACTTACTGTTCGGTACAATGTGTGGAATAACCTGCAGCTGCACACAGGACCGCAACTGGGTTTTCTCACATCTGCCAAAACCAATTATATGGGCAACAAGGAAGATGTAAAAGACAATTTAAAAGACGGTGATTTTGCCGGCTGCTGGGAGCTATGTATGAATTGAAAAACGGGTTTCTGGCGATCTGCGTTTTGTAAAAGGGCTTACTGATATTTCAGACAACAATTCGGATATCAAAAATACCGGCATTCAACTGACAATTGGCTATCGTTTTGCTACAAAGAAATAAGTAGCGTGTGTGGTTTAAAAAAACAGCCCCGGCCTGGCCGGAGCTTGTGGTATTTGAGAGAATGTGGCAATAAAGTTGTTGCAGTCATTGTAAGCCTTCGGGCCAGCTACCTGGGGCTGACGATGAATTGGCCCCGGATTATACAAGCCGGGGTGAAGGAATATGTCGGGTGTATTCATTTATTTTTTAAAACTAAAACCTTTCGGTGCACGAAGTATGCCTTTATCGTACAGATTCAGGTAGAGGACAACAGGCTTACTTTGACCGGCAATGGTTATTTCATACATATCAAGCAGGCCACCGTTCATAAAACCATTGGGCGAGTTGAACGGGCAGCAACTGCCCCGCCTGGTATAAGTAATGGTCTCACCGGCCGGTCCCAGCAGGGCATTCAGGAAACGGCGCTGGTTATAAGCCCCGCTTTCGGTAGCGCCGCTTACCATAATGGGATTGGCCTGCGTATAACCATATGAATCATCAACCGATGTGCTGTCGAGTCTGAAAGTGATTTCATCCAGCAATTGATGATATCCATTGTAAAACAGGTGGGCATAGGTGGCTTTGCCTGCATTTCTTTGTGCATTTAAAGATTGCATGGCTTTTTTGGAAGGTCCGCCGCAGGCAGCCAGAGCCGCCAAAATGAGGCAGAAGTATATTTTATTCATAGCAGGTGGTTTTACTAATGGATGTTCATATTAGCTGAATTTCATAAAAAAATTTGATGATTTCCTTTTTTGCATCCATATTTGCAAACAATGAAACAACAATTTAATACTATTCAGTGGTGGTGGCATACACAATCCCCGGGGTTGCTGTAATGTCATTGCTTTGTATATAAAGTAATTCAGGCCCCGGAATAATCCGGGGCTTTTTGTTTATATCCGCCACGGCGGATGCATTAAAGGAAATGATCTGTATGAATAAAATTGAGTTATTTACTTCCTGTAGCCGCATGCTGGCAGATGTATATACCCCCGTAGGCATTTATCTGCGCCTGCGTGACCGGTTCAGGGATGCCATTCTGCTGGAGAGTACCGATCACCATCTGGCAGAAAACAGTTATTCATTTATTTGTATCAATGCCATTGGCGGCATGGAGATACGCAACGCAGAAGAAGTAGAATATAAAATACCCGGTCAGCCTCCCCGTCGCCAGACACTGAAAGCTGATACCGATGTGCCGGCATTGCTGTGGGATTATATGCAGCGCTTCGATGCTAAAACAGATGGCAGCCGCGAAGCCAGATTCGGCCAGGGGCTGTACGGATATACAACCTATGATGCTGTTCGTTTTTTTGAAACCGTTCAATTAAAGGATAAGAAAAAGGATACGGCCACTCCCATACCGCTCATGCGTTACCGGCTGTATCAGTATGTGATTGCATTTAATCATTTCAAAGACGAATTGTTTATCTGCGAAAACAGGGTAGGGGATATGGAGAGTGAGCGCACCCTGCTCGAATCGCTTATACGAAGCAAGGATGTGCCGGTATATCCGTTTCAGGTAAAAGGCAGCGAATCGTCTAACATGACCGATGAAGAATACCGCCAGATGGTCAAAAGCGGCATCAGCAGCTGTATGCGGGGCGATGTGTTTCAGATTGTGCTTAGCCGGCGCTTTCAGCAGGCATTTTCAGGCGATGAGTTTAATGTGTACCGGGCATTAAGGAGTGTAAATCCCTCACCCTATCTTTTCTTTTTTGATTATGGAGATTACAAACTGATGGGCTCATCGCCCGAAGCGCAGATACTCATTCATGATGGCAAAGCCGTCGTACATCCTATTGCCGGTACATTCCGGCGCAGCGGCGATGATGCAGTTGACCGACTCGAAACAGAACGGCTGCTGCAGGATGCCAAGGAAAATGCAGAGCATGTGATGCTGGTAGACCTGGCACGCAATGATCTCAGTCGTCTTTGTGACGATGTGGAGGTGGCCCGCTATAAGCAAATTCAGTATTACTCACATGTGATTCATATGGTGAGTGAAGTGACAGGAAGTGTGCGTACAGGCAGCAATCCCTTTGCGCTGCTGGCAAAAACCTTCCCCGCAGGTACATTGAGCGGCGCGCCAAAGTTCAGGGCAATGGAACGTATTGATGAACTGGAGCCTACCGCACGCAGCTTTTATGGCGGTGCCCTGGGCTTCATCGGTTTTGATGGCAGTTGTGTACATGCCATTATGATCCGTACCATCCTGAGCCGCCTCAATACGCTGACTTACCAGGCCGGAGCCGGGGTGGTAGCAGCCAGTCAGCCAGAAAACGAACTGCAGGAAGTCAACAATAAACTCGGCGCACTCAAAAAAGCCATTCAACTGGGCGAAGACGTGCGTTAATCATTTTACCGGAAATAATCGTGCTGTGAAAATATTAGTATTCGATAATTACGACTCTTTTACCTACAACCTCGTGCACCTGGTAGAAAAAATCCTGCACCAGCGGGTAGATGTATACCGCAACGATCAGATAGCACTGGATAGTGTTGCTGCATACGACAAGATTATCCTTTCGCCGGGTCCTGGTATTCCCGAAGAAGCCGGCCTGCTGCTGCCCTTGATTAAAGAATATGCAGCGGTAAAACCGATACTGGGCGTATGTCTGGGACATCAGGCAATCGGACAGGCTTTTGGTGGTAAACTGGTCAACCTCTCTACGGTGTATCACGGAGTCGCTACGCCCATTCAGCAGGTGAGCGGTTTGGCACCCGGCAGTTTCCCTTCTTTACTCGATGGTCTTGCGCCAGAGCTGGAAGTAGGACGTTATCATAGTTGGGTAGTGGCGGAAGAAGATTTTCCGGCCGAACTGGAAATCACCGCCCGCGATGCAAATGGATATATAATGGCACTGAGGCATCGTAAATACGATGTGCAGGGCGTACAGTTTCACCCGGAAAGTGTACTTACTCCGCAAGGCGAAAAAATGCTTCGCAACTGGCTGCAGCAGTAAGTACGGCGGTATTGAAAGAATATTAATCAGAAAAGAGAATTCGGGATATGAAAAAAATATTAACCCTTTTATTTGAACATAAGACCCTCAGCAGGGCTGCTGCAAAGGACGTGCTGGTAAACATAGGCCGGGGAGTTTACAACGAACATGAAGTGACGGCATTTATGACTGCTTTTTTGATGCGCAGCATTACTATAGAAGAACTGCAGGGTTTCAGGGATGCGTTGCTCGAACTTTGTGTGCCGCTTCCCGTTACAGGATACGATACGCTTGATATTGTAGGTACAGGCGGCGATGGAAAAGATACATTCAATATTTCTACTCTTGCCTGCTTTATTGTGGCAGGCGCGGGGCAGAAAGTGACAAAGCATGGCAACTATGGAGCTTCTTCTGTGAGCGGTGCATCCAATGTAATGGAGCAACTGGGCTATAAGTTCAAAAACGATACAGCTGCTTTGCAACGCGAGGTTGACGAGGCCGGCATCTGTTTTCTGCACGCGCCCCTGTTTCATCCGGCGCTCCGCACGGTAGCTCCCATCCGCCGCAACCTGGGAATGCGTACGTTTTTCAATATGCTGGGGCCAATGGTGAATCCGAGTCATCCGAAGTTTCAGCTGGTGGGTGTATACAGCCTCGAGATGGCGCGGGTATACAATTACCTGCTGCAGGAAACAGACACCGCATTTACTATTATTCACAGTCTTGACGGGTACGATGAAATATCGCTTACAAATGATACCAAGGTAATCACCCGCGATGGGGAGAAGATTATGACTCCGGAACAGCTGGGCAAACGGATGGTCTATCCGGCAGATATTTACGGTGGCGCTACCGTGGAGCAGGCGGCCGATATTTTTCTGCAGGTAATCAAAGGTGAGGGTACCTGGGCGCAGCATGCCGTAGTACTGGCCAATGCTGCGATGGCCTTATTCAGCACAGGTGGGTATTCCAGCTATGAAGATGCTTATCTTGCGGCAGTAGAAAGTCATGAGAGTGGTCGCGCATATGCTTCACTTAAAAAACTGTTGAGTTTACAATGAGTAATATCCTTGATACGATAGTAGCACAAAAGCGAAAAGAGATTGAAGCGCTCAAACCACTAAGCAGTATAGAACGTTTCCGGCGCGAAGGTTTTTTCTGGGAAATAGCAACCCGCTCACTGCGCGACTATCTGCTCGTGCCGGGCAGCAGCGGTATCATTGCCGAGTTTAAACGAAAAAGTCCCAGTAAGGGCTGGTTTAAATCAAAAGAACTGGAAGTAGAACCGGTGGTAAGAGCTTATAATGATAAAGGCGCGGCGGGTATGTCGATCCTCACCGATCAGCAGTTTTTCGGCGGAGACCTCGATGACCTTATCCAGGCAAAAGTGATCTCCGATATACCGGTGTTGCGCAAGGATTTTATGATTGATCCCTGGCAGATAGCGGAGGCCCGTGCTTTTGGTGCAGATGTAATCCTGCTAATTGCAGCCTGTCTTTCGCCCCGCGAAGTAAAGGAGATGGCCATTTTTGCACGCACTATCGGGCTGGAGGTATTGCTCGAAATACATAATGAAGAAGAGCTGGATCATATATGCGACGAAGTAGATATGGTGGGTGTGAATAACCGTAACCTCAAAACATTTGAGGTGGATATTAATACCTCGTTGCAGCTTATCAACAAAATTCCAACAGATAAAGTGGCGGTGGCAGAGAGCGGGATCAGTAATGTAGAAACGATCGTAACTTTAAGACAGGCCGGCTTCAGCGGATTTCTGATAGGTGAAAATTTCATGAAAGAACCTGAGCCTGGTATCGCCTTTGAAACGTTTGTAGAAAAACTGCGTATAGCGCAACACTAATTAACGATTGCAGGCCAGTTCATCATAAAACTGGTATAATTATGCAGGAGAACACAAACATTCCGGCTGCACGCCCCCGATCGGCAATGCGCATCAAAGTATGTGGTATGACACTGCCCGAGC
>JAGODE010000334.1 GCA_017998385.1 Chitinophagaceae bacterium | reverse complement strand
GGAATATAGGTCTTATACTGATCCGCAATCAGCTGATCAATTTCTTTCTGTGAAATTTCGTTTTCAGTAGCCTGGCGTACGATATCGCCACGTGTCTGCAGGCTTTTGATATGATGGCCGGCAATACCCACATACACCTCATTGATATCGAGGTTGGGATTAGAAGCAAAGCAATTGTCGAGCGCGGTACGAATGGCTTTGATGGTTTCATCGATATTCAATACCTGCCCATGCTTTACTCCGTTTGAGTTGGCTTTGCCGAATCCGAGGATTTCCAGCTTACCATATTCGTTTTTACGGCCGGCAATCACAGCAATTTTGGTAGTGCCTATGTCGAGGCCCACAATAATGGGTTGTTCTGTTCCATTGAGCCGGCTGGGGCCAGTATCTGCGCCAGTCTGCATGGGTTGTTCCTTGATCATGTTATGTTGTTTTTAGTTGTTGTTCGTTTTTGGTTTTGGCTGATCGCGGCGCGGTGGCATCACATTTCTGGGTTGCCTGTTGCCATTATCAGCCGGTTTGTCATCTGCCTGCCTTGCAGCTGCAGCCGGTCTGGCCGCATTATCTGCAGGAGCGGCGGTGACCGTTCGCTGCTGTTCTGCTGCATCTGCTTCGGCTGCCTTCTCTGCTTCTTTTATCTGCCGCAGCAATGCATCTACATTCCGTTTCAGCTGCGCCTGATCTACTTTCGGATTCTCACTGCGTGCAGCCACTACCTGTCCGGCAAAGCGTACATCTACCGTTTTATATTTACCGAATCCTGATTTACTCAATACTTCTTTATAAAAAGTAAACAGGCGGTTAAACTTCTGTTCAATATTCTTTCCATCGCCCAGCTTCACGGTATGTGAACCAATCAACGGTACCATATCCATTTCCCAGCTGCGCGGTCCGGCGGGTACGATATCTATCTGGCTCACCTGTGCAGTCCAGAATGGCTGGCTATTGATATAAGCTGCTGTTTGCACTATATCGCTGAGCAGTATACTGTCTGCAGCAGTCATTTTCTTTTTATCGGTGTAGCCTGTAAATACTGGCAGGCGTGTACTCATCCGGTCAGACAGCGGCAGCTTCTGTCCGTTCTCATCGAAGTAAAAAGACTGACCGGTACTGGTAAACACGCGTGCTACAGGCGTACGCTCCTGCACTTTTACATGCAGCACTTCTTTATTATCAATATACAACTGCGCATCTTTCACCCATTGGTTGTCTTCGAGCAGCTGCTCCATCTTCCACAAATCGAGAGCGGCCACAGGTTGTCCCTTTATTTTTCCTTTTGCCGCTGCTTTCAGCAGCGCCACTACATCACTTTTCTGTAAGAACAATTCCTGGTTATCGCTGCCACTGATGCTGATCACATAGTCTTTGCAGGTTTCCTTTTTCTGCCTGCCGATAGCGGCGATCAGTAACATAAGCATACCGGTGCCGATGGCCAGCCAGATGGTCACTACTACTATTCTTCTTATGGTTTTCTTTGTACCCACTATTTATTTTACTGTCAATCTTTCTTTAATATCAGGCAGCAATGCATCAATATCTCCTGCTCCTGCTGCAATCAACAATCCCGGTGCACGTTCGCTCAGCCCCGGCACAAATACATCACTTATCCATTTCAGCATGGCCTCCTTACTCAGTACCTGTACATTTGCCCTTTTCATCAATCCCTGAATCATTTCGCTGGTCACACCCTCTATGGGCAGCTCGCGTGCCGGGTAAATCGGCAACAGTATCACTTCATCGGCTTCATCCAGTGCGGCGGCAAATCCTTCCGCAAAATCGCGTGTGCGTGTAAACAGGTGCGGCTGAAAAATGATCGTTGCCTTTCGGTCTGTAAACAGGTGACGTGCTCCACCGATCAGCGCTTCGAGTTCCTGCGGGTGATGTGCATAATCATCTACAAAAACCACTGTTTCATTTTTCAACACATACTCAAACCGTCTCTTCACACCTCTGAATGCTTCTACTGCCTCCCGAATCTTTTCCGTCTCTACGCCCAATGTGTCGGCTACCGCAATTGCAGCCATTACATTCTCCACATTATGCATACCGCCCATGTGCAATGTCACATCCATAATGGTTTTACCAGGCAGTACTGCATCAAACGTATAACTGCCCTGGTGTGTTCGCACATTGGCAGCATAGGCTCCGCCTTCCGATGCTTTCAGTCCGTATACAAGCTTCTGACTTCCGCTCAGTGCGGCTGCCCGTTTCAATCCATTCTTCATCACCAGCGTGCCGCCGGGCCTGATGCATTTGCTGAAATCAATAAATGCCTGTTCAACTGCATCGGCCGTACCATAGATATCGAGGTGGTCGGCATCCATGGCCGATATCACCGCTATATCGGGACTTAATTTCAAAAAACTACGATCAAACTCATCGGCTTCAATCACGCACACATTACGGGGATCGCTCCAGAAATTGGTATCATAGTTTACTGAAATACCACCCAGAAATGCGTTACATCCAAATCCGCTATGACGCAGCAAATGCGCGATCATGGTGGTAATGGTTGTTTTGCCATGCGTACCTGCCACACATATATTAAAAGAACTTTCCGATATCAACTGCAGCACATCGCTCCGTTTTACCACTTTCACGCCCGACTGCCGGTAATGCACCAGTTCCTGGTGAGCCGCCGGTATGGCTGGTGTGTATACCACCAGGTCGGGTTTGGCCGGTATCAGCTGCAGGTTTTCTTCGTAATGGATAACGATACCCTGCTGCTCCAGTGACCGGGTAAGCGGTGTGGGGGTTTTATCATACCCGCTCACCTTTACCCCCTTTGCTGCAAAGAACCTCGCGAGTGCGCTCATGCCAATGCCTCCGATGCCGATGAAATACACTTGCTGCACTCCATTAAGCCCCCTGAAAGGGGAGTTCATAAGGACAGTATTGATTGGTACGGTCTGACCGCCTGCGCTGTCAGCAGCAGCATCGGCCATAAGTTTTCTTATCGGGTTAGGTTCAATCACGTACAATCATTTTTTTAATACGGTCAATATATCCCTGGCCACTTGCACATCTGCATCCACCCGGGCCAGGCCTGCCATATTATTTCTCATGTCTGTCTGTTTTCTTTCATCCCCGGCCAGCTCCAGCAAAGCAGGTATCAGCTTTTCTTTTGCTTCGCTGTCTTTGATAAGCAGGGCCGCACCTTTCGACACCAGCTGTTGGGCGTTAACAGTCTGGTGGTCTTCGGCGGCGTAGGGATAGGGTACGAACAAAACGGGCTTTTTCACTACAGTCAGCTCAGCCACGGTCATGGCGCCCGAACGGGCCACTACCATATCAGCTGCTGCATACGCTTTCTCCATCTGGGTTATAAAATCATTGGCCCAGACAAACGACCGGCCACTGGCGCGCTGCCTTGCCTGGTCTGCATAGGGTTTTCCGGTTTGCCAGATCAGTTGTAAGCCGGCCGCTTCCAGCTGATCCAATCCGTTATCAATCGCTTCATTAATAGTTTTTGCACCAAGACTGCCTCCCACTACCAGCACTGTTTTCTTATTGCCCTGCAGCGAAAAGAAAGCGAGTGCTTCTGCCTGGTTCACAGTTGCATTTACAATAGCTGCACGCACGGGGTTACCGGTGATCCGGATCTTATCCGCCGGAAAAAACTTTTCCATCCCTTCAGATGCTACATATATCCGGGTCGCTTTTTTACCCAGCATGATATTGCTCTTACCGGCAAATGAATTGGACTCATGTATGAATGTGGGTATTCCCCTGGCCTGCGCATAACGCAAGACCGGAAAACTGGAATAACCGCCCACACCAATTGCAGCATCTGGGCTAAAAGCGTTGAAAATCTTTCTTACCTGAAAAAAGCTTTTTACCAACTTGAACGGTAATCCCAGATTTTTTATCAAAGAGCTTCTGTTGAATCCGGCTATATCCAGTCCTTCAATCCGATAACCAGCCTGTGGCACTTTTTCCATTTCCATCTTCCCTTTCGCTCCTACAAACAACAGTTCCACCTCACTATCCTGCTGGCGCAATGCATTGGCTATGGCAATGGCCGGGAAAATATGTCCGCCTGTTCCTCCTCCTGCTATGATTATCCTCTTTTTCATTTGTTCGACTACGCTATAAGGTTTAAGGTTAAGGGTAAAAGGTTAAAGAGTCTTACATACCTTTTACCTTCTGCCTTCATGCTTCTACCTTTTGCCTTTCACTGCCTTCCAGCTTCTCCACATTACGCGCCACACTCAATATGATGCCGATAGCCAGGCAGGTAAAAATGAAACTCGACCCACCCATACTCACCAATGGCAGCGTAACCCCTGTAACCGGAAACAGATTTACTGTCACCGCCATATTGGCGATAGCCTGAATGGCCAGTGTAAAACTGAGACCGAGTGCCAGGAATGCGCCAAACGCATAAGGGCATCTTTTAAAAATCCGTATACACCTGTATAGAAATACGAGATATATAAACACGATAAACTTTCCCCCCGCAAATCCATACTCTTCAATAATGATGGCAAAAATGAAATCGTTGTACGCCTGGGGCAGGTAATCGCGCATAGTGCTGTGG
>JAGODE010000068.1 GCA_017998385.1 Chitinophagaceae bacterium | reverse complement strand
CCATTATACGGTCTGTACCTGCCGGGTCTGTGGCACTGGGTTTAAACGGAAAGCGATGGGGATAGGTTGTTTTCCCGGTAAATGGGTTATACCCGGGTGACCATCCCTGATTGAGGTTGTCTACATCGCCATAACGGTATACAATATCCGCATCTTTGCCATTCAGGAGCAATACCGTTGGTTTTTTCCAATCGGATTGTGCGCAGGCCTGGACTGTGGCAAACAGCAATAAAAGACTTTTTAAAAAGAGTCTTCTTTTCATGGTTATCGGATAGCAATTATTTCAGTAGTAGAGCCACCGGCTTCCGTCTTTACAATACCAAATCCCGGAGCAAACCACTCGGTCACATTTATAGTCACCGGTATATTCAACATGATTTTGGTATTGATCTTCGTGGTACAGGATATTTTAAAACATTCCCAGCTGCCTGCCGGTGTTGTAACAATCTCCTTATCCAGCACTTTCCGGTTCGTTATGCTAACTGAAAGTGTTCCGGCAAGCCCGGCCTCCGTTTTAAAGTTCATGGAAAACTGTCCGTCTTTCAGTTGATCTTCTTTTTTCATACCGGCCGGATATTCCAGGCTGGCCTCTTCTACTTTAGCCGTACTGCTGCTCAGGTATTCCTGCTGCCCCGCAGGCACATACATACGCATGTCGCAGAGCAGCTTTCCATTATCGCAGCTGACCTCATTTTCTGCTTTCATTTCACTTTTCCCTTTTGCAGAAAACATTTCAGTGCTAACGGTAGCAGTCACCCTGTTTCCTTTTTTTTCACGTTTACTGATACTGTAAACCTGACGGCCGGTGCTTTTTCCTTTTTTATTCTTAAACCCGATCTCAATCGTTTTGCCTTCCTGAAGAAAATAATAATCACAGTTCTGCGCCTGCAGTATAGTAATTGTAAGAAGGGCTGTGACAAACAGGATAATTCTTTTCATATACAAACTCTATGATTATGATTAATGTATCATTTCTTTTCAATAAACCAGCGCTGATTGGCTGTATGGCTGGCGTCCATTTGGCCCAGCGGTGCCGCTACAGATGTCTGCGCATTATACACCTCTACAACCCGTTGAGTTTTTGCATTCCGGATAAGCCAGCTGCCATCGCAGTAGCCGATAAATGACCACTGTTGTGTTTCATTGGGATCATTTACGGCAGGGCGGCTGGTTACAATGTTGCTGCCATTTACATCATGGCGGTTTAAAATATCGAGGTTGAGATTATTGTACTGATTGGTGATGGTAAAATAGTACTGATTACTTTTTTTAATCTTCCAGCGCTGACTGCGCAACCCCTTCAATTCATTCAGTACAACGGGTGTATTGCTGGCAGTGCCTCCATTGAGTATATCAGCTTCCTTATCCGCCGCGTACACGTTGCGCAGGCTATAACTGCCCAGTGGATCAAAATTATTTAGGTGTGTAATATTAATCCTGCTCTTTTGTGCGGGATCAGTAATTTTTTCTATGGCCAGGTACAGGATGTACTCTCCTTTATACCCATCATCATCCTTATAACGAAGAGGTATAATACCGTTTCCATAACCAAAATCTTTTTGCCCCAGTTGTGTGGCCGTTGCATAATTTAACCGGATCTGCAGTGGATTGTAAATACTTTCGGCATTCACCCCAACAGGGCGATCACCTGGTTTATCGGAGGCCACCATCAACTGAACTTTTTGTTCTCTGGTAAGGCCCGACAAATCTGTTTTATAAAAAACATCACTAAAGTTCTGTGCGGCTTCTGGTATGGGCCATACGCCCGGATCTGTTTCGTTGTAGGCTGCATTTTCTCCAATCCCTAATGCCCGGAAGGGTAGCGATGCCAACCCTATAGCCGGTTTCAGCGCCTGAGCTATAAAACTGCTGTGCCAGAAATTGGTCAGAAAGTCTGCCGGACCATCCCACTCCATTATGCCGGGATGTATCACTGCCATAGTTGATCCTTCGGTCAGCTGCCCCTCCCACAGTACAAAAGGCAGCAGATCGCCACTTGCAGGCGCATTGTTTTTCCATGGTTCTGCGTCTGGAAGGTTATCACCGCTCTGAATACCTCCAAGGCCACCAGCAGCGCTCCCGGCCATCCACCTGTATTCGGTAGGGTTACGACCGTTGATGTCGCCAAGTGTTTTAGTACGGGTACGCACTGCACTATTGGGTTGCGCCACTCCTGCAGAGTTTACTAGAAAGCTGAAAGAAGTAAGGTATACTTCATCCCGCTTTCCATCGCGTTCGAGTATATCATCTGCTGTTTCGCGCATACAGGTAAACCCTTTTACCGTAATACGGAAATATGCAGCAGCACTTTGTCCGGTGGCAACTTTACGGATAGCATTGGTATTGACCTGGGCCTGGGAGAGGATACCCAGTAATAAAGCAGACAGGATAAGGACTGTTTTTTTATTCATATAAATAATTTAGTATAAAAAATATAGCCGGTCATTTTTCATTACCGCTATCATCTTTATGGCCTGGGTTTTCCAGCCAGATAAGGTTCGTTATATATCGCTACTTTCAGATTAGTGAAGTTTCCTTCTACCGGCATGCGGTCTTTTCCCAAGGCTTTTACCAGATAGCCACTGATCTTTCCCGAAATCGTAGCTGAATTGCTATCCTGCTGGTTGAAAGAGTTTATCTCTACCTTTAGTTGTGCCTGCTTATTGGCCGGAAATGTATATCCCCACATTTCCGGATTGTTTTTATCGCCGGCAGGAGAACCGCTTAACAGTATTTCCAGCTTATCCTTTTCATATATACCCGGCTGACCAGTGGACGTAAAAATCATGATAGTGAGCTGCCGGTCATCTGTAGCATCCATACTTCGGAATGCCAGCATGAGATAGGGTTTGTTGCCGGCAAACTTCTCCACGCCTTTTTTGAATAACGAAAACGAATAGGGGAAGTCCGCTCCCTTCCAGGGTTGATTATTGATATGACCTGTAAAGGCTGCCCGGCTGGTAGCCGGAGCTGCGGCCGCATCAGCCCCCGGATTAACGAGTACAAAATCGGCATCAAAACGGGCATCTGCCGGTCCCATGACCACGATATAATGTGTACTTTCATTATCTTCTATTTCCTTTACATCTTCAAAGGGATTGCGCATCGCCGAAACAGTAGCTGCATAACGGGTACCAGATGCATTGACGATATCTACTTTATCACCCAACTTCAATTTTCCTTTCTTTACCTGTATATCTATATCAAATTTTCCGCTTCCTTTCGCATACACATTTCCAATTGTAGCTACCAGCGGATCGCCATTGTTTGCCGGAGAAGAATTAATAGACGGCGTTGCAGAAGGCTGAGCGTTGTTTTCAGACGACTGGCAGCCAGCCAGTAAAAAAAGAAAGAAAAGCAGGCCGGCATAATAACCGGAAAGCTTAAAAACAGATTGCATGGGGAAGGATTTTGTTTAACTGAGACAAAAATGAATCCTTGTGCCGGAGCCTGAAAGCAGATTTTAGAATCGGTCGGAAAAAATTGAGTATCCGACGAAAAATGCCGGGCAGCCGCTTTTTCCTTTAACCGTATTATTGTATTTCTTACGCATACGATTGCACCTATATGGCCTCAGGATTCTAAGTATCTTAGTTATGTATCGGCTTTAGAAGTGTTTCCAATACAGTTATAAAAAGCATTTCTTACTAGTAAAGCAGGTTATTCATTTTAAAAAGAAAAACTAAACAACCTCCACGATGAACGGCAGCCGTTTATTTCCCTTATTTATACTCACTTCTTTACTGGCTGTTGCCTACCAGACGGGAAAAGAAGCTGGCCGTAAAGAAATTGATGATGAAACAGGCTGTTCATCCGCAATGCCGGGTCGTTTTGCTTCCACTTCAGATATAATCACTATTATCTCGCAAGCTCTTTCGCGCGAGGGCATGATCCGGATAGAGATGAATACCCGCAATACTTAAAAGACCGGATACAATAGTAACCCGCAAACACCGGCATACGCCGATAGAAAGCTGGCAGTTTGCAGAAAAAGTAATGCAGCAGCAAAAACAACACTGATTTCATATGACAGGTGAGCAACAAAAATATTTACGGATGAAAAGCAGCCCCGACGGGTTGCTTTTTTGTTTACAGAAAAGTGACCTGCTTAAACAAATTAATTAAATAAATAATTTATACTAAAATGATTTAAAGTAAAAAATAAGCAACATTGCTTTCCCCAGCAGGCAACACCGGGAAACAGCTGAAAAAAATACAGATATCTCGAATTGAATCTGCCTTTTATGTGACTTTTTAAGATTATCCCGTCTAATGGAAGAGTTAAGGATAGAAACCATGCCGAATTATTCCGAAATGCCGGACGCTGAATTAGTGGAACAAATAAGAAAAACGAATGACCCTTATTGGTTTGGAATCTTATATGACCGGTATTCGAAGCCGGTATACAATAAATGTCTGATGTTTATTAAAAAACCGGAAGATGCCAAGGATTTGACACATGATATCTTTCTCCGGGTATTTATCAGTTTGGGCCAGTTTAAGGGGAATGCACTTTTTTCGACCTGGCTTTATTCGATCACCTATAATTTCTGCATGTCTTTTCTCCGGAAGAAAAACATAGTAGTGGAACTTTTCGACAACCACGATACAACTGATGAGGCAGAAATAGATGACCAGGAATTTCTGCAGATACGTGCCCGGCAACTGGAGTGGGCCCTGTTTGAGATCAGTCCCGAAGAGCGGATGATACTATTGATGAAATACCAGGATGATATGAGTATAAAAGATATCCAGGAGACACTGAGTCTGGGCGAAAGTGCGGTAAAAATGCGGCTGAAAAGAGCAAAAAGCAGGATAGTAACCCTGTGTAAATAATAACGAAAGAATGTACAATGACAGAAAAACTAAATCCTTTTAAGCGATTGCGCCAGGAAACTGAAGTGCCGGCGGACGTAAGGGAAAAGCTAATGCGCGATATCAGTTATATCCGTGTTTTTTCGGACATCGCCGAGCTGTTTTCGTTGAAATATTTTGAAACCGTTCAGAAGCTCTTCAAAACAGAAACGGGCAGAGAGGCCGGACGCCTGGGCGGAACGGAAGATTTTTCGCTGTAAACCTTATTACCGTACACTCAACCAAAACATGTTATGGACAAAATTCAAACGGTGGGTCAGAATTTCTGGGATGCTTTCAACTCGATGTGGCATAAGATATTTGAAACTTTACCGGGCATACTCATTGCCCTGGTTATAATGCTGATCGGTGTATTGGTTGCACGCAGCCTCTCTTATCTCGTATCCAAAGCTGTACAGTTAAGCAAGTTTGAAAAATTTACCAGCAGGGCACTTGGCCGCGATGTATCGCAAAAAAATGAAACGGGCTGGAACCTGGCACAGATTGTAAAAAAAGCAGTTTACTGGACAGTCATTCTGTTATTCGCAGTTTTTGCCTCAGAGACCCTGGGCTGGGAAGTGGTAACGCAGGAGATCAGCAATCTCATCGCCTATCTGCCACGGCTTTTTAGCGCTATCCTCATTTTTATTATCGGGCTGTATGTGGCCGGTTTTGTACGTAAGGCTATCAGTACCGGCATTAACTCTGTAGGGGTACAGGCATCGGGTCTTATCAGCACCATTGCCTATTATGTAATTATGATCCTGGTATCGATTACTTCGCTGAACCAGGCAGGTATTGATACCGGGGCCATTACGTCAAACTTCATTATCATTATTGGCTCCATCTTCCTGGCTTTTGCCCTGGCATTCGGACTGGGGGCAAAGGATGTGCTGGGAAACATCCTGGCCGGACTGTATACAAAAAAGAACTTTCATGTTGGTCAGCGTATACGAGTACAGGATACTGAAGGGGTTATTGAACGTATGGATTCTATCAATTTTATATTAAGAACAGATAACAAACTGATATCAATACCTATCAGAAAACTGGTAGAGGAGAAAGTAGAGATCATCGATGTACCCGGGCAGTAGCAGCCCGATGCAAACAGGTTTATGATTGTCAGATCCGTACCCTACCCGGTACTACCTGCTTACCAGGCTGGTACCGGGTTTCTTTTTTACAGGCAATTGTGCAAAAAAAAATCCTGAAAATGTGACCAGCAGGCAGCCGCTGCGTCTATAGGAATTAAAGTATACCTGTTTTCCGAAACGCTTAAGCTACCAATGACGATACCGCCATTCACCGTATACGTTTCGATTTACAATCGAAACAGCTTTTTAAATGTGAAACACTTTCTCAAAAGGAAGGGATTCATCATCCTGACCACCCCGGCCGAATTTACCCATACTATCAGGCATCAGCCGGTTCACGCACTGATCTTTGATGCAGAAGCTTTTTTTACCAACGGTAATGATATTCTGCGCACCTGCGGAGAAGAAAATAAACTACCCGGATTTCCGATGATATTTATCTCCGATAAATATGAACTGGATGATCCGCTGACAGATCAACAGGCACATCCCAAACTGCACCGCCCGTTTAAACTAAACGAACTGGAAAGGATTTTATGTGATAATTTGGATATGGGTATGCCAAACAGCTCCTCTGCGGGCACTTAGCCAGCCAGCGATAAGGCCGGCTCATGAAACCGAATGTTAACGCCACGGCGATGATTTCCGCACTATGCCTGGTCCGTTGCTTATGCGCTATATTAGGGGGAGAGCCGGTTCAAAACAAGCTGTCAGCGGAGTCTGTAAACATCTATTCTGACCGATACACACCGGTTCCTGTAAAAATAAAAAGCGACCCAAATGGGCCGCTTTTTATTTTATGCTGTTTGCGATTAGTTAGCCTTCAAAACTTTGATATCTGCTTTGCGGCCTCCGCCACGGCTGAGTGTGATGATGTACATACCGGGCAGTTTGCCTGTCAGATCTACTTCAAATACATTCCAGCCCTTACGCAATGGAATATCTTTTCGCCATACCTGACGTCCGACAAGATCATTGGCACCAATGCTCCAGATTTCGTCCATTGTTATCAGCGCTTTCACAGTCACTTTTCCATCAGTGGGGTTAGGATACGCCTGCAGTTCCAGCACACTCTGGAAGCTCGCGCAAAACCGGAGATTAACCACTTTGCTGGTCGTTACGGTGCAACCGTTCCCATCTGTATATGTGTAGCTGATGCTGTGATTGCCCGCCGCGGGTATTTCGAGGTTCCAGTTGTTGCCTGTAATACCCGGGCCGCTGAATGCACCACCTGCAGGTGTAGCCTGCAGCTGAATGCTGCGGTCGTCGATGCAAACTTCTGCCGGAGTGAGAATGGCCGGCTGAGGCAGTTGATTTACGGTCAGTGTTGCAGGAGTTGAATAGATAGTAGTGCAATGTCCAACCAGCATTACACGATATACCCTGCCACTCATCGCTGGTGTGACGTTGGCTATTGCATAAGTGCTGTTGTTAGCTCCATTGATATTTACCCAGTTTGCACCCTGCTGTATCTGCCATTGATAGCTCAGTACATTCGACGCTGTCACGCTAAAGCCAGCATCGCCCTGGGCACAAATAACCTCGTTGGCCGGCTGTGCAGCAATAACCGGCAACTGACCATCTGTTACCGTTACAGTAAAGGTGCAGACAGAACTATTGCCGCAAGCATCTGTAGCAGTTGCCGTGACGGTAGTAGTGCCCATTGGGAATACGGAACCTGAAGCAGGCATCGTAGTAATGGTAACCGGTCCGCCACAGTTGTCGGTAGCCGTCACCGCAAAACTGACTACTGCATTGCAGGAGCCAACGGGTGTGGCAGTTGTGATATTAGCGGGGCAACTGATTACAGGAGCAGTCTGATCATTTACCGTAATGATTTGTGTACAGGTAACGGCATTGCCGGCGGCATCGGTTGCCCGATAGGTTCTTTCGATCGTATATCGGCTCGCACAGGTTTGATTGGTTATCACATCGCCTGTATGAGTGACGGTAACGCCGGAACAGTTATCAGCCGCAGTAACGCCTGAAATATCCACAACGGGTACCTCACCCGCGCAGCTTACCGTTACCGGTGCTGGACAGGAAATTGTGGGGTTCTGCGTGTCAAGCACCGTAACAGTAAAGGAGCAGCTGCTTGTACCGCAGCTATTGGTAGCAGTAAGCGTAACGGTTGTAACTCCTACGTTGAAGATGGATCCGCTGCCGGTACCACTGCCGCTACCTGTAGTAGCGCCGGAAAAGCTATAGCTGATACCGGGTGCAGGAATACCTGTTGCACTGGCTGTGTATGTAGCCGGTGCTCCGCACGTATTGGTGATATTGCTGATGCTGATATTAGCGGGGCAAACAATTACCGGCGCTGCACCTACAGTCACTGTAGCCGTTATCGGCGTACCTGTACATCCATTGGCAACAGGTGTAATCGTAAATGTTACTGTTACAGGATTGCTGGTTGTATTGGTCAGTGTGCCGGAAATATTTCCCGACCCGCTTGCCGCAATGCCGGTAGCCGCAACTGTATTGTCTCTTGTCCAGTTAAAAGTTGTACCTGTTACATTTCCAGTAAGATTAATAGGTGTAATAGCACCAGAGCAAACCGTTTGTGTGGCAATGGAAGCCGTAGCGGTTGGCGTGGGGTTAACCGTTACATTGAAAGTAACCGGAGTGCCGGTACAGCCATTTGCCGAAGGGGTAACAGTAAAAGTGACCACTACCGGAGCATTGGTGGTATTAACCAGCGAACCGCTGATGGCTCCTGAGCCGCTGGCAGCAATACCCGTTACAGCAGTTGTATTGTTGCGGCTCCAGGTAAATGTGGTATTGGCAACAGCACCAGATGGATTAACTGTAGTAATAGCCGAACCTGAGCAAATAGTCTGGGGAGCTATAGCATTAACAACCGGTGTGGGATTTACAAGTACTTCAGACACCCTTGTACCATCGGTACAACCGCTGGCCGTGCCGGCTATACTAAACGTAACGGTGACAGGTGCAGTAGTTGTATTAACCAGCGAACCGGTGATTGTATTACCCGCACCTGAAGCAGGTATACCTGTTACGGATGCCGTATTATCTCTTGTCCAGCTAAACGTAGCGCCTGACACGGTATTGGATGCTATGATGTTTGCAATAGCATCGCCACTGCAAATAGTCTGTGTGCCCGGCGAAACAGAGGTGACACCACCCTGAGCTACGGTAAAGAGAGCGGTAGAAGAGAAAGAACATCCGTAAGGATCTGTATAATCATAGGTGAGCGTCTGTGTACCTGCCGAGGGGTCAAAGGTATTACCAGATACTCCGGTACCCGAGAATGTGCCGCCGGCTGGCGATGCTGTCAGTGTCACAGGGTTGTTGCTGCAAATTAGTGACGGAGCTGTAAATGTGATTGGATTAGCAGCGCACACAACAGTTATTGAATAGGCCCTGGAACCCGAGCAGCCACTGGCATCTGAAACAGTAGCTGTAAAGTTAAATGTCCCCGTTGCAGTGGGTGTACCGCTTATGGTGCCACCGGCACTAAGCGTAAGTCCCGGAGGCAGCGCACCGGCAGTAATCGCATAAGACGGCGCTCCAAGCGCTCCTGTCTGGCCCAGCGACTGACTATATGCCGAACCTGCTGTGCCACCAGGTAAAGTGGTCGGATTCAGTGTAAGTACAGGACATACATAAGGTGTATAGACAACGTCATCAATACCTATATAATCACTATTGGTTCCTAAAGATCCGGCACCTGTTACAAAATACCGGAAGGCTATTCGCCCCGAGGTGGGAGCCGGAAGACCTGAAATAGTAATAGTAAACTGTGTCCACGTTTGCGGATAGACATTCGCCATCAGTGTGGGGTTGACGGAAAGCAGTAAGGTGGTAAAATCGCCTAAGCCGATGGCTCCGGTACCTACATTGGTACTGGCTCCATTCGTGCTCATGCGGACCTCAAGCCTGTCCGGATAGTCTGTCATACCACCACTGATAGTTGGCTTGCGGGTATAAAAAGTAAAGACATCCCCATTGCGCAGTGTTCGGTTGGGCGTCACCAGCCAGTTGCTGATAGTACCCGTGCTGCCGGTACTGTTAAAATTGGCAGCGATGTAGGCGTTGGCAGCTCCAGTATTGGCATTAAAGGGGCCAGGTGTTGGCGTTGCATTCGTTGCAGTGCCCTGAAACCAGCCGAGCACACCTACCGGAGTACTGTTATTCTGGATATGCCATCCAGATCCCGGCAGAGTAGCGATGTCATTAAAACTTTCTGTGTAAGCCTGGGCATACACTGGGGCAAACTTCAGCGATGCGGCCAGGATGAGAAAGAACAGAAAAAAATTTCGGGTAAATTTTTGGATCATAAGTGGTTTGGATTTGGCTTTTTATGGGATTGGTTACAGTGCAGCCGGCAGGGCTCACTGAGCGTCGGAAATAAACTACATTACCCCGCCCCCGACCGCTTTGATGCTGCGTTCCCCGATTCATTCAGGAGATTACGCGATACAATCATCCGGCACAAGGCGCTGACTGATAATTACAATAAATAAACAGGAGAATAAGTAGTAAACAGGACGATAGTGGCAGTTGGGTTTTGGATGAAAAAATAAATTCCAGCTATAAATATATTATATAACGCAAGAGCACGCAAGCTTTAAGCGGTTTAATTAGCATAATTGCCTAAAACTAATATGTTCTTAACGACAATAGAATAAGAATTGCCTTAACGCAGATTAAATCATTTTATTATCCTTATACCGGTTTCTACTATTCTATGCCTACCGGCCACTAGGTATTTCCCATTACCTCAAGGGAAAAATATCCTACTTTCTTTTCTTTCCCAACAATAGAAACATATATAAAAACTCACCCCTTTATTCCCAAAAACCCGGAAACCCTCCCCCATCAGGAAGATTTCCGGAAAATCAGAATAAGCGGTACCGGAGTCCGGCTCAAACAGCCTATCCTGTGCTGCATCGGGATAATTACTGATCGTACAGGTACGCGCCGGATTATCCAAATAATTCATGATAAAACCGGGGTTATCCTAAAAATTTCCGATACCCAAACTATGGTTCAACAGCACCCGGATGGTGATCTTATCGGCATCAGTCACCTTTGCCAGCACTAATGCCGTCAGGCAGGTATTGATCTTTAATTGCGCGCAACTCTGCCTTCCACCTTCAAACGCAGAATAACGATAACTGTAAACATTTTTGTAATGCGGTAACCGGCCATAGCAGGCATGACTGCATAGCTTTATTATCCTACCCGCTTGACAACCCTTTTGCAGTTACCAGTATTGATCACCGTTACGTGCCCATAAACGTAAACGGTAATCCCTTTTCTACATACTCATGCAGGTAAGCCGTAATCTCCTCCTATGGCAAAAAACTACCCATCAGCTGAGTTGCAGCCACAGACCCGCCAGATGGTACCGGATGTTCATGCTGTTTGCGGTATTGAACCAGAACCAGCGCTATAACCCCTATCAAAATACTTCTTTTCATACTTAGGCTATTTTAATAAGCTCCTGAATGATGCACAAAACTATCAGCGGGAGTAAGTATGTTCTACAGGCAATAGTATTTATTTGAATAGATAACATTCGCGAAAAGCTAAAGGCGATTCTAATCCCATTTGTATTCGTCAGACTTTTACATTACCTGCCGCTTTGATACAGGTAAAGAGATAAATAACCTGAACAAAAAGCAACTAAGTCCGGACAATGGCGCTAAAATAGTTCTTGCCTCATGGGAATGTAGCACTGATTCTATTCAGACTTTTAGTAATTTCATGTTTCTAAATAGCAGAAAAATGAAATGCCCTAATTGCAACGAAACGCTTGTAATGACAGAACGGTCAAATGTAGAGATCGATTATTGCCCGCAGTGCAGGGGTGTATGGCTGGACAAAGGAGAGCTTGACAAAATCATCGAACAGTCAAAGCGATACGAGTCCGATTCCACAGGCTCGTTTAACAGGGATAACAAATACCGGGAAGACGATTATAAAAACCGGGATTATCCAAAGAAAAAGAAAGGCGGATTTCTCGGCGACTTATTTGATTTTGACTAAGGGATTATTACGAATCCCTTTCTATAAGATTGTGTTACCCGCATTTATTGCAAACTCTCGGTGTACTTAATAAAAAAGTAATTATTGCGTTTTATTATTTCTACCAGCCTGACCGCGATATCGGCCTGCGCATCATATAGTGCCATCAGATCGGCAGTCAGTTCACGTGTCTGCTGATCATCCAGACTTTTTGTCCCAATAAAACCAAGCAACGAGGCCCCTATGCCAAAAAGTTCGTAGCCATATTTATCATAAAAACGTTTGGCCAAAGCATAATTCTCGAAAGGATTCAAGTCGCCTGCAAAATATCCGTTTGGAAATCCGCAAATAGCCTCATATGGTTGCTCAACCGGAACAACCGCCAGTAAGAGTTGTTTATCGAGGTAGTTCATCGGCGATTTGTTGATATCCGCCAAAAGACGCAATTCATCTTCATCTATTGTAAGTCCGCGGTCGCTCACATCATCGTAATTTACGCTACCTGCCTGCTTTAAAAAATTCTGTTTACGGATAAAAAACTCAGACGGAGTTGAAAGGTATCCGATATGTTCACCCTCCTCAAAAGCTGCCTCGTCAAGCGCAGACAGGTCATATCCTTCTGTATCGTCGAGGTCATGCATCATTTTTGCATGGGTACTGGTATATTCACACTGACCCAAATCATCCAGTGTAAGCAGAACAGATTTACCCTTGTTATTATCCCGGAACTTATTGTAAAGCGCTATCAGTTCGTTAAACGAAGTGCATCCTTCAACTTTATACATATCAAACAGATTTCCGAAACTGGATTGGCCTGGCATCAACGGTGTTATTTGCATGTTCTAAACCTCTTTAAATGTGGTATGCTTATATGTATGTTACCGGGATGAATAAATTATTATGCCGGTATTGTAGGTACTGTTTAATCCCTTTTAAAATAGTCCATTTCCTTTTTAAAGGCTACTCCGATTGAAATTCGTTTCCCATTAATTTCGACATATTCCTTATTGTAAGAATCTATTTTGTCAATAGCCACAATAAAAGAACGCTGAATACGTCTGAAGCGTTGCGGGGGTAGCATCTTTTCCAGTTCAGATGTACCGATCCTGGAAACATAGCTGGTTTTTGAAGTGAATATTTTTACATACTCGCGGCTACTTTCGATATAAAGAATTTCATCTAACAGAATTTTTACCTTCTTCCGGTCAATAGTCAAAAAAAGGAAATCTTCTGCAGGAACAGTGCGTCTGGCCAGCGCTTCACTGGCATTTATTTGTTTGACGGCTTTATTGACAGATAATAAGAAACGGTCAAAAGAAAAGGGTTTTAACAGATAATCGGTCACGCTTAATTCAAAACCATCTATGGCGTACTGATGATAGGCGGTAGTCAGTATCACTACCGGACTATTGGTGAGGGTCCGTAGAAAATCAAGTCCCTTTATCTCAGGCAGGTGAATATCAAGAAACATGATATCCGTTTCGTTCCGCTGAAGCTCCTGGCTGGCACTGATAGCTTCCCTGAACTCTCCTTTGAGCTCCAGGTAAGGTATCCGCTGAATAAAACTTTTGAGTACGTTAGTGGCCAGCGGTTCATCCTCTACTATTATACATTTATACTTTTGCATAACTGTCCAGTTTAATATACAGACTTACCTGAAAACTTTTTTCGTTATTCCTTATCTCCAGTTTATAGTCAGCAAATAACAGATCCAGTTGTCTTCGCAGGTTGCCCAGCCCAATACGCTCTTTTAACTCATCAGAAGTATCTTTCCGGCTTTTGGAATTTTCTACTTCGAAATACAATTTCCCCTGACTGACCCGCAGATTGAGGGTAATAAAGGGATTGTTGATAGTCTCAGACACCCCATGTTTAAAAGCATTTTCTACAAGCGGAATCAGCAATAAGGGAGGCAGCAGCTGATTCTCATCATCGACCTGCTCATTAATTGTAATGATAAGTGAATCATCATATCGCATTTTTTCCAGGTCGATATACTCCCGGATTATCTTTATTTCCTTGCCGATAGAAATATAGGCTGCATTTGACTCATACAGCATAAAGCGCAAAATATCTGAAAGGCGTAAAATAGCTCCGGCTGTCAGTTCCGATCTTTCTTCGGCAAGCGAATAGAGGTTATTCAGCGTATTAAAAAGAAAGTGTGGGTTGGTTTGCGATTTTAAATAGTTCAACTCGGCAGTTTTTTTCTCCAGCTGAAGCCTGTTATTCCTGTTTTTAAGCTGTACAACATGCAGCAGCAATTTTATGCTGGTAAAATAAGCTATTCCGTACAACAGGTAAATTATCCCCCTGATCATGTAGCCCCTGGTCATCATTTCTTTTTCTATGACAGGATACGTACCTATCCGTGTTCCCAGTTTCAACCATTGCTGCTGAAAGACTGACAAAAGAAGGATTACAATTATACAGGCCAGTACAATCCATGGAAGCTTATTTCTTTGTTTACTGATAAATCTGGCAAACACGTGAAAAATCAGCAGGCTGATCATCAGGCCATATATATTTTGCCAGCAGGAGTAACCATATGACTTGACGAACTCCGGGATGTTGTAATCCACAGAGATAATGATAGCCAATGCCCAAAGCAGGAAATAAGAGGCGCCGATTAAAATGCTGACTACCAGCTCACGCTTAAAAAAACCCTTCATACGATGTCATTACCGCAGGTAAATTACTGGTTTTTTATACGATCCCGGCCATTTTGTCTACAGATAAAGCCAGATAGCTATGAAAAGGTATTTATGGTCTACCAAAAAGGGGCCTAAAAACCGGGGGCCGTATAAAACCGGCCGGTATGGCAAAAAAGTTTACCCACCTTTAGATCAACTAATAACAATATTGTAAAATGAAAACAAAATCACTTCTGCTGTTGGCTATGCTGCTCATCAATTCGGCTATACTGATGGGGCAGCATAAAGACACTATCCGGATTTCGCCCAAAGACATCAATACTGCGGTATTAAAAGAGGGAACACACCGGTACCTGGTTTATTTTAAAATGAAAAAAGACTCGGTACGAACCCAAACCCAGTTCTGGACCCGGATTATTAGGCGAACAAACTACAATGGTAAACCGGCCATCGAAATTACCCAGGAATGGGAAGACAAGGATAGTATCCTGCACATAGTAAAATCATACTCCGATGCCAAAACAATGGCTCCCCTTTATCACAATACCTGGTGGAAGTTTGCAACAACCAGAAATTCAACCGTAAAAACAGTCACTTCTACTATTGTAGATATGGTCAACAATACGGTACGGTATAATGACAAACTATTGAGCGATGCAGATACGGCCACTCGGGCGAAAAAGATATGGGATTCCTATAAAACCTCGCTGAATAAATATTACTTAAACTGGCACCTGGATCTGGAAACCTTTCCCCTGCTCCCATTCAAAAAGGGTGTCACATTCCTGATTCCGTTTTATGACCCGGGTACAGCATCCGATTATCAAACGGTAGCTTATACGGTAAAAGGAGAAGCCGAACTGGAAGGCTATGATCAGCAAAAGATACCCTGCTGGCTGCTTGCTCATGAGTCGCCGGGCAATAAGGAAGTATTCTGGATCAGTAAAAAAACCAGGGAGGTACTGAAACTGGAACAGGAATTCGGAGCCGGCTCATACCGATATAAAATAAAACTCGGTTTCAGCAATTAGGCAATAATCACCCGGGATATTTATTACCCTTTTTCTGCGCCACCTGCAATAAATCCCGCAGGTGGCGCAGCTTTTTAAAGACATAACCGATACGGTCGCCCAACAGCCATAAAATACCTACAGAAGAACGGAATTTATCCATAGAAGGAGGCTCTCGCAGGCGCTTTTATGTATACTTTTATTTATAGAAATTGTGAGCAGGGCAACCTGTCTACCGACCCCTAAACCAGGGGACAATACACTAAAAAGATGAATTCCCAAACGATTGTCTTTATCCACGGACTTCATGAAAATGCCCATAGCTGGAACGAATGGAAACATTATTTCGCCGGCCTGGGATACATTTGTCATTCGCCAGATTATCCTTATCACGGAGGCACACCCGCACTGCTCCGGAAAAGCCCCAATAAGTTATTGGCAAATATCCGTCTCAATGACGTAGTAAAACATTACAGCACATTCATTGACCAGTTAGGAGGCGAATGTCCCATTTTAATTGGGCATTCAATGGGAGGGCTTGTTGTTCAAAAATTAATACAAATGAAAAAAGGCGCTGCCGGAATCTGTATTACCTCAGCTTCACCACGCGGAGTGCTGAGTTTAAAATGGACCTTTATCAAATCGAATATCGGTACTATAAATCCGCTCAAAGGCAATAGTTTGTTTTGCGGCACAAAGGAGTGGTTTCATTATGCCATTTGCAATACACTCACCCGAAGAGAATCCGATGAGCTCTATGAAAAAACAGTTATCCCGGAAAGCCGGAATATTCCCCGAAGCAGCAGATTCAGCGACGGTAAAATTGATTTTACGCTGCCACACCCACCGCTGCTGTTTGTAAGTGCCGAAAAAGACCACATTATACCTGTAAGCTTAAATATTAAAAACGTTGAAGCGTATAAAGACAAAAAAAGCATTACCGACTTTAAGGAATTTAGAGGACGTTCACATAGCATTTGTGTGCAGAGTGGATGGCAGGAGGTAGCCCGATATGTGGCAGAGTGGATTACAAAAAATGCCAGCGGCCAATAAACAATATCCCAGCAGAAACATACAGAGGGCTCTGAGTCTTTGGCCGAAACAGCACAGATATATGGGAAATTAAAATGCCGAATTCAAAAAAATATCCCCTTTTCCAAATAAATTAACCGGAGATTCTGATCGGGAAAGACACCGAGCAGGGGTTTCAGTTTACAATCTGGCCATCGGTTTATTTAACTGAGAACGGAAAGATCACTTATTCAGCAAAAGGATACGATGAAGCCGAATTTAAATCTTAGCGCCATAATTAAACAACGCCCATTTCTAAAATAATAAAAAATTAAAATGTACTTCTGTAAACGAAAATCCCTGCTGCTCCTGTTACTATGCATATCGGTTAATTTTATTACTGCTCAGAATCTGAAAAACAGTATCGATAGCCTGATTCAGAAAGCGTTGCCGGATAAAGAAGGGCCGGGTGCTGTATTCCTGGTGGCCCAGCGGGGTAAACCTGTGTACCAGCGGGCGACGGGGAAGGCCAATCTCGAATTGAATATTGACCTGAATACTTCGAATGTATTTCAGTTGGGTTCGGTAACAAAGCAATTTACAGCGATAGCAATACTGATGCTCGAAGAGCAGGGTAAACTCGGCGTAACCGACAGGGTTACAAAGTACATACCGGATTACCCCGGGGGAGACTCTATCACTCTTCACCATTTATTGACACATACATCCGGTATTAAAGATTTTACCAAAATGAAAGAAATCCGGGATATTGCCCAAAAAGAAATGACGCCGGAAATGATGGTAAACTTCTTTAAAAATGAGCCGGTGGACTTTAAACCCGGTGAAAAATTTGAGTATAACAATTCTGGTTACGTACTGTTGGGATACATCATTGAACGGGTATCTGGTGAATCCTATGAAAATTTTATCGAACAGCATATTTTCAAAAAAGCCGGAATGACCGATTCACGCTATACCAGCGACAGGGAAATCATCAGGAACAGGGCCGACGGTTACCATAAAAAGGAACAGGGTTTTGTCAACAAAACAGTGATCAGCTACAGTGTCCCTTTTTCATCCGGTGCATTAATGTCAACAACAGCAGATATGCTCAAATGGCAGAATGCGCTGAATCAAAATCTGCTGCTGAAGGCCGAAAACAGTAGCAAAGCATTCAGAAAATATTCTTTAAACAATGGCGAAGAATTTACATACGGATATGGCTGGCATATTAAGGAGATAAACGGAATAGTATCACGGGAACACGGAGGCAGCATATTTGGCTTTAAGTCGATGGGTATATATATACCATCCCTGGATATTTATGTTATAGGTCTGAGTAATTGTGAATGCAATTCGCCGACGCAACTCGTAAGGGACATTGCTACAATCGCCCAGCTTAGACTGAAGGATAAAAAATAGAGGTATTTATTATCCACTGATAAATCTATCTTCTACAAAAGACAGAGATCATACTACTGAAGTCAAGAGTTGAGCACATAAATAGCCTGTACCTGAAAATCAACCCGCCCCTTAAACGAAAACCGTTCATTCATAATCGTAGCAGAATCCCTGAATTTAACAACATCAAATTCTTCCAGCTAAAGTATGGTACTGTCTTTAAACCCCTTCGCTATTCCCGAAAAATACACTGTATTGTACAC
>JAGODE010000333.1 GCA_017998385.1 Chitinophagaceae bacterium | reverse complement strand
GCGGAGGCTGGCGCATCTACGTGCGCGCGGAACACGACGACGTGGTGCGCGACTTCGTACTCACTCAGAACCCGACGCGTCTGAGCCAAGCTGCGCTCGAGACCCTCGCGGTGATCGCCTACAAGCAGCCGATCAGTCGTGGCGCGATCGCGTCGATTCGCGCGGTCAACGTCGACTCGGTCGTGCGCACGTTGCTCGGTCGCGGACTGATAACCGAGGCGTTCACTGACAGCGAGACCGGCGCCATTCAGCCTGTTGTGATCTTACTAAACGGGAAACCTGTTTCCTATAAAATGGATAAAGGGTACGCCATCATCAACCGGACCTGGTCTGCCGGTGATAAAATCCGTTTTGACCTGCCCATGCAGGCTCAAAAGGTTATTGCCAACCCGCAGGTAAAAGCCAATACCGGCCGTTTCGCTTTGCAACGCGGTCCACTGGTCTATTGCCTGGAAAGTCCTGACAACAGCGACAGTGCAGTGATGAATATAGTGGTGCCCAAAGAAACACCCGTACAGGCTGTCTATAAACCCGATTTGCTGAATGGTGTGATGACCTTGCAAATGACAGGCCAGGCAACCAGGCGCCAGTCAAACAGTGAAGCCCTTTTACAAACATCACAAAACGTAACCGCCATCCCCTATTACGCCTGGGCCAACCGTGGACCCAGCGAAATGGAAGTATGGATCGCCAGTGAAGCATCTGCTGCCAAACCCAAGCCTGCACCTTCGATTGCATCGCAAAGCAAAGTAAGTTCATCGGTAAACAATCCCCGGATGTACCGGTCTGTCAACGATCAGTATGAACCGGCCGATTCGAAAGATCCCAGCGCCTCTTACCTCCACTGGTGGCCACGCAAAAACACCACCGAATGGGTTCAATATGATTTTGACAGCAGCTATACGGTTACCCAATCCATTGTTTACTGGTTTGATGACAGCCCCTGGGGCGGCTGCCGTATTCCGGCCTCCTGGAAAATTTATTATCGTACCCCCAGTGGCGAATGGACTCCGGTAAAAAATACTTCTGCTTATGAAATCGAAAAAGACAAATACAGTACGGTAAAATTTGAGCCGGTGACAACTACTGCCCTAAAACTGGAAGTACAGTTACCAGCCGAGTTTGCAACCGGCATTCATGAGTGGATAGTGAAATAAGGTGGAAGGTTTAAGGTAAAGGGTAAAAGGCAGACAATGGCCGCAAACAAAAACGATCAACAACTCATACGTCATGCTGAATAAACTATATGTTTCTTTTTGCTGTACTCTTTTTGCAATTGGCAGCTTTGCGCAATCGTATATACCGGAGAAAAACAATGGTCTGGTAAAAGTGAAACCGGTGATCCCTGTTAAAGCGTATGGTTTCAATCTCCGCGATGTACAGTTGCTGGACGGAAGCCCTTTTAAAAATGCCATGGAGAAAGATGCCGGCTACCTGTTGTCGTTAAGCCCTGACAGACTCCTGCATCGCTTTCACCAAAATGCCGGTCTGCCGGTTAAGGCTCCGGTATACGGCGGTTGGGAAAGCGATGGCTTATCCGGCCACACACTGGGCCATTATCTGTCTGCCTGTGCCATGATGTATGCATCTACCGGCAACAAAGCTTTTAAAGAAAGAGTTGATTATATCGTAGGCGAACTGGAACGCTGCCAGCAAGCGAGAAAGACCGGTTATATTGGTGCCATCCCCAACGAAGACTCAATCTTCGGTAAAGTAGCGCGTGGCGATATCAAAACCGGCGGCTTTGACCTCAACGGCGGGTGGAGCCCCTGGTATACCGTGCATAAAGTGATGGCAGGTCTGGCAGACGCTTATCTCTACGCAGGCAGTAATAAGGCCTTGCAGTTATTGAAAGGTATGGCCGACTGGACAGCCAACACCATCAACCCGCTCAACCCGGAGCAGTTACAAAAAATGCTGCGCTGCGAATATGGCGGTATGAACGACCTGCTTGCCAACCTGTACGCTTTTACCGGCGAGAAGAAGTACCTCGATCTTTCCTATAAGTTCTACGACGACTTTGTAATGGAGCCCCTCTCTAAAAAAATTGATCCCATGCCGGGCAAACATTCCAATACCAATGTACCCAAAGCCGTTGGCAGTGCCCGCCAATATGAACTTACCGGCAGGGAATCAGATAAAACCATTGCTTCATTTTTCTGGGACCGCATGACCAATCACCACAGCTACGTCATTGGCGGCAACAGCAATTACGAATATTGCGGTGAGCCGGACAAACTCAATGACCGCCTCAGCGATAATACCAACGAAACCTGCAATACCTACAATATGCTGAAGCTGACCCGGCACTTATTTTCCTGGCAGCCGGTAAGCCAGCTGGGCGATTATTACGAACGGGCTTTGTACAATCATATCCTGGCCTCGCAAAATCCCGAAACCGGCATGATGTGTTACTTCGTACCACTTCGTATGGGTACTCAAAAAACATTCAGCGATTCCTTCAATACATTTACCTGCTGCGTGGGTAGTGGCATGGAAAACCATGCGCGCTACCAGGAGGGCATCTATTATGAAGGCGATGACGGCAGCCTGTATGTAAACCTCTATATCCCTTCACAGCTTAACTGGAAGGCAAAGAAACTTTCGATCAGACAGGAAACACGTTATCCGGAAGAAGGACTTACCAGGCTGACCGTTCTCACCGCGAAGCCATCTCTTTTTGCCATGCGTTTACGCAAGCCCTGGTGGGCCACGAAAGGTTATACCATTACCGTAAATGGTAAACCCGTAACCAACGCCGCCGAAGAAAATGGCTTTATCATTATCCGGCGCAAATGGAGTAATAATGATGTATTGAGCTTCTCCGCCCCCATGAGTCTGTATACAGAAAGCATGCCCGACAACCCCAACCGTGTCGCATTTCTGTACGGTCCGCTGGTGCTGGCCGGACAACTCGGTACACAGATGCCCGATCCCGTATACGGAGTGCCTGTGCTACTGACCGATAACAAAAACATTAATGACTGGATAAAACCAGCTGCCACTCCGCTCACGTTTACGACCAACGGTGTGGGAAAACCCATGGATGTGCAGTTGTCGCCATTTTACAGCACATACAAACAATACTATAGTGTATACTGGGATTATTTTACCCCAGACCAGTGGACCAGCCGCCAGGCGGAATATGAAGCAGAGAAAAAAAATGCCCGGGAAATAGAAGAAAAAACCATCGACCATTTCCGCATCGGGGAAATGCAACCCGAACGCGACCATAATCTGACGGCCGGAGAAAAATCATATGTCAGCGATGCGCTGGGCATCAACGGACGCGAAGCCAGAAGCGGCAGCTACTTTACCTTCCAGATGAAAATTGATCCGCAGGCTGCAGAAAAAACCGGTCTGTTGCTGACCTATATCGGGGATGATAAAGGAAGAAAGTTTGATATACTCGTGGAAGGCAAACTGATTGCCACCGAAGACTGGAAAGGCGGTACTACAGGCAAATTTTATAATATCACCTACCCGATTCCTGCCGAATTACTGAGAGGCAAACAACGCATCACGGTACGTATCGAGGCCAGTCACAACCGCACAGCAGGCCGGATATTTGGAGCCAGGACGGTGAGAAACTAAAAAAGCACCTGCCCGCCAGATAAGTCGGACCGCCAGCGCTTCACCTTCGATATATTTATTCCATCGTAGCACCGCATTGCAATGTAGCACCGCATTGCAATGTAGCACCGCATTGCAATGCGGTGCTACGATCGTTTACAAACATATTCCGCCATATTCCTGTTATCATTGGACTTCGGATCGCTGGTCCTTCCGCTTTTACATATTTATTCCATTGCAGCACCGCATTGCAATGTAGCACCGCATTGCAATGCGGTGCTACAACCGTTTACAAAGATATTCCGCCATATTCCTGTTATCATTAGACTTCGGATCGCTGGTCCTTCAGCTTTTACATATATAACGATCGTAGGCCCGCATTGCAATGCGGGCCTACGATCGTTAACGAAGATATCCTACCACATTCCTGTGATCGCTGGATTACCAACGTGAGCGTTGCGTATGGCTTTCGCGTTCCCGTGCAATATTTACTGATATATTACGTCCCTCAATTTCTTTATTATTGAGTGAGCGCATTGCCTGGTCAGCTTCTGATGCAGACTTCATTTCCACGAAACCAAATCCCCGGCTACGTCCTGTTTCGCGATCCATAATAACTTTGGCGGCAGCTACTTCACCAAAAGATCCAAATAATTGCTTCAGGTCTTCTTCCCGGACATGAAAACCCAGGTTAGACACATACATGTTTGTCATAACAAAAAATTATAAAATTAAAAAAAACAGAAGGACTACAACAAGAGAAAAGAGGAGAAAAAATTGTTACCTGAAGAAGCGTAAGAATTAAAGCTAATCCTGACTGGATGATGGAGAACCTGTGTTCAATCTATTGAAGATACGACAAATAAACGACATGACCAAATATCGGGCATTGACTCCATTCGCCAGTCAGCACGTAAACGCCCTTTGTCTTAAGCCTTTTACCAACGGCATCCGGTGGCTGAATCCCCTTAAAAGTGCATACACTTATTGCC
>JAGODE010000332.1 GCA_017998385.1 Chitinophagaceae bacterium | reverse complement strand
GTATTATGCTCATCGCTGAGACCAGCGGCCTGCAGGGTTTCGGCATCCGTTAATTCATGTCCGTCTTTTGCCTTATGTTTTTTTACTTTCATGAGCCAGTTGGCCATGATTGGTACAAAAGTCTGTGCCAGGAAATAAGAAACAATCATGCTGAAGCCGATCGAGAGGGCCAGTGGCAGAAACAATGATCCCGGAATTCCCCCCATTGTAAAGGCAGGGGCAAATACAGCGAGGATACAAAACAGGATAAGCAGTTTTGGGAAAGCAATTTCCTTACAGGCATCCCAAATGGCGAGAGCCTTTGGTTTGCCCATATCAAGATGCTGATGAATATTTTCTATGGTCACCGTACTTTCATCGACCAGGATACCAATGGCGAGAGCGAGTCCGCTCAATGTCATAATGTTGATGGTCTGCCCAAAAAGACTCAGGAAGAGTACGGCCGAAATGATTGACGCAGGAATAGTAAGGATAACAATGAGTGCTCCGCGCATGTCGGCAAGAAATAATAATACCATCAGACCCGTAAGGATAGCGCCGATGACTCCTTCGCTCATCAGGCTTTTTACCGAGTTGATAACGTAGGTTGACTGGTCAAATTCATAACTCACTTTTACATCTTCGGGCAGGTTGGTTTGAATACGGGGCAGGGCTTTCTTCAGATTTTGAACCACCTCCCAGGTAGAGGCATCTGCATTTTTGGCAATACTGAGATAAACAGACCGTCGCCCGTTGACCAGCGCATAACCGGCTGTCATATCCGCTCCGTCACTTACCGTTGCAACATCACGCAGGTAAAGGTTTTGGACCCCTCCTTTAAAAAGCGGGATATTTTCAAAATCCTTTACTGTTTTGACCGTTGTATTGGTAGGAGTAATATAATATTTATCTCCGATGCGCACATTGCCGGATGGAGCAGTAAGGTTATTGAACCGCAGGGCTTCTACCAACTGATCGGGGGTAAGATTGTGCTGGCGTAAAAGGGATGGGTTAGCGTTTACAACAACAGTTCGCACATTGCCTCCAAAAGGGGGTGATGATACAATACCGGGTATGGAGGTGAACGTAGAGCGTACATATACGTTGGCCAGATCAAGCAGCTCGTTATTGGTGCGTTTATCGCTGCTCAGCACTAATTGGCCAACGGGAAGGGTAGAGGCATCGAAGCGGATAATAAAAGGAGGGTTTGATCCCGGTGGAAAGGCCGCCTGTATACGGGTGGAGAAGGAGTTGAGTTCCGCGGCGGCCTGGGCCATATTGGTACCTGGATAAAAATTGATTTTCATGAGCGTGAGGCCCTGGATGTTTTTGGTCTCAATGCTCTTTATACCATTTACGAAAAGGAAGATATTGATGTATTGCTTCGCAAAAAAAGCTTCCATCTGAGCCGGTGTATAACCGCCAAATGGATGCGATACATATATTACCGGCAGATCTAGTTTGGGGAAAATGTCGATCTTGATAGTGTTCACCGCTTTAACCCCAAAAAAGAACAACCCGGCTACGATCACCAGGATGGTTATTGGTTTTCTTAATGCAAATCTGATCAGGTTCATCGGTAGATTATATAAATAAGAAGAAGATTATTGTTTAAGGCAACTCACTGGTAAAAACGCTGAAGTCGCCTGCTGCTGCGGCTTTCAGCAATAAAGCCTGCCATACATTGTTGTATGCAATATCGCGGTCGGTCTCTGCTCTCACCAGTGCATAAATGGATTGGGAGAGATCGACGAGATCGGTCAACCCGTTTTTGTATAATACCGAACGCTGCGTATAGGCGTCACTGGCAGCCTTTAGCTGGGCCGGTACCTGGCGGTAAACGGTTAATGCGTTTTGCCATTTGGTATCAGATAGTTTACGTTGTGCATCCAGTTGCTGAGCAGCCAGATTGTATTCTTCCTGCAGTCCTTTACTGATCAATTCCTGTGAGCGTACCTGTTGCGACAGGCGATACGGCTGTGTAATGTTCCAGGTTACGCCCAGCCCCAGCAGGTAATTGGTACGGGTGGGCTTTATACCGGGCCAGTAGGCACTGGTATAATCATGCTGGTTTTGTGCATAGCCACTACCAAATCCTGAGCCGCGTGTTTGCAGGATGCCTACAAGTGAAAAGGTAGGGTAGTAGAGGGTTTTCAGGTATTTTCTTTGTTGCTCACTCACTGTTATCCGGCTTTTGGCCAGTTGCAGTAACGGATGTTGTTCCAGCCCTGGCGCAACTGTGTTGCCCGCAGGAACACGTGTCATGAATGTGCTGTCGAGAGTAAATTCGGCTGGAGGTATGCCCATAAGTTGCGATAGCTGATTGGCCTGCTGCTGTTCATTATCCTGTGCCCGTGTGTAGGCAATAAGCGCATTGGCATAGTCAGCATTAGCCAGCGATGAATCGACACCTGCCACCAGCCCGTTTAGCGCTTTAGTGATCACCGTGCGGCGTACCGTATCGATACGCTCCAGATTTTTGCGGTACGAATAACTTAATTGATGTGCCGCCTGCAGGTTGAGATAAGCGGCTGCTACTTTGACCGAATGCTGAAACAACTCCTGCGAAAGATCCTGCTGATCGCGCAGGGCAACCGATTTTGCCACGTTCACTTTTTCTTTGGCTTTGCCAAAGGCAAAAAAATCCCAGTTTACATTGGTCAGGTATAATGCACCAAAAGCAGCGTTCCAGTTTTGCTCCGGCAGGGGAAGCCCCGAAGAGGCTACACCCAGTCCGCCAAAACCATACAGCGGACCGTTTTGTCCGTTGACGGTGCCAAAATCCTGCTGCAATCCAAAATTGATATTGGGCAGATAGTCACGACGGGCCTGCTCAACAGATGCCTGCGAAGAACGCGCATATTGTTGTCGTGCCCGGATGCTGCCATAATTGTGTAAGGCCGTATCTACTGCTGCTTTGAGTGTTAATACCTGCTGTGCCTGCAGGACGCCGGGCAGGATTATGGGCAGCAGGATATAGGCGATTAGTTTTTTCCACATACTGTGAAATCGAAGGTTTCGGGTTTAGAAAAAAATGCGGCAGGCAATCAAAAAGGGAGGTGCTTTTCCGACTGCAAAACAAGGCTGCTATTTTGAAGCAATTTTGAAGAAGGGTTGAATGGAAATTGATTTTTTGGCAGAACTTATCTGTGTTGATCTGCGCGTGCTGAAGTAGAATAAAACTGACGCTATATCAGTTTTATTCCAGAAGCAATAGTCAGTATATCAGGAAATAGCAGGCTGGATACTGCCGGATTCTGTTTGCGGGTGCTGCAAAGCAGGTTTGGGAGTTAACTCTTCCGAAGCTGTCTGGCAAAACTGAACCGTTACGGTATGCCAGCCATCCTTAAAATTGTATTGTACACAGAAATCGCTGACCGTACAGATCTGTTTCACAATCGAAAGCCCGAGGCCAATGCTGTCGGCCGACTGGTTGCTTTTCTTAAATCGTTGAAAAAGTTCTTCTGTAGGAATGACGGGAGGGAGGCCCGTATTACTGATTTGCAGGTATTGATGAGTGAGTGTAAGTGTTACCGCACCATCTTTCACATTGTGCCGAATGGCGTTTAAAAGAAGATTGTTGACCAGGATCTCAGCGAGCGCAGGGTGTATTTTGATGAGTACGCTGTTGTCGATATGGGTGCTGAGCCGTAAATTTTTCAAGGTCATCCGGTCAGCAAAAGCAGCAATGGCTTCGCGTGTGACACGGCAAAAGCGGAGTTCTTCATGCGAAGGAAATTCGTGATTATCAAGCCGGGTAAGCAGGGTGAGTGAGCGGTTGATGCGGCTCAGCTTATCAATAGCATTTTGCATATCCGCAATAAGCTCGGCCTGGTTGCCATTGATATCGGTTTCTGTCAGCAATTCGATCTTGCTCTGAATCACTGCCAGCGGCGTTTGCAATTCATGCGATGCATTTTCACTGAATTCTTTTACAGAGGCATAGTCGGCTACTGCCTTATCGGTCATGGTTTGTAAAAAACCATTGAGCTCTTTAAACTCGAGGGTACTCGTTGGCGTCAGTTGCAGTTGCTCGCGCTGCTGCAGGCTGAAACCGCGGATAGCCTGCATGGCATGACGGAAAGGACGTAAAATGAAGCGCGACAGAATGCGGCCAGTGATCGCGACCACGGCAATTATCATCAGCATCTTCCAGACTACTGCATTCATCATGCCTTTAAGAATATCATCGGTCTTTGTGACGTAGTTGTAAGAAGAGATTTTGTATACCTGTCCGCCGATGGATGCGTAGGAATTTACCCGCACCAGGCACTCATTGTGATCTGCCCCCTCGGGCTTATGCCAGGAACGGGTAATCTCCGGATTCTGCGCGGGAATGGGTTCATCGGTTTTGCTGACGGCAATAGGCAGCCCCTGCGAGGAATGCTCGGGTGTTTCACCGCGTTGCAGTTGTGAAAGCACATAGCTGTTGACACTTTTGAGCCGAACGATCTCGGCATCGTCGAGCCGCTTCTTAATACTGGTATAGGAAATGTACATGCTGATGGGGGTTACCAGCAGTACTACGGCAATAAACCAGATAGATATTTTATTAAGCAGGCTCATGCGGCGGGGTCAGACTTTTGCT
>JAGODE010000331.1 GCA_017998385.1 Chitinophagaceae bacterium | reverse complement strand
TTATACTCCTTCCCGTCAGTTGCAGGTACCGCATATGGATAGTATGAGCGCTGCGCAAACGGGTGGCGTATCTTCTTTTTTGAAATTTCTAGAGCAGGAATTAATGCCGGTTATCAGGCGCAGGTATCCGCAATTGAAACAACAAATATTATTGGGACATAGTTTTGGCGGACTGGCTGTACTGGAGTGTTTTGTGCGGAAGCCAGGGTTATTTACCCATTATATAGCGGCTGACCCATCGTTGTGGTGGCCCGCTTATGAACCGGTGATCACTCAGCAGTTATTGAAACCGCAAAACAAAACATCCTCTTTATATATCGCGGTAGCAAATGTAGCGGATCATACGGCCCGCTTTGATCAGCTACTGGCTGACAGTACAGGTGCTTATCCATTGCAACAACCGGGTGTGCGTGTGCTGAACAGCCTGCAAAAACAGACAACCGGTCAACAGTGGTTTCAGGGACGTTTTTTTGTAAACGAGGATCACCAGTCGATTGTACAACCTGCCTGTCGCGCGGCCCTGCGGTTATTGCTCAGAAAAGAAAACAAACAACAGCCCTAATCAATTACCTGTCTTGTCGATGCCGGCTCACAGCTAAAGTATTTATCCATTTTGCCGATCAGGGTCCGGAACGATGAAGCGAGCGTGGCAACAGACGATGATAGTAGCAATGCAGCTGGTGACAAAAAAACACTGTAAAATTAGAATGGGTCAATCGCGCAGGCTTTAATAAATTCGCTGACTACTTCATTCATCTAAACCCGCGATATGAAAAAGTTATTGCTGCTGATTGGCATCACTGGTATTTCCTGTTTGTCTTTTACTGCTTTGCAGGCCCGAAACACAACCTTTGCCGATCCTTCACCGGAGGGACGCTGGGATATTACGGTATATGATAATGGCCGGGAGTTTCCTTCCTGGCTGGAGATTTATCACTCGGGCCATAAACGACTCGTAGGTCAGTATGTAGGTATTGTAGGCAGTGCCCGCCCTGTGTCGCTTATTAATTATAAAGAAGGGGTGATTAGTTTTACCTTACCGCCGCAATGGGAGGGTGAGGATAATGATCTTCGTTTCGAAGCCCGTTTTCAGGGCGACAGTCTTACCGGCACCATGGTGGCGGCCAATGGTAAAACCTACAACTGGACAGGCCATCGGGCTCCGTTGCTCAAACCCAAAACTCCACCAGTATGGGGCAAACCTGTCAAACTTTTTAATGGGAAGGATCTCGATGGCTGGAAAGCGCTGGGCAAAACCAACCAGTGGGTAGTAGAGAATGGTGTGCTGAAGAGTCCCAAATCGGGTGCCAACCTGATCACTACTACCGAATTTACCGACTTCAAATTGCATATTGAATTTCGTTGTCCTTCGGGCAGCAATAGTGGTGTATACCTGCGTGGCCGGTATGAGGTACAGATAGAAGACAGCTATGGCAAGGAGCCGCAGAAAGATTATATGGGAGCGGTATACGGATTTATCAAACCCAGTGAAATGGCCGCCAAACCTGCAGGAGAGTGGCAGAGTTATGATATCACACTCACTGGCCGTATGATAACGGTTGTTGCCAACGGCAAAACGATCATCTGTAACCAGGAGATTCCCGGCATTACGGGTGGTGCTATCAACAGCCACGAAGGCGAACCCGGTCCGCTGCTTATACAGGGCGACCATGGACCGATTGAGTACAGGAATATTGTGATTACACCAACGAAATAATGTGCTAATGGGTTAATGTGCTAGTGAGAGCAATGTGCTAATATGTTAATGTGAGTAATGTGCTAATGAATCATTTGAAAATCAGGATATGTTTTGAACAGTACTATTAATAAACATTCAATTACTTAATGCTCCGGGAGCAAATCAACCTGATTGACATTAGCACACTAGCACATTAACCCATTAGCACATTATTCTCATTAGCACATTGTATTACATTTCCCACACTGTCACATACTTCCCATTTGCTTCTACATAGCTGAGAAAGGAGTTGAAAAACGGATCGGCGCCGATGGTGGCGCTGTCGCCGATTACAAATAATTGTTCACGTGCCCGCGTGATGGCCACATTAATCCGGCGATAATCTTTCAAAAACCCGATGATGCTCTCACTGTTGCTTCGCACCAGCGATACAATGATGTTGTCCTGCTCCTGTCCCTGGAAGCTGTCGATGGTACTCACGCGTAAAGCAGCGGGTAATAGTTCGCGGGCAGCAGCAACCTGTCCTGCATAGGGAGATATAAAAGTTGTTTTTGCCGGATCGAGTCCTTTTTGTTCCATCACTTTTTGCACTACTTCCAGTTCACCGGGATTTTGCAGGCTGGTACCTTCTGCTCCCTGTTCCTCTTCATAGCCGGCACCGGCTGTGTCAATAAACGTGACGTGAATGTCTTTGTTCTGGAGATGAGCGGCTGTCTTGAGTTGTTCGTTATAAAAGTAACTGCTCGAAAAACCGGCAATGGCGGCACGCATGCGATACTGGGTATCGAGGAGATAAACGGCCGGCTCGCGATCAATTGCCAGTTCGAGTATGGAGCGGTTAAATCCCTTGCGGGTGGCTTCAGAACTCAGCACTGTTGGAGGTAGCTGTAAGTGATCGCCCGCCAGGATAATATTTTGCGCCAGCGGAAAAATGCACCAGGCAAGCGGTTCAATACATTGTCCGGCTTCATCGATGATAAGCGTGGAGAAGGACAGTTTGTGAACACCGGCATCATAAATGCCGATGGGGGTACCTGTTATGACCTGTGCCTCTTCAAAAAAACGTTCTTCGTGATAGGTTTGCAGTTTTTTGATCTCGGCGCGGATATTTTTTACTTCTTTAAATAAGAGTTGGCGCTGCTCACGTTCAGCCTTTCCAAAGCTGCGTTTGTATTTGAGCGCCATTTTGCGAAATTCTTCAGCGCGGATCCGCAGTTGCTTCAGTTCTTTCTGTACTTTATTATTACCCATTTTGCCCTCGGGCGTATGGGCAAATAAAGTTTCATCGGCTTTACTGGCATTGCCTACCCGCAATACGCGGATGCCGGCAGCAAGAAGTCCACGGGTGAGGTGGTCTACGGCCGTATTGCTGGGGGCAGACACAAGCACTTTATCGCCTCGGCGGGCGAGTTGTACGATCGCTTCTACCAGGGTGGTGGTTTTACCGGTGCCGGGCGGACCGTGGATGATCAGCATTTCGTCTGCATGTGTAATGGCTGCCACGGCCTGGCGCTGGCTTTCGTTGAGCGACTGATTATGGATTTGTACATCATTACTACCGGGCAGGAGTTCGCCTGCGGTCACCGGTGTGGTAGCATGCAACTGTTCGAAGAGCCGGAACAGCGGTTTATTTGCTTCCAGTTCCTGCAATACTTTTTTCATGATGCCGGTAGTACGGGTATCGGGTGCCAGTTTGATACCTACTCCGTCATCTTCTATCCAGTCCGGAAAGTCGGGGGCAAAGAGGCGAAACTCGCCCTGTTTGCCATCCAGTTGCAGCAGCACACCTTTCACAGGTTCTTCTCCGGCTTTGAAACATTCGATGGCGGCACCATCCCGAAACTGACTGGCTCCGGGCGGAAAGAGAAGGCGGAAATTTATTTCGGGGTAATCGGCATAACCAAAACTCTTGCGGGTAACAATCAGCGGGTGCAGGGCGAGGCCTTCTGATTTGAGCGACCGGAGCGTATGTTGCTGATCCAGTTTATAACGTTCCACCTGTTCCTTTTCTTCGAGATCAATGCAGGTGAGTAATTGTTGAATGGCAGGGTGCATAAATAACCTGCAAGATACGAAGACCTTTATTAGAAGTTTACCGGTGTGAAAGTGCGAAAGGCAACTGTACCACTTTAGGGATACAGCTATATTTTTGAGAGCTGTTGTATTTTGCGGATCCCCGGGCTGGAATACTATGAAGACAATTATGACCCTGTTTTTTTGCCATGCTGTCTGCAAAAGCGTTGTCAGTGCTTCCCGGAAAAAACCTGGATCAGGAGGAAACAGTACTTCTGTCATACTGTAGGTAGTGCTTACAGCATTACAAAGGAAATAACTAAAAAAGCAAAATAGTTACATTTAACCGCGTGGAAGATCCGGAAGAGGGGCCGGTGCTGGAACTCATTTTGAGTGAGCGGGATATTTATGTAAAGATACTGGTGGATATATGGTAAGGGACGGGCTTATTTATCAAGCAGTCCTTTTTCCAAAGTGATTCGTACCAATCCGGCAATATTACGGGCGCCGAGCTTTGTCAACAGGCTTGCGCGGTGTGTTTCAACTGTATTGGCAGAAAGAAACAGGGTTTCGGCTATTTCCTGTGTCGTATATTCCTTTACGATCAGGTCCAGTACTTCTTTTTCTCTCCGGGAAAGTTTGGGTAAAAAATCTGTGCTGCCGGATTTTCCTGGCAGCGAGCTTTGGAGCAGAATTTTTTCGATGGGAGCATGCAGGTATGTCTCTCCGCTGCCAACCTGTTTCAGGCATTCAATTAGTTCAGCATGCTGCATATTTTTCAGTAGAAAACCACTGGCACCATTCTTCAATGAATTTTTGATGATGGCAGGCTGAGAGAGACCTGTGAGCATGATGATAT
>JAGODE010000067.1 GCA_017998385.1 Chitinophagaceae bacterium | reverse complement strand
GCCCGTTGCTGTGTACTATGCGCTCAACAGGTGTTTCAACAATCGTGAGTCCTCTTTGTTGAAGTATGTTTGCCTGTTCGGCTGTCAGTACCGAAGGGCCATTGGTGAAAAGAGTGAGCTCTTTTGTCCAGTTGGCAATCATTTTGGTATGGTCAAAAGTAATTTCTCCGTTGCTGAGCAGACCCGTTTTTTCGTGTCGTACTTCATAACCATGGCAATAGGGGCAATGTATGACAGAAATGCCCCAGCATTCTCCGATACCGGCAATGGCGGGAAACAAGTCGCGGATGCCGGTACCGAAAATCAGTTTTTTGGCAAGAAATTTTTCGCCTCCTGCTGTTTCTACCTCAAATGCCTTCCCTTTTTTTTGACCGCTTATAACTGTATCTGTGAGAAACGAAATGGTAGTATATGCGCTTACCTGCTTACGGGCTGTTTGTAATATCTCCAGTGGGGGGTTGCCGTCCTGGGTAAGAAAGTTATGAGAAAAGGGCGTCTGTCGGTTGCAGGGCAAACCATTGTCGATAATCAATACCTGTTTCAGCGCACGACCCAGGGCCATTGCTGCAGCCAGACCTGAATAGCTGCCACCCACAATGATCACGTCATAATATTTATTAGTTGCCATATAGTTTCTTTTTAAGGATAATATCGAGAAAAGGTACAGCTATAAAAACAACCCAGGGCACCAGTATCATGGTGAGAATAAGTGTCTGCTGGTATAAAGGCAGTGTAGCCAGCGGCCGGCCAAAAAAATACAGCAGGGCGGTAATGGATGGATAAATGACTATCCAGATTTTTATAGCGGTAATAAGTCTTGCTTTTTTCTTCATAGCTGTGAATTGTTTTCAGGAGAACCAGTTAATACTGCAAAGATATTTCCTGGTAAAGCCATGGATGTAGGACAAAAATGCAGTTGTATAGTACTTATGTAGTATGCCTTCGCCGGAATGTATCGGCGTATAGCCGGTATGCTTCTTAAAGAAGCGAATAAAGTAGGATGGATCTTCATAGCCCAGCTGGTCGGCTATCTGGTTGATCTGATGCGATGTGGCGCTCAGGTATCGTTTGGCTTCCAGTATTACGGCCTCATTGATCAGGGCCGAGCAGGTTTTACCAACCGTGCTTCGGGTGATGGCATTGAGCTGAAAGGGGGTCAGGTGCATTTTTTCGGCATAGAATGCCACCTGCCTGTGAGAGGCGATATGCGTTTCTATCAGTTCCTGCAGTTCTTCGAGGCGATCCTGTGCGTAAAGCTGCGCGCCGCCGGTACGGCTTCCCGGCGTACGGCTGTGCCGGAGCAATTCGATAAAGAAGATATCCAGTATTGACCGGATGGCATCTTCAAACCTGTCCTGTTTGCGGGTATACTCATCGATGATATAATCCAGCAGGCAAAAGAGCTTATCCGATTTATCGCGTATAAGCTGACAATGGTTTTTGCTGCTTACTTTCCGCAATACCTCTTTGGCCGATGCGGCGGCAGGTATATAAAAATCCGGTCCGAAGCCAAGCAGATAACCAGTGCTGCCACTTTTGAGGACGAGTTGATGCACCTGTCCCGGGCGCATAAAGAATACTGAATTATTCTTTACCGGATAAGAAGTAAAGTCGATACTGTGTTCGCCGGAGCCTTTTTTCAGGATCAGCATAAAGTAAAAACTATGGCGATGCAGCTCCTGTACCATGTCTTTACCTGCCAGCAGGTTTTTTATATCGCGGATATGGAAACCTCCCGACAGGTTGGGTTCTTTGGTAGTGGCTTTGATATGTCTGACAGGGATTTTTTCCATTAAAGTTTACAGATAGCCGTTACAAATATGTAAAGCTGCTAAAGTTACTCAGATTTTCTGACTGTGTGCAGGATTCGGTCAGCCGGCGATAATAAGAAATAATACAATAATAATTCAGGCCATACTCCCTGATTTGTGCATACGGCTACATTTGTTTACTGTCTGTGAGTCGGGCAGGAGTGGTACAATTCAACTGTTTTTAATCTATTTACTTTTTATGTATCGGTATCTGTATTTTTTTATCATGTTATTGTCTGTCACTGTGCAGGCACAGCCGGTCCAGTACTCTGCAGCGCAAGTGCATTCTCATAATGATTATGAACAGGCATTCCCTTTCTGGCTGGCCTGGCGGCAGGGCGTTGGGTCTATTGAGGCGGATATTTTTCTGAATCAGGGCGAATTGATTGTCGGCCATGATGCTGAACAGGTAAAACAACATCGCACACTTGATTCGCTTTACCTGAAGCCCTTGCTTCAGTGCCTGCAGCAAAATGGGGGATATGTGTATGCAGATAAATCACGTCAGTTGCAGTTGATGATTGATATTAAAACAGCTGCTGTACCCACGCTTGACAAACTGGTACAGGTTCTGCAAAACTATCCTCAGTTAACTACTTCTTCGTCAGTCAAAATAGTGATCAGTGGTAACCGGCCACATCCCGTATCGTTTGCATCCTATCCCGATTGGATAAAATTTGATGGTGATCTGCAGCAGACATATACGCCTGAGCAACTGATACGTATCGAAATGCTCAGCGATAATTTTTCCCGCTATTCGAAATGGAATGGTAAAGGAAGGCTTGCGGAAAGTGAGCAGGATACCCTTCAAAAATTGATTAAAAAGGTGCATACAGCCGGAAAAAAGATTCGTTTCTGGAATTCTCCCGATATCATGAATAGCTGGTATGCTTATATGGGCCTGGGAGTAGATTATATTAATACCGATGATATAAACGGCATCAGTAAGTTTTTGCAGCAGCTTCCGGACCGGATATATACCCATGCGCAGGACTATTCTTTGTATGCTCCGCAATGGCGCAACGATGGGGCCGACAGGCGGGTGAAAAATATTATTCTGATCATCGGCGATGGCACAGGATTGCCTCAATGGTATGCCGGTTATACTGCCAATAAGGGGAAACTGAATGTTTTCAATATGCGTTATACCGGGCTTTCGAAGACCAGCTCTTACGATAACTATATTACCGACTCGGCACCCGGGGCTACAGCGTTTTCGTCCGGTACAAAAACCAATAACAGAGCCGTAGGTGTGGATCATACAGGCCGTGCATTGACCTTGCTTCCCGAATTAATCCGCCAAAAAGGAATGAAAACCGGCATTATTACCAGTGGCGATTGGAGAGATGCCACGCCTGCTGCTTTCTATGCCCATCAGCCTGAGCGGAGTAATTATAAGGCGATCGTCAATGATCTTTTGCACTCAACGCTGGATATCGTGATGGGTAGTGCAGATATGCCGGTCAATGACAGTATAACCGCCAGGCTGTATAGCCAATTCCAGGTACGGAACTCAATCGATAAACTGGACCAGTTAGACGGCAGGCCTTTATTACTGATTGATTCCCTGGCGGGGCGTTCGGTATTGAATGGCCGCGGTGACTGGTCGCAGCAAGCATTAAAAAAATCGATTCAGTTATTAAGTAAAAATAAGGCAGGGTTCTTCCTCATGCTGGAGGGCGCCCAGGTGGACCACGGCGGGCATGCCAACAAATTGCCTTATGTGGTGACAGAGCTCCTGGATCTTGATAAAGTGATAGGTCAGGCTATGGAGTTTGCCGACAGTAATGGCGAAACACTGGTGATCGTAACCGCTGATCATGAGACGGGCGGGCTTACGCTTACGGAAGGAGATTATGCCCGGGGTATGATCAGTGGTCAGTTTTCTACCGGCGACCATACAGCCATACCCGTGCCGGTATTTGCCTATGGACCGCGTTCGAACCTGTTTGGCGGAGTATACGAAAACACGGAGATTTTCCGGAAGATACTGGAGGTTCTGTCCATTAAGGAGCCGGTAAAAAGTAAATAGACGGGATGATCCTCGTAATGCGGTTACCCTTTCTGTATCATTACATTCCGGGCGAGTGTCTGTGCTACAAAGCTGCGATAATTTCTGCCGATTGGCAGCTGTTGCTGACCGACCTTGACTTCAGCAGCAGAAAACTGGCTGATCTTTTTAATGGGTACAATATACGACCGGTGAATACGAATAAAATTATCAGCCGGCAGGCTTTCGCCAATATTGTTGATCGTGTTCAGCGTCTTTATAGTACTTCCATTCTGCAGGTGAATAAATACATGGTTGCGGAGGCTTTCAATATAGAGAATATCGTCAAGCACTATTCGGATCATCTGTTTATCTGACCGCACATAGAAAGATTCCGGGACAGCTGCTGCTTCATTAGATGCAGGTCCGGTTTCTTTTTGTGCGAGATATTTGGTAATACTTTTCAGGAAACGTTCATACGAGAAAGGTTTTAGCAGATAGTCGAGTACGTTCAGCTCAAACGCTTCGATGGCATAGTTGGGATAGGCCGTGGTCAGGATCACCTGTGGTATATCGGGCATGGTACGGAGAAACTGTATGCCGCTGATGCCCGGCATCTGTATATCGAGGAATACCAGGTCTGTTTTTCTGTCCTGCAGCATAGGGATGGCCTCGACTACACTCTGACATCGCCCTTCCAGCTTTAGAAAATCAGTCTGGGCTATATAGGTTTCCAGTATGTCCAGTGCCAGCAGTTCATCATCCACTATCAGGCATTTGATCTTCTTCACGGTTTGAGATTGATGAGTAAAGTTACATGATGATGCAGATTATCTGCTTTTACATTCAGCTCATACCTGCCGGCGTACAACAGCTCCAGTCTTTTAGCAACATTCGGCAGCCCCACGCCGCCGGGCAAAGGGGTATCTGTTTGTTCCTTTTGGGCAATACTGTTATCGACCGTAAGTGTTAACATCTGATCGCTCAACCGCAGGCTTATTTGTACACGGGCTGCCTGGTGCAACCCGCCTGTACTATGCTTGATGGCATTTTCCACAAAAGGAATGAGCAGCATCGGGGCAATGGAGTGGCCCTGTATATTCCCTTCTACAGTCAGGTCTGCCTGTAGTGCATTGCCAAAGCGAATCCGCTCGAGTTCCAGGTAGTCACGAATAAAACCAAGTTCCTGTTCAAGCGGCACACTGCTGGCGGCTGTTTCATACAACAGGTAACGCAGCAATCCGGATAACCGCAATACCACATCCTTTGCCTGATCCGATTTTTTTAACACCAGCGAATAGAGGCTGTTTAAGGTATTAAAAAGAAAATGCGGATGCACCTGGTTGCGCAGAAGAGCCAGTTCGGCTTCCACTCTTTTACTTTCCTGCTCCCGCTGCGCGCGCTGAATAGAAGCAAAGTAATCAAACACTTTTATAGTCACCGGCACGGCCAGCGGAAAATTGAGTTTAATGATGGTCGTAAGCATCACGATGGGATCAAATACAGACACCTGGTACCAGTGTGGAAAGAAGTTGACCAGTATCACATAGTTGTCGATATACCGGTTGATAATCGCTGCGACCAGCAGGGTTATCCAGAAATAAAGAAAAAACAGCCCTACTTTTTTCCGGTACAGGAACCGGGGCATCAGAAAGTAAATAATAAAATAAAACATGCCCATATGCAACGGTAGCAGAAGCAGTTGTATGGTAAACGTTTTTTTGAAATCAAAATCATAACTCCCCCAGACAATACCAAAAAAACTGACATAGAAAACCCAGTACAGTATATGCTGCAGCAGGCGGTTGCTGGCTGTGCGGTTCAATGCCTGATTCCGGAATAGGGTTAATTGCATACGCATCAAATTTACTTGTAACAGGGCACTGTAAGCGCTATTACCATTCTGCCGGGACAAACAACCAATCGGCGAGGACGAACGAAGACTCCGCATATCGTATACGCCGTTTAGCATAGCCGGTATGTCAATAGTCCATCCTGAAGATCTCTCTGTCCTGTACAGGATTGCAGAAAGGGAAATCGTTTTTATTTAGCAGCTGTAAGTTTTTTATTCAACCATAAAGAATACGAATGAGAACAAAAATGCTTGTTGTGCTGGCTTTTCTTTTGTCGGGGCAACTATTTGCTCAGCCACTTCGGGTTGAGCCTGCTAACTGGTGGGTGGGTATGCGTACGCCACAGCTTCAACTGCTGATCTACGGAAAAGATATTGCCTCCAGCACGCCCCAGCTCAGCTATCCCGGGGTAACGCTGCAGCGGGTTACCCGGGTGGAAAACAGTAATTACCTCTTTCTTGATCTCTACATCGATAATGCCAGGACTGCGCCGGGCAGATTCGATATCCTTTTTCAAAAGAATAATAAGACAGTAAATAAGTATACCTATGAATTGATGGCACGTGAGCCCAACTCGGCCAGCCGGGCCAGCTTTACACCGGCCGACATCATGTACCTGATCACTCCAGACCGTTTTGCCAATGGCGACCCTGCCAATGATAAAGTAGCCTCTCTCAAAGAGGGAGTGACGAGAGCCGACGAAAACGGCCGGCATGGAGGAGACCTCCAAGGAGTGATGGATCACCTCGATTATATACATGATATGGGTTTTACCGCTATCTGGATGACACCAGTCTTGCAGAACGATCAGCCCAACTATTCGTATCACGGATATTCCATCACCGATTTCTATGCGGTAGATGCGCGTATGGGCAGCAATCAGCAGTATAAGGAGCTTTCCGAAAAGGCGGCGCGTCTGGGTATTAAAATAGTGATGGATATGGTGTTTAATCACTGCGGGTCTGAACACTGGTGGATGAAAGACCTGCCTTCCGGGGACTGGATCAATTTCAGCGACAATGTACAATATACCAACCACCGCAAAACGGTGACACAGGATCCTCATGTGGCAAAGAGCGATTCCATTCTCCTGAGTGACGGATGGTTTTCGAAGACAATGCCCGATCTGAATCAGAAAAACCCTTTAATGGCTGCTTACCTGATCCAGAACAGTATCTGGTGGATCGAATATGCCGGCCTGGGCGGCATACGGGTAGATACCTATCCTTATCCCGATATGTATTTTATGGCCGACTGGACCAAACGAATCGCCACCGAATATCCCAATATGAATATTGTAGGCGAGGAGTGGAGCGAAAATCCGGCTTCAGTGGCTTACTGGCAGCGTGGTAAGAAAAATCAGAATGGCTATGTGTCATGGTTGCCCAGCCTCATGGATTTTCCCGTACAGGGCGCATTGATCAGGGCCTTGTCGGAAGAAGAGAAATACAATGCCGGCGGCTTCCTGCATCTTTATGATATACTGGCCAACGATTTTCAGTATGCCAATTCGGATAACCTGGTTGTATTTGCCGACAACCACGATATCCATCGCCTGTACAACCAGGTGGGTAAGGATACGGGGCTGGTCAAACTGGCACTGGCCTTTGTACTCACCAGCCGCGGTATACCCCAGCTCATGTATGGTACCGAACTCAATATGGAGGGCCAAACGCATGGCCAAATCCGGAGCGATTTTCCCGGTGGCTGGACAGACGATGCAGTGAATGCATTTACCGGCAAGGGACTCTCACCGGAGCAGCTTTCCATGCAGGCTTTTGTAAAGAAATTGGTGCGTTGGCGGCGTCAGCATGCTGTATTATCTGATGGCAGACTGGTGCATTATCGTCCGCTGAAAGAGGCGTATGTATATATCCGCTACAACAACAAAGGGAAAGTGCTGGTAGTACTTAATAAAAATAAAACACCCCTTTCGCTTGATCTGACCCCTTACCGCGCCGAACTCGGTGCTTCCAGGCAGGGTACGGATGTACTGACAGGAAATATTCTTTCACTGGATCAGCCGGTAGCTGTTCCGGCCCGCTCTCCGCTTATTATTGAAATAAAAAACTAAACACGATCATGATAACTAATCTGCAAAAGTATTTTACGGGTATCGTACTTCTTTCTGTCTTTTCGCTCTGTTTCATAGCCTGTAATAATGAAACCGTCAAAGAAGAAGATAAAACCACGAAGACTGCAGCACAGCCTGTAAAAGGCACCCCGGAGGAATACCTGAAAGCCAATTTTCAAAGCCCGGAAGAATATATCCTCAGCAAGTTTAAAACGCATGATGTCATCCTGCTCTCGGAAGACCATGCTGTAAAGCACAACCTTGTGATGGCGCGCAACATTATTCCGCAGTTGTACAAAGCCGGTATCTACAATTTTGGGATGGAGTTTGGTGCAGAAGAGGACCAGGCCACGCTGGACTCACTGGTGACTGCTCCTGCCTATAGCGAGGAGGTGGCCAGGAGAATTATGTTTAGTTATAATGTAGGTTGGGTATTTAACGAGTATATGGATATTTACCGCGCTGCCTGGGAGTTGAATCATTCGCTGCCTGCCGGTAGCCGTCCTTTCCGGATACTCAATATCAGCTACCGGTACAACTGGGCCATGTGCGAGGATCAGTATTACGGTATCCGTACACCCGCTCTCATCAGTGGTATTTTCAATAAAGGGAATACAGAGTTTTTCAGAGCCGGCCTGATCAAAAGACAGATCCTGGATAAGAAAGAAAAAATACTGGTGCTCTGTGGATTTGGGCATGCCTTTACCAAATACAATACACCCTATTACGATTATCGCGAAGAGAACTTTTACCGGTTTGACAGCAACCGTATGGGTAATATCCTGTACAGGCAGGCGCCCGATAAAGTGTTTACCATACTGCTGCATTATCCGTTTGAAAGCAAAACCTACGGACATGCTATTCTGTACGCACCCGCTGCGGGCCGTATAGACAGCATTATGAAACAGCTGGGTAACCGAGCCGCTGGCTTTGATCTCGACGGTACTCCCGTGGGTGAGTTGCGCGATACCAGTGCTTATTCCATCGGCTATACAGATTTTAAACTCAGCGATATGGCCAACGGATATATTTTCTATAAGCCTTTTGAGCAGTATGAAGGCTGTACGATCGATCCCCTGTTTCTTACCGACAAAAACTGGCCGGAGGTCGTCCTTAATTATCCTGATAAGGATATTCAGAAAGTGCCGAAGAATAAGGAAGAGTATATCTCCAATATCAGCCGCTATGTGGATATCAAATTCCGATACCGGAATCTGAAACCCATGGGTCAGTAATCAATTTTTTATAAATGTATTTGTATGAAATACGCAGTTGCCTGCCTGTTGCTGCTGGTCTTATCATTGGCCTGCAGTAATAAAACAAAAAATGGTGCGATTCAGAAATACCCTGCATTTCCTTCACAGTTTATTGAGTCGCGTAATGTGGAAGTGTATCTGCCACCCGGGTATACAAAGAACAAAAAGTATGATGTGCTGTATATGCACGACGGTCAGAACCTGTTTGATAAGGCAACTGCTTTTAGCGGAGCTGAGTGGGAAATAGATGAGCGGGTGACCAGTCTGCTCAACAGCGATAGTATACGACCTGTGATTGTAGTGGCTGTATGGAATTCGCGGAAAAGATTTGAGGAGTACATGCCGGCGAGGCGAGCCGATGCGGTGGCCCAGGCATTACTCACCGATTCCGTGCATAAGGGAAAGCAGCTAATCTCGGATGCCTATCTTAAATTTCTGGTCTACGAGCTCAAACCATTTATAGACCGGGAGTTCAGTACCTATACTACTCCCGATCATACCTGGATCATGGGTTCGAGTATGGGCGGATTGATCTCCTGTTATGCCGTGAATGAATACCCGCAGGTATTTGGTGGGGCAGCTTGCATATCCACCCACTGGCCGGCATTAAAAGGGGCTTATCTGCAGCAGCTGATGCAGGGGCTGCCTGATCCCGCAACTCACCGCTTTTATTTCGATCATGGTACAGCCGGACTGGATTCGCTGTATGCGCCCTATCAGCAACGGGCCGACAGCATTTTTGCTGCAGCGGGATACAGGAAAAATGAAAACTGGATGTCGCTTCAATTTGACGGAGCTGCACATAATGAAGCCGCCTGGCAGCAGCGTATTGATCAACCATTAAAATTCCTTTTAAAGAAATAAACAGCTATGCGATACCTGATACTGGTCGCTTTTAGTACCACTTTTTTTCTGTCGTGTAAAACATCGCAGCATAGTTTTGCTACTCCCGGCGATGCTATTGCCAGCACTGCAACCGGTCCTGTACGTGGTTTCAGTGCAGACGGTATTTACATTTTTAAAGGCATTCCGTATGCGCAGGCAGAGCGATTTATGCCACCACGGCCAGTGGCTTCATGGAAAGAGGTGCGCAGTACGGTTTCTTATGGTCCCGTGTGTCCGCAAAATACACCAAAGGTGATCAATGAATCGGAGTTCTTTTTTCATCACGACTTCGGGTTCCCTTCCGAAAATTGTTTGTCGCTGAATATCTGGACACCAGGTATTCAGGATCATCGCAAACGTCCGGTGATGGTATGGTTGCATGGAGGTGGTTTTGCAACCGGCTCGGGCAATGAGCTGCCATCGTATGACGGTGAGAATCTGAGCCGCAAGGGAGATGTGGTGGTCGTAAACCTCAATCATCGCCTCAATGTGCTGGGTTTCCTCGATCTGTCTGCTTTTGGTGAAAAGTATAAAAATACCGGCAATATGGGTATGCTCGATATTGTTGCTGCCCTGCAATGGGTAAAAGAAAATATACAATCCTTTGGAGGTGATCCGGGCAATATCACCATATTTGGTCAGTCTGGTGGTGGCCGTAAGGTAACAGCACTTTTGTCGATGCCCGGAGCAAAAGGATTATTTAATAAAGCCATTATACAAAGCGGGGCTGCTCTTTCTTTTTATCAAAAAAATGAAAGTCAGCGTATCGGAAAACTCGTAGCGGCCCGGTTAGGGTTAACTGAATCAACGATCGATTCTATTCAGCACATACCTTACGAACGACTGCGTGAAGCCGGAGAGTAGGCCTTAAAGCAGTTGAATGAGGAGTACCGCCGGCAGGGCCGCACACTCGATGGCTTTAATGTACGCTGGAGTCCAGTCATTGATACCGGTATTATTCCCTATCAGCCGGGTGATCTGCGCTCCAATGAATTTTCGAAAGGTATTCCCATCATTGTTGGTTCCAACAAACACGAATTTATTGCTGCTTTCGACAAAACGGGACCTTTTCATCAGCCCGGCGAGCAGGAAGTAATGACGCAACTGTCTGCCCGCTATCCGGGATTGGCCGAAGCATATGTAGCTGCCGTAAAGCAGGCCTATCCTGATACAAAGCGGCCGCTCGATCTGCTGGAGATAGACAGCCGCACACGCGCGGCGAGTTTGGAGTTGGCCGCCATTAAGTCTGCAGCCAGTCCGGTATACAATTACCTCTTTACCTGGGAGTCGCCTGTGCTGGATGGCCGTTTCCGCTCGGCCCATTGCCTGGAACTGCCTTTTGTATTTAATAATGTGGAGAAATGCCGTGAAATGACCGGCCTGACGAAAGAGGCTTTTCAACTCGGTGATCGTATGAGCCAGGCCTGGATAAATTTTGCCCGCACAGGTAACCCGCAATATAAGCAGCTGCCAGTATGGGAGGCTTATCTCCCTGAAAATGGCAACACATTGCTGTTGAATGCTACACCAAAGCTGGTGCAGCATCACGACAGAAAATTACTTGAACTGGCTGCTGCCAAAAACTGATAGGCATGAAATGTGTATATGCATTCCTGCTGATCCTGTTTTTCTCTCAACAAATGCAGGCCCAGCAACTGGAAAAGATATGGGAAACAGGTAAAGTGTTTGCCTCGCCGGAGTCGGTGATGTATGACAGAACCAGCGGATTTATTTATGTATCCAGTATCAATGGCAATTCAGGCGATAAAGATGGTAACGGTTTTATTTCCCGGCTTCACCCCGATGGAAGTGTGAAGGATCTGCAATGGGTAAAAGGGTTACATGCACCAAAAGGTATGGCTGTTTACAACAACAGGCTCTTTGTCGCAGATATCGATCACCTGGCAGAAATTGATATGAGCACAGGAGCTGTGCTCAACCGGTACACATCACCAGAGGCCGTTTTTCTCAACGACGTGGCGGTCGCTGCTGATGGCATCGTATATGTATCCGACAGCAGGGCGCACCGCATATTCCGCTTAAAAGACGGCAGGCTGGATCTATGGCTCACTCACCCGGGATTTTCCAAAACCAATGGCCTGCTGGTACGTGGCCGGTATTTATATATTGGTTCCGCCGTTATTCACCGGGTCAACAGGCGTAATAAACACATAAAAGTTATTCAGAAGGATTGCGAAGGAATTGATGGGCTGGTAGAAAATGAAAAAAGAGAGCTGATATTCTCCAATTGGTTTGGACGTATTGTAATACGAAAACGAAGAAAATTAAAAGTGCTGCTATACACGAAGGAGCAACAGATCAATACCGCTGATATTTTTTACAGTCCCGAATTGAAATTATTACTGATACCTACTTTTCTGGATAACCGCGTGCTGGCTTATCGCATCACGTATTAATACATATGCTGTATGACTAAAAGATTACCATCCCTCATTTGTATAGTAACAGTATTTTTTTGCATTGAATTACAGGCACAGCGCGCCTTTCTGTCGGGCGATGGGGTAGGCGTGTTTTATCCTGCCGGATTTGATTCGAGCCGAACGCTGCCGTCTTTTGCAGTGCAGGATTCATTATTGCCGAAGCGGACCTTACCTGCAGACTGGAGCCTGAAGCCCGTGTTTTCGGTGCAGGAAGGGAAGGCTGTCGTGACCATTGCCTATCAGGGTCGGACCGATCTCTATGGTAATGGTGAAGTGACCGGTCCTTTGCGCCGTAATGAGACCAGTGTGCAGTTGTGGAATACCGACAACTATGCTTATGGTAAGGCCAATGGAGAGCGGTTGTATCAGTCGCATCCCTGGATCATGGGTGTGCGTGAAGATGGCTCAGCCTTTGGCATTATAGCCGATCATACCTGGAAGGGTACGGTGCAGGCCGGTAATCCCATTGTATTTACTGCCGAAGGGCCTTCTTTTCGTGTCATCATACTGGAACAACCAGACCCTGCCTCGCTCATGAAGGCACTGGCCAGGCTCACCGGTACTATTGAACTGCCGCCTCTTTGGGCATTGGGATATCATCAAAGCCGTTATTCCTATTATCCGGATACCAAATTGTTGCAGATTGCCCGGGGATTCAGGCAGCACCAAATGCCGGCCGATGTACTGTGGCTGGATATTGATTACATGCAGCAGTATAAGATTTTTACGTTCGATCCGGTTTATTATCCGGATCCACGGCAAACTAATGACTCACTGCATGCACTCAGCTTCCGTACCGTTTATATGATTGATCCTGGTGTAAAAAAAGAAGAAGGTTATGCTGTTTATGAAAAAGGCAGCCGGGGCGATCATTGGGTATTAAATAAAGATGGTCAGCCTTACGTAGGTAAGGTATGGCCGGGAGATTGTGTGTTTCCCGATTTTACACGACCGGACACCCGTACCTGGTGGGCATCGCTCTATAGTGATTTTATGAAAAAGGGGATAGATGGCGTATGGAATGATATGAATGAGCCGGCCGTTTTTGATGGACCGGAAGGATCTATGCCCGAAGATAATCTGCATCGTGGCGGAGGCGGACTTGCACCGGATCTGCATCGCCGCTATCACAATGTATACGGTATGCTGATGGTGAAGGCCAGCAGGGAGGGTATCGTGAACGCCAACCCCGGCAAACGTCCTTTTATTCTTTCACGTGCCAGTTTCCTGGGCGGACAACGATATGCTGCTACCTGGACGGGCGATAATTTGTCTACCTGGCAGCACCTGAAACTGGCAACACCGATGGTGTTGAATCTGGGATTATCCGGTCAGCCTTTTTCCGGACCCGATGTGGGTGGTTTCAGCGGAGAGCCCGATCCTGTGCTGTATGCTCACTGGATGAGTGTGGGTGCATTCTATCCGTTCTTTCGCGGGCATGCATCAAAAAATACTAAATACCGTGAGCCATGGGAACTGGGCCCCATGGCCGAAACAGAATCGCGTAAAGCGCTGAACAGACGATACCAGTTGCTGCCCTATCTGTATACCCTGTTCAGAGAATCGTCTCAGACAGGAATGCCGGTCATGCGTCCGGTTTTCTTTGCGGATCCCGCCGATACTTCGTTGCGGAGAGAGCAGGAGGCATTTATGCTGGGCAGTCATTTGCTGGTAGTTCCTAAAACGGCCCGCAATGCGCATCTGCCAGCAGGCAGGTGGTTACCCGTGTCTTTCAACGGTGAGCTGTCCGGTAAAGAAACGGTGCAGCCGGATGTATATATAAAAGGCGGCACGATTGTACCACTGGCGGGCCGCCAGCTGCAAAGTACGGCCGCTTACCGTGCCGATTCACTTGTGCTGCTGGTATGCCCGGATACAAATAATAAAGCGGAAGGAATGGTATACACCGATGCCGGCGAAGGCTATGCTTATCAGCAGGGAGGTTATGAAGAAATGCAGTTTATGGCCCGCATCCGTAACAGGCAGCTTACCATTACGGCCAGACATCTGTCCGGCAACTGGCAAAAAAGCATCCGCTTTATTAAAGTAGGATTGGTTACTGATAAAGGTATCCGCTACTCAGGCTGGGTAAAAGGCCCGGAAGCCACCCTTCGTTTTTGATCCTGTGTTTTAAAAGAACAGTCACGTTCATCCCCCTGGTACCTGCGCTCCTGTACATTCATTTTTTTAGGCGGGTACTATTTTGTTGGTTTGTGCGGTAATCATGCCTCGTATGCCGCAACAACCACGATTGAGTCTTTACTGGAAATGTCAGCTGATAGGCTGGGCCGTGGCTTCGCTATACTGGAGTTATGTAGGTTTTACAGGCACACGCTTCAGTTACATGCTGGCTGTGATCCATTTCGTGGCAGATATGGTGATGTATATCGGGCTTACCCATTTGTTCAGAACTATTTCCAGACATTATGGCTGGCAACATCTTGCTCCCGGTCCATTGCTGGTACGCATCATTCCTGCCACCGTACTGCTGGGCATTGGATATTTGTTTCTTACAGCAGGTAAAATATACCTGCTAAGATGGATGTTTGAACAGGATTTTGCAGACTCGTGGAATAGTTATTTTGATGCGCAGTGGCAGGTACTGCTGGTGACCGGCATTCGCCTGATGGCCATCTGGGTGCTGGCTTATTACCTCTATCAATATGCCCGGCGCGAAATAAGGGCCACACGGGAGAGTGCCCGGCTGGCATTAATTGCCAAAGATGCCCAACTCGATAACCTCGCCGCACAACTAAATCCACATTTCTTTTTTAACTCACTGAATAATATCAAAGCACTTGTGCTGGCCGATCCGCAGGCAGCACGCAGAGCTATCGACCTGCTTTCTGATCTGCTGCGTACATCGCTGTACCGGAGAGATGTGCTGCAGATACCTCTCCGCGATGAGCTGACATTGATCAACGACTACCTGGAACTGGAACGAATGCGTTTTGAGGAACGCCTGCGGGTAGAGATGAACGTAGATGACAGCCTGCTATCAGCACCGGTATTGCCGCTAAGCATTCAGGTGCTCGTAGAAAATGCCATTAAACACGGCATTTCTCAACGAAAAGAAGGTGGTATGATCCGGATTGCTGTTGTAAAAGAAAACGCATACCTGGCGATCAGTGTTTCCAATTCCGGGCATTTATCTGCCGGGCCTGCTAATGGACTTGGATTAAAAAATCTGCGTGAACGCCTGCAATTGCAGTATAATGGTGCAGCGGTTTTCTGGTTAAAAGAACTGCCCGAAGGAGTCGTGTGCGCCCAAATAAAATTACCCCTGTATGCAAGTATATCGAACCCTGATCATTGATGATGAAAGACTGGCCAGGGAAGAGATTAAGCAATACCTGGCAGGTTATCCCGACTTTGTCGTGACGGGTGAAGCGGCAGATGCAGACTCGGCAGCCGCCCTTATTCATGAGTCGAAACCCGATCTGCTTTTCCTGGATATTCAAATGCCCGAACGCTCGGGTATCGATTTACTCGAATCACTCGAAACTGTTCCCGAAGTAATCTTTACTACAGCTTTTGATCAGTATGCTGTAAAAGCATTTGAGCTCAATGCGCTGGATTATTTATTAAAACCCATACGCAGCGAGCGTTTTGAACAGGCAGTTGCACGGGTGCGTACCCGCTTTAATTCTACTGCAGCCACGCCCAGTTTTTTTGTGAAAGAAGGAGACAGGTATCATTTTATTCGTATCAGCGATATTTATTTAATAGAATCTGCCGGCAACTATGCCTGCCTGTTTAGCGGCAACCGGAAGTTTTATCTTAAACGATCGCTTAACCAACTGGAGAAAAGTCTGGGTACTCATTCGTTTTTCCGTATCAACAGGACCGAGCTGGTCAATACGGGTTATATCAAACAGCTTTTATCATTGCCCCGGGGTAAAATAAATGTGGTGTTACAGAATGAAAAAGTACTCGAAGTTTCGGGACGGCAGTCTAGCGCGCTCAGAAGTAAATTGGGTATCTGACTTCTTTATTTAAAGAACAAGCCTGCCTGCCAGGCGGTAGTGTTTTTTCTGATCCGGCAATCCTGCTGCCGGGAGCTTAATTATTAAAATAAAAAATGATTTTATGAAATCGATGATTTTACTGGCCCTGCTGTGCCTGTTTGCGAATACATACAGTCGGGGACAATCGTTGGCAGATAGCATTAAAAAGGATCCGGCATATATTGTCGAAGACAGCATCCTGATCAAGACCCGAGACGGGGCACAGGTTTCTGCATGGGCTATGCGCAAGCGAAATGTAACGGCGCCCCAGCCCACTATTATGCAGTTTACAATCTATGCTAGGCAGACTGATATCCGGAAAATGAAGGATGCCGTAGACCGTGGCTATGCGGGGGTGATGGCCTATACGCGTGGTAAACGGTATAGTCCCGATGAGCCGGTGCCTTACGAAAAAGATGGCCGCGATGCGTATGATGTCATTGAGTGGATCACACAGCAGTCCTGGAGCAATCAGGAAGTAGGTATGTATGGCGGAAGTTATAACGGATTTACGCAATGGGCCGCTGCTAAAAACCTGCATCCTGCGCTGAAGACAATTGTCACCGCGGCTTCCGTAGCTCCCGGACTCGATGTGCCTATGACCAATAATGTTGCAATGAGCTTTGTATTTCCCTGGTCATACTATGTGTCTAATAATAAGTTTCTGGACGAAGCGGATTATCGTGGTCCGCAATGGGGAGATCTTTACGATAACTGGTTTCAAAAAGGAAGCAGTTACCGCTCGCTTGATACGCTGGTTGGCCGCCCCGGTAATCACATTTTTCAACGCTGGCTCGATCATCCCACCTACGACTCCTACTGGCAGTCCATGATACCCTATAAAGAAGAGTTTGCCCGTATTACCATTCCTGTGCTCAGCACTACCGGTTATTACGATGGTGGACAGATCGGAGAGCTTTATTATTTCAACGAGCATCTGAAATACCTGCCCAATGCACGGCATTACCTGTTGATAGGACCGTATGGTCATTTTGGCTCACAGGGTTATCCCGATTCAGTCTACAATGGTTACAGGATCGACGATGTGGCAAGGATACCTATTCATACGATCATCTTTGAATGGTTTGATCATATTTTCAAAGGCAGGCCATCGCCTGCTATCCTGAAAGACCGGGTGAATTACCAGGTTATGGGCACGAATATCTGGAAGCATGCAGGCAGTATTGAGACCATGAGCAATACGAAACTGCGGCTTTATCTGACTGACCAAAACAGTGCAGGCGAATACGGCCTGAGCAGCCAGCCACAGGCAAAACGATTTTTGAAGCAGGAGATTGATTTCAGGGATCGCAGTACACGCAACAGTTATTATTATTTTAATAACATTATCTATGACCGGCTTTTTCCCAATAATGGGTTGCTGCTGTGGAGCGATCCTCTTACAGAGGATATGGAGATAAATGGACGTTTTACCGGACAACTGAAAGCTATGATCAACAAAAAAGATATGGATTACAGCGTGGCGTTATTTGAGGTACGCCCCGATAGCAGTTACTTTTTGTTGTCTTATTTCATGGGCCGGGCCAGCTATGCCAGGAGTACACAAAAAAGGCATTTGTTAAAGCCCGGAAGAAAAGAAACGATTCCTTTTTCCAATACATATATGGTAAGCCGTAAACTGGCGAAAGGAAGCCGGATCGCCATTGTACTCAATATTAATAAATCTCCTTTTGAGCAGATCAATTATGGTACCGGAAAGGACGTGAACCGTGAAACAATTGCGGATGCCAGAGATCCCTTACACATCAAATGGTTTTGCGATAGTTATATTGACTTACCGATATTCAGATAAAGCAACAAAGCCGCCTGAGAAGAGCGGCTTTGTTGTTTTCATATGATGAAATCAATAATGTTCGGGGAAAATAAATGAGCCAATAAAAAAAATTGCTAATCAGATGTATACAGATGCTTTTGTCGGCTTTGGGAAATAATGTAGGCCCGCGATGCATCGCGGGCCCCTTGTAACATTGTTGGTACTTCAGTACACGGCTCGAACTATTTTATCGCTATTTACCTGCCTCATTCAGATCGCGAAGAACGCAGAAGGTTATTAGCACACTGGCACATCAGCATATCAGCACATTTCCCGGGATTTTCCGGACACTAGTGA
>JAGODE010000066.1 GCA_017998385.1 Chitinophagaceae bacterium | reverse complement strand
CCCAGTACCAGGGTGAGGCGGTAACTGGGTCTGTATGCCAGCATAAACGAGTCGAGTACCGGTTCTGTTAAACCAGTCAGGCGGCGTACCAGTCCTTTGCTGAAGCGATGGTCCACATATTTTTCCTGCTCCTGGGTGAGCAGACGCTGCTGAAAGGCCAGCATGCTTTTATTGCGGCGAAAACGGAATACGTTGATGAGTTCATTTAAATCAAAGCCTACAGCTGCTCCGTACTGCGTTTGAGGCCTTACCACACTCAGCCCAGGTTTTTTGTAATTAAAGATTTTGGCATAATCTTCCCGGTTTTGCAGGCTGTCCTGACGGTAGTTGCGGGGTTGTATTTTTACCTCTTTGAGCGTGGTGATGTTTATCTGCAGGGAAATATCAAAGGCAAGAGGCGTGGTAATTCTGCTGACCGGAAATTTAATGGTCGGTTTATTAAGATAACTAAACCAGATAGAGTCGGTGGCTTTAACATTGATCTCGTAGTCTCCACTGGCATTGGTAATGGTACCGCTGCCCGAAGTGCTCATTACAGAAACAAGTTCTACAGGATAGAGCCGGCTGCTGTCATATACAGTGCCTTTGATCCTGTACTGTGCCTGCACAGCATTTCCCAGCATCAGCAATAGCAGCACAAGCAGAAGTGGTGGTATGGAGCGTAAATGAACTGTCAACAAACAGGGATTAACCGGCAAGTAACGAAAGAATCTGCAAAATAAAAGCTAAGAAGCCGTGGATAAGGCCGGTTTCTTAATTTTCAAGTGCCTGATATACCAATACCTTGAATTTATCATGGATTTCTCCATGTGTATTGGGATACTGGTTGATGAATAGCTGGGCTACTATTTTTTGTTTGGGATCTACCCAGTAACTGCTGCTAAACATACCTCCCCATTCATAAGAACCTTCAGACAGGGGGCTGCGCGATTCGCTTTTTTTAGTGTATACCCCAAAACCGAGCCCCATTACCGTATCGCCCCAACCCATTTTATCAAACTGGTTGCTGGTCATCATGCGTACGCTTACCGGGCTTAGAATCCTTTTGCCGTTATATATACCGCCATTGAGCAGCATTTGCAGAAAGATGGAATAATCCATGGTAGTAGAAGAGAGGCCACCACCCCCGGAATAATAGGTGCCTGATGCGAGGGGATAATCAACATCCACTTCTCCATTCAGCTTCATGACTTCATGAGTGGGTTTCACATGGCCAGCTGTGTCTTCTGTATGCAGCGTCACCAGACGATTATGGCTGGCGGAGGGTAAATAAAAATAAGTGTCCTTCATACCCAGGGGATCAAAAATATTTTTCCTTAAAAAATCATCCAGGCTCATGCCGCTGATCACTTCTACCAGGTAGCCCAGCAGATCTGTATTGAGGCCATAGGTCCAGCGCTCTCCCGGTTGATGAAACAGGGGCATTTTACCCAGGATTTTCATTTTATCAGCCAGCCTGATCTTACCCACGCCGATGCCGCCTACAATACCATTTTTATAATAAATAGCATTTGACTCCGGGCTGCCGATTTGCGCGTAGGCAATACCTGAGCTATGTGTAAGCAGATCGCGGATGGTGACAGCCCGTTTGGCAGGCACCGTGGTATAAGTTGTATCGGCCGCATTGTATTTATCCAGAACCTGCTGATTTTTAAACTCAGGTATATATTTCCCAATCGCATCGTCGAGCAGCAGTTTGCCCTGTTCAAACAACATCATAACGGCAACGCTGGTAATTGCCTTTGTTTGAGAGGCAATACGGTAAATAGCATCATTTTTCAGTGGTGTGCGTTTGCCCGCATCGCTGTAGCCGATCGACTTATAATAAATGATCTTTCCGTCGCGCGCTACCAGGGCTGTAGCTCCTGCCAGGTAATGGTTGTCGACATACTCCTGCAATACTTTGTCGATACGCTGCAGACGGGAGGAAGAAGCGCCCGCTGTTTCCGGTGCTGCTGGTTTTAATACCTGGCACCAACTCATCACTACATATAACAAGCCAATCGAAAGTAAAAACCCTTTGCGCATGCGATAGAAATTTAGTGAGAAAGATAAGCAAATGAGTGGACAGTTTGGAGGTAAACGCTAAAGGGTAGATGGTAAAAGCAGGATTTATTCCTCTTTAAACTTTTAAACCCTTATACTCTTTATACCCTGTTCTTCAAAAGGCCTTCAATCACTACCGGATAATGCGCATGCTCAAGAGCATGTATACGCTGTGCCAGCGTATCGGGCGTATCACCCGCTTCTACGGGGCATCGGGCCTGAAATATGGTAGCTCCTTCATCGTATCGTTCATTTACATAATGTATGGTGATGCCGCTTTCTTTATCGCCGGCGGCAATCACCGCCGCATGCACATGATGACCATACATACCCTTGCCACCATAGAGTGGCAGCAGGGCCGGATGAATATTAATAATCTGGTTTGGGAAGGCCTGAATCAGTGCGGAAGGCACTTTCCACAGAAAACCTGCCAGTATAATAAAGGAGATACCGGTTTTTTTAAATTCAGGGAGGTAGGCATCGCCGCGGAAGAACCGTTCTTTTTCGATCAGCAATACCGGAATGCCTTCTTTTCGGGCAATATTTAATACGCCGGCTTCTGGCTTATTGCATACGATAAGCGCTATGTGTACGCTGGCCGAGCCACGGAAGTAATCGATAATCTTTTGGGCATTGGAACCGGCACCGGAAGCAAAGATGGCGACCCGCTTTGCAGAATCAGGCTCCTTTATTTTTTTGGGGCCGATACCCATGCGGCGACCCATTTTGCGTAAATAAGCGGTAAAAAAGCGGAACTGACCAAAGAAAACACTCACCAGGAGAACGGCAATGGGCCAAAGAAGTGTTATTAAGATAATATATAATATTATCCAGAGTACCCCTTTTTCAATGGGTAAGAGGTTCATAATCCGCTTGCCGGCCAGCCCGGTCAGGCTGCCGCCTATTGCAAAGGTGCAGAGGATCAGCAGCAGCTGCACCCCGTTTACTTTCCATTTTTGTTGTAAGCGTTGAAACATGATTCTGTGGGTAACCCGCAGGGCGGGAAGGCTTCGTTCCGGTTTTTAGCGCTGCAAAAGTCAGGAAAAAACAGGCATGTGCCGTTTTCCTTTTCACATTTGTTGAAGCTGGCGTGCGTATTGACCGATTCATGACAAACAAAATCGGGGGTACTCAAAAAACACCCCAAAATCCGCTGAAATGCAGGCCAGTAGCGGCTTAAAAAATTTTTAAAAACGTTGGCTTTTTGTTAACTCCGTGACTTATTTTTGCAGCCGGTTAGAGCTATTTATCCACATTTTTCAGATCAATTGCTTCTATGATTCCTTGTAAACCAAAGGCCCACAAACTATTTCTGCTCACGCTGATTTTTGTTGTCTCCGCTGTGTTACCAGTTTCGGCCCAGGACGGTAAAGCATTATTCGCCAGTAAATGTGCGAGTTGTCATAATATATTTAAAGACGGTACCGGTCCCAAACTCGGTGGTGTGCTGGAGACAGAGCACTATGGCGGCGACATGACCAAGATCTATAAGTGGGTTAAGAATGCTGCCGCCCTGGCCAATTCCGATCCTTATTATATGGGTCTGAAAGCCAGGTTCGGTTCAGTGATGACTTCTTTCCCTGATCTGACAGATAAGGATATTGATGCCATCTTCGCTCATATCAATAAAACGTATGCGGAAGGGCCTGGTGGTCCCGCGCCTGCAGGAGGAACTACTGCTCCTGAAGGAGAGACATCTAATCAGAATGCCATCATCTTTGGTGTGATCTCGCTGATCCTCGCGATCATTGCCCTGATCCTGATGCAGGTTAACAGTAACCTGAAAAAAATGTCGGATGATGCAGAAGGTATCCTTCGTCCCGAGCCGGTTCCTTTCTACCGCAATAAAGTATATATCACCCTGGTAGCCGTTGTACTGTTTGTATTTGGCGGCTATATGGTTACCAAAGGTGCCATTGGCCTGCAACGTCAGAAAGACTACGAGCCGGTGCAGCCTATCTTCTATTCACATAAAGTACACGCAGGCATCAACCAGATCAACTGTTTGTATTGCCATGGCAATGCATGGGAAAGCAAACATGCTGCTGTACCTTCTGTGAACGTATGTATGAACTGTCATAAAACAGTTACTACCTACGAAAAAGGTCCCAAGCTGTATGACCGCGATGGTAAAGAAGTGAATGGTACAGCCGAGATCGCTAAACTCTACGAATACGCAGGATTTGATCCCAAAAATGCCAACGCATGGGATCCCAATAAAGCAAAACCTATTCCCTGGGTTAAGATCCACAACCTGCCTGACCACGTATTCTTCAGCCACGCTCAACACGTAAGAGCTGGTAATGTACAGTGTCAGACCTGCCACGGCGAAATCACTGCCATGGATGAGGTGCGCCAGGTGTCTGAGCTCAGTATGGGCTGGTGTGTAAACTGTCACCGTCAAACCAAAGTTGACTTCAACTACGACAGCACCAAGGGCAACAAATTCTATAGCATTTACGAGAAATTCCACAACGATATCAAGAACCACAAAATGGATAGTGTGACCGTGGCTAATATCGGTGGCCTGGAATGTCAAAAATGCCACTATTAAGAAAAGAAGAGTGGAAGGCCGGGCCTTCTGAGAGCTGAATTTTTTCGAATCGACTAATTTTCAAATTGAAATAAATGAGCCAAAAAAAGTACTGGCAAGGTTTCGGACAGATCAATGATCCCGAAAATTTTCAAAAGAAAGTGGAAGATGAGTTTCGTGAGGAACTGCCTTTTGAAGATTTCGATAATAAAGGCCTGTTGGATGCAAAGGCTCCCAGACGGGATTTTCTGAAATACCTCGGCTTTAGCACCGCTGCCGCTGCATTTGCAGCAGGTTGTAAAGTGCCTGAGCGCAAAGTGATTCCTTATGCCAACAAACCCGAAAACCTGATACCGGGAGAGGCAAAGTACTACGCAACCACTTATGTGCAGGATGGTGATGTGATACCGGTAGTGGCAAAAGTGCGTGATGGACGCCCTATCAAGATCGAAGGCAATACCCTGGCTTCATTTACAAAAGGCGGTACCAGTGCAAGAGCCCAGGCTTCTGTACTGGACCTGTATGATACCAACCGTATCACGCACCCCAAACAAAAGAAAGGCGATAAATGGGAAGAAATACCCACTTATGAGCAGCTCGATAAGCTGGTAGGTGATGCAATGGCCGGCCTCGCCGGCAGCTCCGTAGTACTGCTCAGCAGCACTATCGTATCGCCCAGCACCAAACAGATCATCGCTGAATTTCTTGCTAAATATCCCGGCAGCAAACACGTGACAACCGATGCGGTTTCTTACAGTGGTATGCTGCAGGCCAACGAAGCTTCCGGTTTTGGCCGCAAACTTCCTACTTACCAGTTTGAAGCAGCTAAAGTAATTGTGAGCCTCGGCGCCGATTTCCTCGGTAGCTGGATGAACCCTGTTGAAAATGCACTGGGTTATGGCAAAGGCCGCAAGATCGATGAGAAGGATCCCCAGATGAGCAAACACTACCAGTTTGAAGGACATCTGAGCACAACCGGTGCCAGTGCCGACGAACGCTTCTCTCACCGCCCATCAGAAACCGGTGCTGTGGCACTGGCCCTGCTGGCTGCGCTGGATGCAACGGTAACCGCTCCTGCTATTACAGACAGCAAACTGAAGGCCGGCATCGCAAAAGCTGCTGCCGACCTGGCTGCTCATAAAGGTGCTGCACTTGTAGTAAGTGGCAGCAACGATACCAACGTACAAATTATCGTCAACGCCATCAACCAGGCAGTAGGCGCTTATGGCACTACTATCAACTGGGGCGTTACTTCCAACTACCGTCAGGGTATCGACAAAGACCTGGCCGACCTGGTAGCAGAAATGGATGGTGGCCGCGTGGGTGCGCTGCTTATTGCAGACGCCAACCCCGTATATCACTACCATGATGCAGAAAAATTTGAAAAGGCACTGGCCAAAGTAAAACTCACTGTTTCCTTTAGCGGCCGCATGGATGAGACCACGGAAAAATGCCAGTTCATTGTTCCCACTCACCATTACCTCGAAAGCTGGGGCGATGCAGAAGCAAAATCAGGTGTGACCGGCTTCCTGCAACCTACCATCAGCCCGCTGTTCAAAACACGTCCTTTCCAGACTTCACTGCTGAAGTGGAGTGGCAACAATACAGACTACTTCACCTATTTCAAAAACTACTGGGTTGCCAAACTGGGTACCGAAGAAGCTTTTGACCGCGCGCTGCAGGATGGTGTGGTAGAAGTACCTGCTGCTATCAGTGCCGGTTCTTACAGCAGTGCTGCTGTAGGTGCTGCAGCTACTGCGATCAGCAATGCCAAAAAAGTAAGCGGCGATGAAATCGTACTGTACCAGAAAGTAGGTATCGGTACGGGTACAGGCGCCGCCAACCCCTGGCTGCAGGAATTGCCCGATCCCATCTCCCGCGCTACCTGGGACAACTATGCGCTGATCTCCATGGCCAAGGCCGAGGAGCTGAAAATAAAACTTGACAACGATTACGAGTATTATCCCTCCAAACCGGTTATTAAAATCTCTATGCCGGGTAAGAAAGAGGTTGAACTGCCGATCCTCGTAATCCCCGGTATGAATGCCAACACCATTGCCGTAGCCGTTGGTTATGGCCGCAGCGAAGGCTGGGGTAAAACAGCTGCCGGTGTAGGTAAAAACGTATATCACTTTGCTTCTTTCAACGGCACCAACGTTGATTACAGCAATGCAGTGACTGTTGAAAAAACAGGCCGTAAAGAAAAAATCGCACAAACACAGATTCACAACTCCTACGAAGGTCGTGTGGAAGTGGTGCGCGAAACAACACTGGCCAGCTTCAAAAAAGATCCCAACGAGATCGTTCGTTTCCGCCAGGATCTGCTGGACAAATATGCCAAAAACTCGGGCGACTTCCGCAAAGAAGCAACCCTGTACGGTGTGCATGAGACCCCCGGTCTGAAATGGGGTATGAACATCGACATGAATGCCTGCTACGGTTGTGGCGCCTGCGTGATAGCCTGTCATACAGAAAACAACGTACCGGTGGTAGGTAAGAGCGAAGTACTCCGCTACCATGATATGCACTGGCTGCGTATCGACCGTTACTTTGTAACGGATGAAAAGAATCCGGATGATCTGAAAGGCGTGGTATTCCAGCCCATGATGTGTCAGCACTGCGACAACGCTCCCTGCGAAAACGTATGTCCGGTAGCTGCTACCAACCACAGCAGTGAAGGTATCAACCAGATGGCGTATAACCGTTGTATCGGTACCCGCTACTGCGCCAACAACTGTCCTTTCAAAGTACGCCGCTTCAACTGGGCCGATTATACAGGTGCTGATAGCTTTGCCAACAACCAGGATCAGAAACTGGTAGGTAAGCTGGACCCTGTAGTGCACCAGATGAATGATGAGCTGACACGCATGGTACTTAACCCCGACGTAACAGTTCGCTCACGTGGTGTAATGGAAAAATGTAGCTTCTGCGTGCAGCGTACACAGGCCGCCAAGCTGCAGGCCAAGAAAGAAGGTCGTCCGTTGCTGGATGGTGAAGCCAAAACTGCCTGTCAGCAGGCTTGTGCCGGCGATGCTATCGTATTTGGTAACGTAAACGATAAGACGAGCCAGATATCACGCGTGCGTGCAGAGAATCCGCAACGCAGCTTTATGGTACTGGAGCAACTGCACGTATTACCCAACGTAACTTACCTGTCTAAAGTGCGCAATACAGATGAGATCATTGAGCCAAAAGGACATCATGCCGCAGCTCCTGCTGCTCATGACAGCAAAGAGCCAATGCCTCAGTCAGAGCACCACTAAGAAAAGGTAAATGGGAAAGGGTGAAGGGTTAAAGAATCCAACACCCGGTGCAGAAAAAAAATACCGATGCCCGTCTCTTCGGTTTGTTGAAAAAACGGAGCCCCGGAGCGGAAAAAAATAGAACAAGAGAAAGTAAAAAAGGTTGAATTTTTTTAGCAGTGCTGATAAATCAGACCTTTTGAACAGAAAATAGCTTTTACATATCTAGGAAATACAACTTATGGGATTACTCAGATACGAATCACAGGCCAGGCCGCCACTGGTAGATGGTACTAAGGATTATCACCAGGTAACAGAAGATATTTGCCGTCCGGTGGAAGCCAAGCCGTCAAAGCTTTGGTGGGTAGGCTTCCTGATCTCGGTTGCATTGCTCATTTTCGGTATCATATCCGTAACCATGGAGGTTATCTATGGTACGGGTCAGTGGAACCTGGGTAAAACAATTGGTTGGGGATGGGATATCACCAACTTCGTATGGTGGGTAGGTATCGGTCACGCCGGTACGCTGATCTCTGCCATCCTGCTGCTGTTCCGTCAGGGTTGGAGAACTGGTGTAAACCGTGCGGCTGAGGCCATGACGATCTTTGCGGTAATGTGTGCCGGTCAGTTCCCCATCTGGCACATGGGTCGTGTATGGGATGCCTTCTTTGTACTGCCTTATCCCAACACCCGCGGTCCCCTCTGGGTTAACTTCAACTCACCACTGCTGTGGGACGTGTTTGCGATCTCTACTTACTTTACCGTGTCACTGCTGTTCTGGTACTCAGGTCTTCTTCCTGATCTGGCTACACTGCGTGACCGTGCCAAAGAAAAATGGCGTAAATATTTTTATGGCGTGGCGGCATTTGGCTGGACTGGTTCTACCAAACACTGGCAGCGTCATGAAGCGCTCTCACTGGTACTGGCCGGTTTGAGTACACCGCTCGTACTTTCTGTACACACAATCGTATCATTTGACTTTGCCACTTCAGTAGTACCCGGCTGGCATACCACCATCTTCCCGCCGTACTTCGTTGCGGGTGCCATCTTCTCCGGTTTTGCGATGGTGCAGACCCTGCTGCTGATTACTCGGAAAGTACTGGGACTGGAAGATTATATTACCATTGAGCATATTGAGGTGATGAATAAAGTAATCGTACTTACTGGTTCTATAGTAGGTATCGCTTACCTCACCGAGTTGTTTATGGCCTGGTACAGCCATGTCGATTACGAATGGTTTGCCTTTAAAGAAAACCGTCTGAGCCTCAGCAGCCCTTACGGATGGAGCTACTGGCTTATGATGGGTTGTAACGTACTGTCGCCGCAGATTTTCTGGTTCCGCAAAATGAGAAGAAACCTGCTGCTCACTTTCTTCATGAGTATCCTGGTAAATATCGGTATGTGGTTTGAACGTTTTGTGATCATCGTTACTTCCGTTTACCGCGATTACCTGCCCAGCTCCTGGAGTACTTATTATACGCCCACTATCTGGGAAGTTGGTTTCTACATGGGTACGTTTGGACTGTTCTTTACCTGTTATTTCCTGTTCTCTAAATTCTTCCCGGTTATCGCGCTTGCCGAAATCAAGCATATCCTGAAGAAAAACGGTGAAAGCTATAAGGATCACATGACAGAAGAGGAAAGTGAAACCACAGAGGCGTTTGGCGAAAAACACGGTGGCGACCACCATTAAGAAGCAAGTAATAACGTAAAACTTATTACTCAGAACTTAAAACTGAACAAGAACCTTTGAATTAATTAATATGTCTGTAAAAAAATTTGTGGTTGGAAACTTCTATGATGAAGCAGTTTTGTTTCCTGCGGTGAAGAAAGTTCGCCGAGCCGGTTACAAGATCCACGATGTGTATACCCCTTTTCCGATTCACGGACTGGATAAGGTAATGGGACTGCGCGATACGAGTCTCCACACAGCGGGTTTCATCTATGGTATCACCGGTACAACCACAGCTGTGAGTTTTATTACCTGGGCACTTACAATTGACTGGCAGATCAACTTTGGCGGTAAGCCATTTTTCTCGCTGCCCGCATGGATTCCCATCACGTTTGAGCTTACGGTTCTTTTTGCAGCAGTGGGTATGGTGCTTACTTTTTGCTGGCTTTGTCAGCTCGCTCCCTTTGTAAAAAAGGACCATTTTAACCCCCGCTCTACCGATGATACGTTTGTAATGGCACTGGAGTGTACAGATAAAACCAACGAAGCCGAAGTAATTGCATTTCTGAATAGTGTTGGAGCCAAAGAGGTGTCAGTTGAGCATCGTGAAACTGGCTGGTGGCTGGGACGCTATGATCAGGATACGGTTAAATATGGTAAAAAGACGGAAGCAGCAGCTTAATAATCTTATTATAATTCAGGAGAATGAAGAAGATATTCATAATAGCAGGAATTACAGGAATCATCGCCACACTGGTGGGATGCGGTGGCAACAGCCAGCCCGGTCGTGCCTATATGCCGGATATGGCCTACAGTGTAGCCTATGAAACCTATACAGATGCAAGTGAGCGCCTCAAGCATTCTGGTGTGGAAGGCGGCGAAGTGTATTTCGACGGTAAGCCTGTAGCCGGTACAGTAGCCCGCGGCGATATGCCCGCTTATCCGTATAAAAACGATTCACTGGGTTATGCGCTGTCTAAAAATGTAAAGAATCCGGTTGATGCCGCTTCAGTAAATCTGAAAGAGGCTGAGCGACTCTACCTGATCAACTGTGGTATCTGCCATGGTGCCAAGCTCGATGGTAACGGTCCGCTGTATAACGATGGTAAAGGTCCTTTCAGCGCCATGCCCAAAAATCTGATGGGTGATGATATGAAGGCAATGGCAGAAGGCACCATGTTTCACTCAATTACCTACGGTATCCGTGCTATGGGTAGCTATGCTTCGCAGCTGAGCACACGCCAGCGCTGGGAAGTGATCACATACATACGCTCCAAGCAGTTTCCTGCCGGTGCGGTAGCGGCGCCAGATACTGCAGCCGCTAAAACAACTGTTTCTGCAGTAGCCAAAGCCAAATAAAATTTTTGAAGAAATAAAAGAATGCTGATGTCACTAAAGCTCAATTTCACTGTTCCCAAGCGATATAACACGATTTCCATCGCGCTGATGCTGGTGGGTATCCTGGCTATTGTGGGCTTGTACATTACCACGCATGGCAAGGGTGGTACGCCAGAAGAGGTTCATCACAATGAAGCCCGCTTCTGGGCCAGCCTGTTGCAAAACAGTGTGTACTTCCTGCTGGTGGTCAATGCCAGTATGTTCTTTATTTGTGCTACAACCCTGGCCTGGGGTGGCTGGCAGATGACATTCCGCCGTGTACCTGAAGCTATTTCGGTTTGTATCCCCGTGGTTGGCGTAATCTGCGCAGCTATTCTGCTCGCTATTGCTTTTGGCGACAATCATACCATTTACCACTGGACCAGCAAAGAGCATGTGGAGCACGACGCTACACTGTATCATAAAAAAGGATTCCTTAACACAACTTTCTTTGCCGTTGTAACCGTTCTTACGGTGGTCTTGTGGTCAGTACTGGGCTGGAAAATGCGTCAGCTTTCCCGTAGCCTGGATGAAAACCCGATCGCCAGCCTCGAAGGCAAACGCAAATATCTCTGGAAGAATACAATCTGGGCTGCATTATACATCGTTGTATTTGCCCTTACAGTAATGTCTTCTATCCCCTGGTTGTGGCTGATGAGCATTGATGCACACTGGTACAGCACCATGTACAGCTGGTATACTTTTGCCAGCACATTTGTAGCCGGTGTGGCACTTATTGCCCTGTTTGTTGTTTATCTCAAGAATACCGGTTACCTGGAGCTTACCAATAATGAGCACCTGCATGATCTGGGCAAATTCATGTTCGCATTCTCTATTTTCTGGACATATCTCTGGTTTAGCCAGTTCATGCTGATCTGGTATGCCAATATTCCGGAAGAGACCGTATATTTCAAACCCCGTGCAGAAGGGATTTACAGCGGCATCTTCTGGTTGATGTTTATCATCAACTTCCTGGCTCCGCTGCTGATCCTGATGAGCCGCGATGCAAAACGTAACTATGGTACGATCACATTCATGGCCCTGCTGATTCTGTTTGGTCACTGGCTCGACCTGTATCAAATGGTATTTCCTGCAGTATCACCTGACCACGTACCTATGATTGTATATGACTTTGGTGTGGCACTCGGTTTTGTAGGGTTGATCATGTTTGTAACAGGCCGGGCACTGGCAAAATCGCCGCTGCTGGCTAAAAACCATCCGCTGATCAAAGAAGGTATCATCCACCATACCTAAAAGAGGTGAAAGGTGAACGGTAGAAGGAGATAAAGGAGAGTTGATTGAACGAGTTTTTAATTTGATGTTAAAGAGCATACAGTTATAAGGACATAGAACTTACTACTTATAACTCTTTACTTAAATCTGGATTTTTTAATAGACTATATTATATGCAAACGTTTTTCATCATTGCGATACTGACACTTGGCTTTCTGGTGACATTTCAGATTGCCAAGGCAAGTGAGTATGTGGCTGTCCTGCGTGGCGAAGAAAGATCCCGTAAGCAATCAAATAAGATCAACGGCTTTCTGATGCTGGTCTTTCTGATTGTAGGCCTGATCGGTGTGTTCTACTGCAATGAAAAGCTGAAAGGCAAGATACTGGGTGCAGCAGACTCCGACCATGGTGTTTACATCGACCGGATGTTATACATCACCCTGGCCCTTACCGGCTTTGTATTTTTCCTGACACAGATCGCGCTGTTCCTGTTTGCCTACAAATACCAGGAGTCAGACAAACGTAAAGCGTATTATTTCCCCCACAACAATAAGCTGGAGCTGATCTGGACGGTAATCCCTGCTATTACACTTACTATCCTGGTAGGCTTTGGTATCTTTTACTGGTTCCGTATTACCGGCGATGCTCCCTCCAACTCAATGGTAGTGGAAGTAACCGGCAGCCAGTTTAAATGGGAATTCCGTTACCCCGGTAAAGATGGCGTACTTGGAAAAAAATATTTCAAAGAAATCAATGACGCGAAAAGTAATCCGCTCGGTCAGATATGGGATGATCCCAATAACCATGATGATGTATATGCTACCGGCGAACTGCACCTCGTAGTAAATAAACCTGTAAAACTGGTAATTGGCGCCAAAGACGTAATTCATGACGTGGGTCTGCCGCACTTCCGTATGAAGATGGATGCCGTGCCCGGTACTCCTACCACCATGTGGTTTACGCCAACAAAAACTACCAAGGAAAAACGTATTGAAACCGGTGACCCCGAATTTGTGTATGAGATTTCCTGCGACCAGATGTGCGGTAAAGGGCATTACAGTATGCGTGGTACAATAGTAGTAGAAACCCAGGAAGAATTTGATGCCTGGATGGCTTCTCAGAAACCACAATATGTACGGGCATTTCCCGAAAAAGATCCATCTGCCAAACCAGTTGCCGATACATTAAAACCGGTTGCACAACTGGCTCCGGCGATGACTACGGGAGGATCGCACTAATTAATATAATAAAAGACAACACCGGTTGTCATAAAACATAAAAGAGTTATGAGCGAAGCAATGCATGCACACGTAGAAGCTGCCACCGGACATGGTGTTCATCACGACGAGCATAACGGACATGGTCACCATCATCAGTCCTTTGTCTCCAAGTATGTATTCAGCATGGACCATAAGACGATCGGAAAGCAGTTTCTGATCACTGGTATCGTATGGGCCATTATTGGTGGTTTGTTTTCAGTACTCTTCCGTCTGCAACTGGGGTACCCTGGTCAGACCTTTCCGATCCTGGAAACATTCTTTGGTCACTGGGCCGAAGGTGGTATCATCAAACCAGAGTTTTATTACGCTCTGGTTACCATGCACGGTACCGTACTTGTGTTTTTTGTACTCACAGCCGGTCTGAGTGGTACTTTCGCCAACTTCCTTATTCCGCTCCAAATTGGTGCGCGTGATATGGCTTCTCCCTTCATCAACATGCTTTCATACTGGTTCTTCTTCCTGGCAAGTGTGGTGATGCTGGCTTCCATGTTTGTACAAACAGGGCCTGCCAGTGGCGGCTGGACCATGTATCCTCCACTGAGTGCGCTGGGCCAGGCCAATGATGGTTCAAAGATTGGCGCTGATCTATGGCTTATCAGTATGGCATTGTTTATTGTATCGTCGCTGCTGGGCGGTCTGAACTATATTTCTACTATCCTGAATATGCGTACCAAGGGTATGAGCATGACACGTCTGCCGCTTACCATCTGGGCGCTGTTCTTTACTGCTGTACTCGGCGTTCTTTCTTTCCCTGTACTGCTGTCTGGTGCCGTGTTACTGCTGTTTGACCGCAACCTGGGTACCAGCTTCTTCCTGAGCGATATCGTGGTGAATGGTGAAATTCTGCCTAATGAAGGCGGTAGCGCCATCCTGTACCAGCACTTGTTCTGGTTCCTGGGTCACCCTGAAGTATACATCATCCTGCTGCCTGCCATGGGTATGGTATCAGAGATCATGTCTGTGAACAGCCGCAAACCCATCTTCGGTTATATGGCGATGCTGGGCTCACTGTTTGCCATCGCCATCCTGGCGTTCCTGGTATGGGCTCACCACATGTTTGTAACGGGGCTTAACCCCTTCCTGGGATCAGTATTCGTACTGTTGACCCTGCTCATTGCGGTGCCGTCAGCTATTAAGGTGTTTAACTGGCTTACAACGTTGTGGCGCGGTAATATCCGCTTTACACCCGGTATGCTCTTCGCTATCGGTTTCGTGAGCCTGTTTATCTCTGGTGGTCTGACCGGTATCTTCCTGGGCAACTCAACGATCGATATCCATCTGCATGATACCATGTTTGTAGTAGCCCACTTCCACATTGTAATGGGTGTGGCATCTATGTTTGGTATGTTTGCCGGTATCTACCACTGGTTCCCCAAAATGTTTGGCCGTTATCTCAATACCACACTGGCCTACCTCCATTTCTGGGTTACGCTGATAGGTGCTTACCTGATCTTCTGGCCCATGCACTATCAGGGTCTGGCAGGTATACCCCGCCGCTATCTCGACAAATCAGGCTGGCATTCTTTCAACCAGTTTGGTGACCTGGATAAGATGATCACGGTTGTATCAGTGGTGGTATTTGCCGTACAGCTCATGTTTGTATTCAATTTCTTCTATTCCATATTCAAAGGCCGTAAAGTAACAAGTACTAATCCATGGGGTGCTACTACCCTTGAGTGGACTACTCCCATCAACCCCGGTCATGGTAACTGGGAAGGTGAGATTCCTGAAGTACACCGCTGGGCTTATGACTATGCTAAAGATGGTCGCGACTTTATTCCGCAGACGGAGCCAATTGGCAACAACGAAAGCGCCCATTAATCAGATACTCCTCCGGGGAGGAGTATCATTGTGAGTAAGAGAAAAGTGAGTTAAATACGAAACCAACGAAAGTGTGAGATGCAGAAGATCAAAGATTATTTACAGCTAATCAAGCTTTCGTTAAGTATAATGGTGGTGTTTAGCAGCGTAGTGAGTTACCTGCTGGCGCCCCGGGTAGTGGAGTATGAATGGAGGATGATAGGTTTGCTCTTTGTAGCTGGGATGTTGGTTACAGGCAGTGCCAATGCCATAAACCAGGTAGTGGAGAAAAATACCGACGCACAGATGAAGCGTACCGGTAGCCGACCCATTGCCTCGGGCCGTATGTCAGAAACCGAAGGATGGGCCTTTGCTATTATCACCGGACTTATCGGTGTATGTATGCTGGGGTATTTCTTCAACTGGCTGTCTGCATTGGTGGCCGCTTTTAGTCTGTTTTTGTACGCGTTTGTCTATACGCCCATGAAAAAAGTAAGTTCCATGGCGGTATTGATGGGCGCTGTACCCGGAGCACTTCCCTGCCTGATAGGCTGGGCTGCGGGCGATGACAGATTATCACTGGGTGGCTGGGTACTGTTTGCGATTCAGTTTCTGTGGCAGTTTCCGCATTTCTGGGCTATCGCCTGGATTGCACACAGCGATTATTCGCGTGTTGGATTTAAACTGCTGCCGGCCGATAAGGGACCAACAAAGTTTACAGCACTGCAGACGGTGATCTATTCCTTGCTGCTGCTGCCGGTTACTATGGTGCCTTATTTCACAGGAATGTGCTCGTACAGCGATCTGTCTGGCCAGATCAGTCTGGCACTGGTAGTACTGGCCAACCTGTTTATGCTCGGACGAAGTGTAAGGCTGTACCAGACAATGGAAGTAAGCGCAGCGCGTAAGGTGATGTTTGGAAGCTACCTGTATCTGCCAGTTGTTTTGCTGGCGCTCTTATTGAGTAAAAATTGATAACAATAAATGTGAGATGGAAATCGTGACAACGCCACAACGAAAAAAGATACACCCCCATAAGTTTACTCTTTGGGTGGCTATCGGGAGTATCCTGATGATGTTTGCAGGTCTTACCAGTGCTTTTATTATCAAGAGCAACATGGTGGGCTGGCGTGAAGTGGCTATGCCACGTATTTTCTGGGTGTCCACCGCAGTAATGCTGGCCAGTAGCCTTACCATTCAACTGGCTCTTAAAGCATTTAAAGAGCGGAAGATGATCAACTACAGAACACTTATTGCGGTCACTTTTACGCTGGGTGTGGCATTTGTGATCATGCAGTGGTTGGGCTTCAGAGAACTGTGGGAAGTAAAACGGATCTATTTTACCGGTAGTACCGGTGCCGGCCAGTTTTTGTACGTGATCTTTGGTTTGCATGGACTGCATGTAGTGGGAGGAGTGATAGCATTACTGGTAATGTTTATTAAAGCGTTCTTTGGGAAAACAAAAAATTACAGCTCAGTACCCGTAGAAGTAGCAGCCACTTACTGGCATTTTGTGGATTTGCTTTGGGTATACCTGTTTGTATTTTTCCTGGTAATCGGATAATAAGCCGGCCATGGCCGGATGAAATAAACAGATAGAAATAAACGATTTCGCGAATAAAAAAAGCAACATGGCGACAACAGCTACAGCGCAACAAACGAAATGGTGGAGTGGAGGGAAAAGCCCCTTCAATATGGAGTATGGCAAACTGATGATGTGGTACTTTCTGATGAGTGATGCCTTCACTTTCGGCGCTTTCCTGATTTCTTATGGCACTATCCGTTTCAGCCAGAACTTCTGGCCCGATCCTAACGTGGTGTTCAATGCATTTCCCGGCGCTGGTCATGCCAATCTGCCGCTGGCGTTTGTGAGCGTAATGACCTTTATCCTGATCATCAGCTCGGTTACAATGGTACTCGCTGTGCATGCAGGTCATAAGGGAGACAAACAGGGTGTGATCAAATGGCTGGCCTGGACAATTGTAGGCGGTATAGCGTTTCTTTCCTGCCAGGCATGGGAATGGCATCACCTGATCACCGGTGTTCACCCTACCCTGATTGATGGTAAAATCGAGTTCATTGGTCAAACTACCACACATAACCCCTGGGGTCAGCTGGTAGACGGCGCCGCACTTACAGAAGCACTTAATAATTCATCGCAGCATACACTCGCTACCCTGGTACATGAGCATCATGCCAACATGAGTCATGCCGACCTGATGGGTAAGAGTAAAGAAGAATTGATCGGTATGCTGAATATTGCTGAGATGCATATACGCGAAAAAGGCCCCGTTGCCTTTGGCGGTTACTTCTACGGCATCACTGGCTTCCACGGCTTCCACGTATTCTCTGGTGTGATCATCAATATCGTAATGCTGATTATGGCCCAGAAGAATGTGTTTCAGCAACGTGGTCATTACCTGATGATCGAAAAGGCCGGTCTTTACTGGCACTTTGTAGACCTGGTATGGGTATTTGTATTCCTTTGCTTCTACCTGATCTAATCTGATTTCAGTTATTTATAAAACGAATTTGTAAGAAATGGAACATCAAACAATATCATCAGAAATTACATTCGAGCACCATACGGATGATGCCACCTTTAAAAAGAAGGTGAAAAAAACCACCATCCTGCTCAGCATTATTACCATTATTGAGCTGGCAATTGGTCTTATTATCTATAATATTCACAAAGGCCCTGACCCCAGTACATTCCTGGTACTGGCTTTCAAGGGACTGGTATGTATTCTGACACTGGCCAAAGCATATTATATCGTGGCCGTGTTCATGCACCTGGGCGATGAGATCCGCAATATGATCATGACGATCGTAGTGCCCCTGCTGCTGTTTATCTGGTTTATCATTGCGTTTATTGTAGATGGTAACTCCTACAAAAACCTGCGTAATACTTACGATAAACACTTCCAGGAAACAACCACACCGAAACCGCATCATGGAGCAGAAAAGGCGCCGGTGGCCGAGCCGCAACCCGGCAAGCAATAAAGTGTTTTGAAAATTATTGTACCACCGGTCTTTTTTGTGCTGAACAAACAAAAGGACCGGTGGTTTTATTTAAGGGAATGTGAGCCCCGAAAACTGAAATGAAGTGAATAAGACAGCCCTCTATGCTATACTACTGGCCGCACTGGTGCCGCTTATCTCTTACCTCATTGTAAAAAAGGTAAGCGATGATACCATCCTGATGCCCCGCCATTATTTGCCAGACAGCACTACCACTACCATCCGGGATGGGAAGAAATACACCGATACTGTCTGGCATAAGCTGCCCTCTATTGAACTGACCAACCAGCTGGGGCATAAAGT
>JAGODE010000065.1 GCA_017998385.1 Chitinophagaceae bacterium | reverse complement strand
GATTATACGGAACCGGCAGGCGACCTGAACATCAAACTAAAGGACTACATCAAATTCATCCGGCTTAACTTAAAAGGATTGAAAGGTCAGGACAATTATTTGAAAGCAGAAACCTATAAATTCATCCACACTGGAATAAAAAATTATTCCTTAGGTTGGTTCAATATTTATGAAAACGGGAATGAACTTTCTGTGCATTCCGGAACCGGCGCATTTACATACTTCACTATTGTGCATATCGACCGGCTGCGGGGCCTGGGCTATATTATTTTTACTAACTCATACAATACAGACACCCAACAGGCGGTGCGACTATTGATGAGAAAATTGAAAGAAAATTACGGAGGCTAAAAATAGTTGCAAACACCGTACCTGACAAAATACCAGGAGCTATTCGCAGGAAGCAGGCAGAAACCGGTAAACTAAACAGCCAATACAATGAAATACGTGCCCGATCCAGAGCCAGGATTGCCAATTCCCTGTTGTTATACAGAGAACGTAACCATGAACGGGGTCCTGCCGGCACTGGATATTGGTTAATGTTTAATAAATGGTAAGCCTTCCTTTCCGGAATTTGAATTCCCTTTTATAAATGGTATAAAATAGGTGGTACCGGCAAATAGGAAAACTGAAATTCACCAAAAAAAGAAAAATATGAAAAAATCATTCTCGAAATGCACCGGCTTCCTCCTCATACTTTTATTATTTTTTTCCTGCAGTAAGGATAAAGACAATAACAACAATTCAAGAGTCGTCACCTATGAACTCACCGGTAACTATACAGGAGTAAAATTTGCATCTTACACAACCGCCACTGGCGGCACCGCCAATGAAACCGTAGCAACACTTCCCTGGACAAAGGAAATAACCTATAACAGCAGCGTGACTGCAGCGGCCTTTGCTATATCGGGCAACGGCGGAACAACTGGCCAGCAGGTTATATTAGTGATAAAAAAAGAGGGGGCAATAATTTCAACCACCACTGCAACCGCAGATAATGCCGGCAGTTTTACCCGTTCTGCAGTAGTCATGTTTTGACAGAACAAGGAACCCTGATGGCATCCGGCCTTACGACAGCGAAATTAAATACTGATTATTGGGGCATGAATCACCGGAAAATAAAGAAACGTTCTGAATCAGTCAAAAAACCAGCGGGCCTGAAACTGGCGCAGGTCTTCGGGGCAGGTTTCTGCCAGTATAAAATAAAGTTAGATTTTAGTAATTAATTTGAGATGAAGTTCACCTTTTTACTCGGACTTTGCATTATTTATTGTAGTGCACAAAGCCAGCAAATCAAAAGCCCAGACACGGCATATTTCAATAGTGCAAGCAGGAAAACAGTCCACAAAGATTCTGCGGCATTTTATACAGTCAGGCATTACAGTCCGGAAGACAGCAACCGGGTAAGAATGACCAAACAAGCCATGAATGGCCAGTTGCTGAGTGAAAATTATTTTTCCAATTTTAAAAAGCTGGTCAGGGAGGGTACCAGCAGGGAATACCATCTTTCCGGAGGCCTCGCAAAAGAGATCAGCTATGTAAACAATAAAATGGAAGGCCTGTTTCTTACATACTGGCCCGATGGTAAAATACGGCGCAGGGATCTCTACCGGAATGATACCCTGGTTACGGGGCAATGTTATACCCGGGAAGGGAAAGACACTGTTTACTTTGAATACGAACAGCAACCCACATTCCCGGGCGGACAGGATTCCTTACGAAAATTCATTACTCGAAATCTAAAATATCCTGCCATAGCAAAATTGGAAGGTATTGCGGGAACGGTGTATGTCCTTTTCACTGTGAGCAAGGATGGTTCAGTAACAGCAGTTGACATTTATAAAGGCGTATCACCACAACTGGATGCAGAAGCGATCAGGGTCGTTAAACTGATGCCGGCATGGATACCGCGGAAATTGGAAGGGGAAGTAACCTCATTTAATTTAGTGCTGCCCGTTACATTCAGGCTCGAATAGAAATTCCCGCAGCAGGAAAGCACAGATTTAACGTTCTATTTTCCGCTGCATTTATCCCTACTGCATCTTAACTGCAAACCTTAGTGTTCAAATCGAAAATGGACATAAATGGAAAAAAACTATTCGAATTCATAGAACAATACATACCCTGAAGAATGAAGAAAAAGAGGCTATCTCAGACATGGCCTTGTTCAGGAGCTATAAGAAAGGAGCTGTGCTGTTTCCCGAAGGACAGATGGCAACGGAAACCTATTTTATGATCAGCGGTTGTATCCGGAAAAACTATATCGTTGACGGAGAGGAAAAGACAACAGCCTTTTATACTGAATTTGAATGTGTGCCGATGAACAGGAAAACGATGGATAAACCCGCTCCAAATAACCTGGTCTGCGTGGAAAGTACGATCTTCCTTGTTTCCAATCCATCCATCGAAAAACTAATTTTCGAAAAGTTTCCCCGTCTTGAAAAATTGTGCAGGACCGTGTCCGAACAATTACTCGCAAAAAACCAGGCTTCATTCAATACTTTCCGGACATCGACACCCGAACAACGTTATCCCGAATTGCTGAAAAAAAGACCGGAACAGTTGCAAAGAATTCCCCAATATCAGCTGGCCAGCTTTCCGGCATCAAATCCGAATCTCTGAGCCGCATCCGCAAAAAGATTGCAGGAACAGGTAATGGAGGTCGTGAAATAAATACAGGATCAGCTTTCTTAACTTAAGTCAACCCAAAGCGGGCAGGATTGAAACATCTTACCGGTTAAATCAAACACGATGACCAAATCAACCTTACTGCTTATCATGGTTATTGTGATAAGTTGCACAGCAAAAAAAACAAACATGGACGAGAAGAAAGATAACCCACTGGTCAAAACACTCTACCAAAAAGATATTGAAATAAGGGAGCTGGATGCCAAAACCGATACAGTGAATTTAGAAGCGTATGATAAAAAACACCGGGAGCAAATATTTCGACTACTGGCAGAAAATAAACTATTGACCCCGAAAGATAAAGTTAGGGCAGCCTGGATATTACAGCATACTGCGGCAAAATACTGTGAAGGAGAAATAACAAGTCTAAGCCCTGAAAACTTTTTATTAGCTTATGAACTTTCTTCCGCTGCTTTGGAGCAGCTCACTCTGCAAAACGATACAGCAACAATCCGGAAGGAAAATATACCACGGGTTATAGCTTTAAATCTGGACCGGTATTTATTGTATTCCTTCGGGTATCAGAAATTCGGCACTCAGTTTGTCTTTGATGAGGCGACAGGAGAAATGCTATTAGCGCCGGTTGATACAAGCCTTTCATCGGACGAAGAAAGAGAAAAATTCAATGTGGAGCCCCTGAACCGGTTACGGACAAAATATAAAATGAAACCCCTGCTCAAAAAATAAGAAAGCCCGGGAACCTGCAAACGCACCTCACGAAAATCTTACAGTTCACAGAGCTGGCAAAAACGGTACCTGGTCCTAAAGAAGTGCTGGTAAAAGTGGATGCCTCCACTCCGGAAACGCTTCCAATTTCAGCGATGGTTGCGCACAACCGGGATTCCTAATACCTTATCAATGCGTGATCACCACGATTAGGAGGATTAGCAAAAACTAAATTTATAATTAATGACAGAAGATAAAATTTGAAAAGGGTGATAGATATTTAACAGATGGTAGCAACCATTTCAGAATCAGGTCCTGTACGGTCGATAAAACCCGGAAGCCGATCAATTGCAGGTCAGGGTCTCCTTGAATTAGCGGTCCCTTTAGTATTATTTTTTGGAGCCCTGTTGTTTATAAACACATTCTTCGAAGGTACTCAGGCCCGCTTTTGAAGTCATCGTTACCCGCATTGTCGAATCGTTCATACGGATGCAATGAAAATTATATGGCAACGCCACCTGGTAAAAAGCTTCCATATCACGTCCTTTCATTTTCTCGGGCTCAGCAAAATGCTGCCTGATACGGCTGTAAAGTACCAGAAACCTAAAGGAAGAATCTGAAGCCTGGATACCACTGCCTGTTCCTTCGATCTCCAGATAATTCTTTTCATCGATATAATATCTTCCCTTTAGCCGAATTGTATCGGCTGCTGATTTGTTCTTATAGATGTCGAGCTGATATTGATTTTTACAATCCGCAGATTGCCATATCTGCCCGTTCCTGTCCGGACCGTTCAGGCAGCAAAGAAGCGGAAATAAAAAAAAAATAAACACCTCATATGCAAAACTCGTTTTTTAATAGCCTGGTTGGTATTGCTATAACAATAGCTTCAATCTGGCAGATACAGGCCGTTAATTTTTCTTAAACAATAGCTTTGCACTTTCCCATTCGTTGGAGGCATCCATAAAAGCCAGCATTTTATCCCAGTTTGACGCAGGTTCAAAATTGTGAAAATACCCTTTCTTAATAGTAACGGTTATTACCTGTCCGTCAACACGTGCTTCCGTTTTGAAGTAACCTGTTTCATTTTGTACCGATTTATTCAGACTTTCCACCCCTGCTACGGTATAGCCATCCGGAATGCGGATACGTATATCATAACCAATGGCTCGTGGAAATGGCATATAAACATCTACATTCCTTTTACGCTGATGCTCTTTAATGGAAAGTGGCCGACCCTGAATTTTTCCGATTTCCAGAATAATGTTGTTGCCAGCCCTTTTAATCAGACCATCCAATGCAAACTTTTCACTGAATACAAAATTTGGATCAGTGTGTCTTACTCCCATTTTTTCAACCTTGAAATCAGTCAGATCTGTCACTTCCTGTTCAAACCAGTCCTTAGCTTCCCTGATCGCATTCTCTTTTTGCTTTCTGCGTGCCTCTTCAAATGCATTTTTGACTTCTATTACATATCCACGACCCTTTTTATCTTCGGCAAGCATCTCCAGGAGACCGCGCTCTTCTCCCAGCAATTTACGCTCCTGTTCATAGTAATCTTCGTACAAGATCAGTTGTCGCTGAAAATCGGCCCGAAACAAACCTGCAATCGTCGCCTTACGCTTTACAGCGATCCTGGTATCACCGGGATTAAGTGAAATAGCCAGTTCTTCAAGATGCGTGTTGGTTGCAGCATTGGAAGCGGGTAAAGCAAAACCCGGGCCGGCATAGGCACTCCTATAATAATTTTTTGACAGATCTGCATCACTTTGAATTTTCAACGCTACCGAACGGGTTTCGCTAACTCCATCAAAAGCTGATGGGATACTGAAAGGAAAATCGAATGCATTTTCGAAATGAATGATCTTTTTGGTCTGGTTAAGGTAAACTGCGGATTCCAGATCATCTACATGCAACACCTCGTTGATACGGTACCCCATTCTTGGTGTGGATAACAGGATGCCAGTACCCATATCGGCCATGCGAAATAGGCTGTTGAAATAGACCGCATAACCACTGAACATATAATTACCTATATTAACGGAGCGTTTAATATCATTTATCCGGAAAGAAAGAACTTTTTTGAAGCGGGCAATATAAAACAGAAAGGCTGCTTTTTCCTCATCAGACATAGACTCATAATCCAGGCCCGCGGCTTTTGCTTTCTTCCTGGCCGTATTCAGAACTTCCTCAATCTCTTTGCGGCCTTCTTTACCCATAACCATTGCATAAGAAGCCTCTGCCAGATCATATGCCAGATTTTGTACGACCGAATTCACATCAGGGTTCTTATTTACTTCGCCGGGCTGGTTGATCCTTGACCGCCTGGTATATCCAGACAGTTGACGAATACCCAGTGAAATACTGAGCCGTATTAAAGGAAACTGCCGTGCCGGCGCTACCCATAAAGACAAATCGCTGGGAGGCATATCCTTCTTCTCAAAATCAATGATAAGTTCCTTGTCGCCATTCGTACTCATTACCAGATCGGGCGCCCCATTATAAGTGCGGTAATCAATCGAATAATTCTGCCCCAGTTGTCCGTGAAAAGAGTAGTGCAAAACCGGTGATTCATCAGCCAGTACCAGATTATATACCTTTGCATCGTAATCATCTTTCATTTTATGCTCTGTGGCTATAAAATAATCAATGACATCTCCGGGCTGCAGATCTGAAATAGCCAGCTTTACCTGCTTTTCACGGGACTCATCGAGCGTAAGAATCATTTCATCGGTGCTTACTTCTTTTACCGACTTATCAGGTTTTATGATACGAACACCCACATATGTTGTGGAGCGGGTTTTGCTGGAAAAACCACTTTTCTCTTCAAAACTGGTAAAACTCATTTCGGAATATTCATCCACAGCAGACTTATCATTTACCCTGACCACTTCCCTTACAATTTCCATGATCGTCAAAGAACTTTTGGAGCTTAATGTGAGCCCGATAAAAGAGGCCCTGCCCCGGCTGTCTGCTATAAGTTCTGTATGATGCGCAATTATTACCTGAGAAGCATTGCTGTATTTTTCTGGAACGGAAATATTCTTAAACTCAGGCCGGTCCCAGGACCAAACCTCTGCCCGGATTTTTGCAGATTCCTGTTTATATGCCAGATCTACATTTCCCTGGGCCAAAACTATGGCTGGCAAAAATGCAAGAAGGTTTAACAAAAAGAATCCTGAGAATATGCTCTTCATCATAAGACAGGTTAGGTTGATAAAAAGTGGCAAAAGACCTTACTGATTAATACTGCCGGTATCAGGAAAACGGATGGTCACATTTAATTTTTCTTAAACAACAGCTTTGCACTTTCCCATTCGTTGGAGGCATCCATAAAAGCCAGCATTTTATCCCAGTTTGACGCAGGCTCAAAATTGTGAAAATATCCCTTCTTAACAGTAACGGTTATTACCTGTCCGTCAACACGTGCTTCCGTTTTGAAATAACCGGTTTCATTTTCGACAGATTTCTTCAATGCATCTAAGCCTTCTACGGAATAACCCTCCGGAATCTGGATGCGGAGGTCATAGCCGATGCTGCGTGCATACGGCATATATACATCCTGCGCTCTTTTGCGTTGATTATCTTTTATAGCAAGAGGCTGCCCCTGAATCTTACCTATTTCAAAAATGATATTATTGCCGGCTTTTTTAACAAGCCCGTCCAGCGCAAAAGTCTCGCTGAAAACAAAATCGGGATCCGTATGCCTTACCCCCATTTTTTCGATCTTAAAATCTTTCAGATCAGTGACTTCCTGTTCAAACCAGGATTTAGCCTCATCAATACACTCGTCTTTGTGTTTCTTACGCGCATCAGCTAAAGCGCTTTTTACATCTTCTACCATGGAACTGGTTTTCCTGCTGCCTGCAAGGGCCTCCAGCATGGTCTCTTTCTCTCCTACCAGCTTACGTTCATACTCGTAGTAATCCTCATATAAAATCAATTTCCTTTGCCAGCTACTTTTATAATAACCGGTTAATGTGGCTGTTCTTTGCACAGCTAGTTTAGTTTCGCCCGGGTTCAGAGTTATTTTCAACTCCTCCAGATGTATGTTCTGCGGCGCTTTAGCTAAAGGCAGGGCAAATCCAGGCCCGGCGGATGCCAGTTTAGTTGTACCCGATGGGGACATCACCAGCCCTTTCTTTTTCAATTCAATTGTACGGGTATCTTTCTCTCCATCCATACTTTGCGGTATAGTAAATGGATGATCGTAGATTGATTCCACATGAATGATCTTTTTACTTCCTTCCAGATAAGCAGTACTTACGAGATCATCGGCATCCAGTACTTCACTCATCCGAAAACCTGTACGCGGACTGGCTACCAGAATGCCTGCATCAATATCGCCAGACTTCATGATGCAGTTAAGAAGAACAGCCAATCCATTATAGGTATAGTTGCCCGCATTGATAGACCGTTGTACATTATCCAGCTTTAACGACAGCAACTTTGAGAAACGGGTATAGTAATATAAATAAGCAGCCTTTTCATCATCGGGCATAGCCTTTATATCGAGCCCGATCGATTTTCCCTTTTTCTGCGCATCACCTACAATCTCGTCATATTCTTTACGGCTAATAGCCGATGAGTAATTAAAATAAAACTGTTGGGAGTAGATTTTTGCCAGATCCTTTACAATTTCATCCGTATCAATATCCTTATTTACTTCGCCGGGTTTAGCTGCGCCTAGATATCTGTCTGCTATGATACCGCGGTAGCCCAGAGAAATATTCATCCTTATAAGAGGAAGCTGCCGCTGGGCCGATATCCATAGCGAAGACTCATAAGCCGGCATATCTTTCTTTTCCACATCAATAATCACTTCTTTATCTCTGTTTTTCGTCACGGTCAGATCCGGGGCCCCATTATAGCTTCTATAATCAATTGCATACTTCTTTCCCAGCTGCCCATGAAATGAATAGTGCAGCACCGGAGCATCATCAAACAACAATATGTTGTACTGTTTAGGCGCATAATCATCACTCATTTTCTGCTCTGTAGCAATAAAATAATCAATTACATCCCCGGGCTGCAAATCAGGAATGGCCAGTTTTGCCTTTTTCTCTTTGTCTCCATCCAGTGTCAGCACCATATCGTCGGCATTCACTTCTTTTACAGACTGATCGGGTTTTATAATTCTCACACCTACAAAAGTGGTAGAGCGATTATTGCGCAAAAAACCACTTTTGACTTCAAAACGGGTAAAACTTAATTCAGAAAATTCCTCCACAGCAGACTTATCGTTTACTTTCACCATCTCCCGCACGATTTCTGTAAGTGTCTGCGCCTTTTCTGAATTAAATCCGAGCCCGTAAAAAATCAATTTACTCCGGCTATCGGCAACCAACTCCGTATGATGTGCTATTATCACCTGCGAAGTATTATTGTATTTATCGGGTACAGCTGTGCTTTTGAATTCGGGTCTGTCCCAGGCCCATACTTCGTTGCGGATTTTTTCAGACTCCTTCCTGTATTTCTCTTCGCTTTTACTCTGTGCCGAAACCGTCAGTATTGCTGATGCAAAGAGTAAGAGACATACCGATAAACGGAGTGTCATTTTTTTCATATAAAATTATTTGCGGGTAGTTAAGACGATTTGCTGATTATAGAAGTCTTTTAATTGAAGTATATCTTCATTCCACTGGCGAAACTCACCGGTACCAAGCACTGTATTTAGTAATACGATTTCGCAGCGATAAACCAATGCCGTGTCGTTTACGGTATATGATCCTGAAAACCGATATCCCGGCCGTTCAATCTTTAAAGAAGCAGGAATGCTGGTCACTTTTTTATCGGCCGGAATTTTTAAAGTTGTTTCAAAAACAATATGATCTTTAAACTGAAACCAGTAGGGCAGCTTACGTTTTGCTGTATCAATTTTTAGATCCTCAAATTTGCGGCGGTTATCCAGCTCGAGGTATGCTTCATTATTAAACTCTGCCAGTACATTTTTCCAGTTCAAATCATATTCAACACTCATCTCCCTGTTATAGTCCGTCAAATTATTTACCTGGAGATTGCTGATCTCAAAGTTATTCTTTCCCTGTGACAGGTAATTTTTCAGTATAAGATTCTGATTTTCCTGTTTAATGCTATTAATGCCTGTCAGCAACGCTACCCTGTTTTCCCCTTTCCAGCTTTGTATCACATGCCCCTTTAGGTTATTGCCTTCGATAGACAGCGATCGTTTTTCGAGCAAAGTATTCTGCTGAGGTTGCCTTACAGGCACTCTGTCAAGAATATAATTGGTATTGTCTTCTATGAGTGTCTGACGGCCCTGAATACGTTCGGCCAGTTCATCTATCCCGATATACTTTTCGGTTGCGTCGAGGTATACTGGTTTTTTATTGTTCATCCAGACGGCAATCATATGATTGTCGACAGCAAGTGAAGGAGTGCTGTAGTCATACACCAAATGACGGGTTCCAATCCAGCAATGCCGGGCATCGAGCCCAATCGACTGAAGCATTTCTACCAGCAAATTGGCCATTCCCTTACAGTCGCCATATTTTTTCCGCATCACTTCGCTGCCCTTCTCGGGTCTGAATCCGGCAATACCGTCTTCGAACGCGATGTAGCGGATATTGTCCTGTACCCATTGAAAAATATGACGCACTTTATCAGCATCTGCAGAAAGTCCTTTCGTAATCTCCAGCGCCTTTGCTTTTACAAACGGCTCATCGTTTTTCACATCCATTACCAGCTGATGGTACCACGCATACTGATCATTCAGTGTATTAAAATAATTCTGGCGACCCTGCTGTGTTTCTGCATACCGGGTCATAATGAGTATATGCGGAGAATAATGCGTAAAGCCCGGAGAAAAGGGTTCCCGTTTCAGTGCTGGTAAATCGTTCATCACAAACCTGTATACGGTTTCATTACCTTCCTGAGACACTTGCTTTTGAATACCATATTTTTCAAAATTGTATTCTTTTATATCAAGTTTCATCCAGGAAGGTACCCTGATGACCACTTCAGCTTTCGTCACCGGCTGAGGTTGTAAAAAATGAATGCTTGCAAAATATTTGGGATCCAGGTAGGTTTTTTTAAACCTTACTTTAGAAACTGAACCCTGATTTTTGAGCGGTAAATTAAAATAACAGACCCGTGCATCTGAGTAAAATATGCCATCAGACTCATAAAACTCATTTCTGGGAGTGATGCCATGTTTTTTCGATCCATCTACCAGTATATCTACATCATCGAGGGTTTCCATATCATTGTAAAACTCTGCCACCTGCACTTCTGAACGATATCCTTTACAATAATAAGTCAGGCTCGATTCTTCCTTAATGAGAACCGGGTGCTCACTATTTCCTGCGACTACCACAAATTCTCTTTTTACCTCCTGCAGGAAAATATTGGTACTTTCTTCCTCGCCGGATTGGGCCATGGAAGAAATGGAAAAAAACAGAGACGAAAAGATAACAATGCAATTTTTCGTAACAGGGAGTGTAATGCTCCGGGTGGTGGGTAGGTTCATAAAATCAAAAATGGCTATGCTAAAACGAGTCCACAAGATAAATATTATAGATTGATTTCCCTAGGATTCCGAAAAAATGAATAAAATGCAAATAATTGATAACCAATAATATAAAAGCATTTCATAAAACTAAAAATGGCTTTCACAACATCAGGTGCCAGTCTGAAAACTACGCTTCCGGCCGCTTCGTGCTCTTAATTGTTTACCATCGTGCTGAATTGACTATTACTCATCTTTATCTGCATCAGCCTATACTATCTATTTGGCCAGGTGCCGCCTGCTGAGCCAGCGAGTACCGGTGTCTTGCATAAATCGCTGAAATCTGTACTTTTGAAATGAATATTGTGCTTCGACCAACACATTTCCTTCCAACTGTTATCCTTGCTGTGGCTGCAATTTTGAGCCAGCGAAACCGTTTACACTAAAGAATCACCGGGTCAAAACCGGAGATCATCGATCCGGCTGGCGGTTTCAATGGCGAACTGTTACTTTTATACTGTATGCCCCATAAACGAGCTACCTTTTGGTTACCCCTTTTGCTGCTATTGGTTACATCTGCCCATAGCCAGGATCAAACCTGTCCGGTTAATATAAATTTTTCTACAGGAGATTTATATAACTGGTCGGCCAGTACTGGATTGGTTGGGGGTGCCGTTCTGAATTATCCGCTTCCCAATAATGGCGTAACAGTCATACCCGAATACAGTCTTTCCAATACCGGCATCCAGGTCATTACCAGTTCCTTCAACGACCATTTTGGCGGATTTCCCACCATCCCTGTCATCAATGGGTATGCATATAGTTATTCGGTGCAGTTGGGATCAACCACCAATTCGCACGATCTCAATTCAACGAGCCGCAACCCGGGTGGTTTTACACGAGCCATAACCTACACTATCAATGTACCGGCTGGATCTGCGGCAGTGCCTTATACCATGACCTATGCCTATGCTCTGGTTCTGGAAAACGGTACACATAATTCCAATCAGCAACCACTATTTAAAGCCACCCTCCGCACAGCTGCCGGTGTCATTAGCTGTGCTTCTCCGGAGTATTACCTGCCTACACTCAATAATGCCGGTAATAATGGCGGCAACTCATCTACAGGAGCCACATTAGATACGGCCGCTGCCCTGGCTAATGGCTTTACCAACAGCCCGGTTTTATTTCTTTCCTATTCCGGCACAAACAATAATACAGGCACCTGGCTGCAGGATGTATGGACAAAAAACTGGACAGAAGTCACTTTTGATCTTTCGCCCTATCGCGGACAGCAGGTAACCCTTACATTCGAAACAGATAACTGTACACCCGGTGCGCATTTCGCCTATGCTTATGTGGCTTTGCGCAATACCTGCGGTGGTCTCCAAATAGGTGGCAGTCCCACCGCCTGTACCAATAGCGAACTTACTTATTCCATACCGGCACTTGCAGGCGCCACTTACAACTGGACTGTTCCGGCGGGATGGACCATTGTTTCAGGCGCCAATACCAATACAATTCGGGTAAAAGTGGGAAACAACGGAGGCAATATCATCGTGCAGCAGGCCAATAGTTGTGCCAACCTGAAAGATACGCTGGCCGTTACCACCACATTACCTACTATTGCAGGTCAGGTAAACAGCGACCAGGTTGTTTGTGCCGGCAACAACAGTACACTGCTTACTACTGCGGGTTACAGAGGCAGTATTCTCAATTGGCTGTCATCAACAGATGGTATTAACTGGAGCAGCCTGAATAATACAGGCAATAGCTATCTCGCCCAAAACCTGCAGACAACCACCCATTATGCAGCACTGGTTCAAAATGGCAATACCTGTAGTATCGACACCAGCCATGCGGCTGTTATTACAGTCAACAGCCGGTCTGCCGGAGGCAGCCTCTCTCCTGCCAGCACCAATATCTGCCAGGGTGAAACTACCCGGCCTACCCTGCAGTTAAATGCCAGCAATGGCAATGTACAGAGCTGGCAATCATCAACAGATAATATCAGCTGGAGTAATATTTCCGCAGCTGGGCAGCAACAATCCTATCAGCCAGGTGCTATCACAACCACCACTCATTACCGGGTGATTGTAAAAAGCGGAGTCTGCCCTGCCGATACCAGCCTTACGGCCAGCATACACTATTTCCCGACTCCTATTGCTGCTGCTGCATTTGTACCCGACACGGCCTCGATTTGTTATGGAAAATCAGCTGCATTCACTGCCAGCATAACTACCGGCACCAGCTATACCTGGAGCAACCCGTCTATTGTGCTCGCTTCGGGAAATGGTAGCGTTCCTGTGCAGCCATATACCATTACTGGCACGGTCACTCCTGCCAGCAGTATGGCCTTACTGCTCTCTGTTTACAATGCAGGTTGCCCCAACGCTTTTACGGCCCGTTTACCCATACATGTTGCTCCTAAAATTTCCGTATTTGCCGGCAACGACACCAGCGTGGTTATTGGTCAGCCGCTGCAGTTACAGGCCAGTGCCAATAGTGCAGAAGCCAATCTGTTTTCCTGGACACCTGCCAGCTACTTAAACAATAGCGCTATTTTCAATCCCGTAGCCACATTCAACAGCGGCAGCCCCGATCAGATTACCTATGTAGCTACCGCCAGTACGGCAGCCGGCTGTTCAGCCTCCGATAACATTACTGTAAAAATCTTCAAAACGGCTGCCGATATATTCATGCCCAATGCCTTTACACCCAATGCAGACGGACTCAACGATGTAATCATACCCGTTTGCGTGGGCATTACACGGCTTAACTATTTCCGTGTGTTCAATCGTTGGGGGCAACTGATATTCAGTACGACAATCATGGGCCGTGGATGGGATGGCATGATAAGCGGACAACCGCAGAGCAGCGGAAACTTTGTATATATGGTTCAGGGAGTAGATTATACCGGCAGGGTCATTACCAAAAAAGGGAATATCCTGCTGATCAGATAATGCTGTTATGATTTTGTATCCGTCATCTGCCAGTAAAAGGAAATTCTTTGCTGACAAAACAACCACCCATATAATGCAGAAGCCCGGCCTGATAAGCCGGGCTTCCTGTATAACCGGTTTCGTATGCTTAAGCCGGTTGGGCCACTTCTTTGAGTCGTTTTTGCGTTGCCTGACGCAGTGAGCGACGGAGTTCGGCATTTTTCTTCGTTTCCAGCGATTCGATCATGCCCTGGATATCACTCAGCTTATTCGCATAGAAACCCAGCTCCTGATCCAGCTCTTCCATGGCCGAAAACGGTGTTTTCGGGTCAGCGATCTTTTCGCTCAGTGCTGAGATTCGAATACGGAAGGACTCCTTCAGCTCTTCATATACCTGTACATCGTTAATCTTTGACATATCCCCGGCCTGTTCCAGAGAGAAGAAAGAACGGACAATAAACAGGTACTGAGCTATGGAATCATTGTTGAAAAATCCCCTGTTCTTCCAGATATCAGACCGTATGGAAATAAACACCGTAATGCCGGGTGCCACTACCTCCACTTTGGTGATAGATTGTCCTTTATAGGAAGATTCTGTGGCAAAGGTTTGCAGGATACCCTGTATAGCTGAAAAGGCTTTGCTGACCACCATCAGCGAAAGGTTTTCGAGGTATTGCATGGATTTGGTCAGATCTGCAGGTTTTTCCACTTTGACCCCTTCGGGTGGATCATCGTTACCGAATATGGCCGACGATACTGCATTCAGCATTTTTACAATGTTGTCGAGCGACCAGGAAGACACCTGCTGTACCTCTACTTTATCCAGCTGAAGCATTGGCTTATACTCCCAGCCTCCCTTTTTGTAATAGCCATCAATTTCCTTCTGCAGGTTTTCTGTGTCCTTTGCCATGTCTTTTTCCAACTCACCTCTGATCTGCGTCAGATAATCGCGAAAGGCCTGTTCTTTTTCGGCCATTTGTTGAATAGAAGGTCCCTGTCCCATAATTATAGGTTTTAAATGATTAAGAAAAACGATAAATGAATAGTTGAATGCGGATGCGGTGGTGCGCTCACCTTATCCACTTGAGAATGTTGCTGTACACTTCATCATTGATACGAACGCCGAAATTGGACTGGAGAAACTCGGAACCGGCCACATGTATGCCAACAATACGCTGTTGTTCATTCACATCGCAGAGAACCGCTGCTCCGCTATCGCCGGGACAGGTAGAGATTTGGTAAAAGAGCAGCTCTTCCTGGTCTGCGTTAGCATGGATAAGGTGCTTCGCCTCCCACATGGTGCCGGCAGGTTTGCAACCAGGATAACCGATAATAAGTCCCGGTTTTCTGTCAAGCTCCCTGAAAGAAGCCACATAAGGGCCCAATGGATTTTCTCTGAAAAAAGGCTGAGGCAGGCGTATTACTGCATAATCGTAAATAAAACGAGTGTAGTCAATTACACCATCGCCGGCAGGATATGGTGCGGGATGCGTGGCATATTCCTCTGTATAAAAAAACGCATCCGCCGTCTGCCGCCCAAAAGGCAGATGATCACCTGCCTGACCAGGCGTAACACGAACCTGTATTGCCTTCCCATACGTATCGTTGAGCAGGTTATGTGCGGCTGTAAGTACATAGCGGTCTCCAATGAGCGTTCCGGTACCTGATGTATTGGCTTTGTGAAAACTGCTTTCAAGCCGGCATATATACTGGTAAGGAGGATGCGTTGTTCTTTTCACCTCTTCCATCTGGCTTTCGGGAAATGGGATATCGGCATGAACGACCTGTTCCTTTTGCATAAAAAACGATTTAGAGATTAACAATAAAAGCCGGCTGTGCAACAAATTAACGTTGCATACAAAGGCAGAAAGCAGGTAGTTACACCGCTTTTGAAAAACAGGTAGAAATACCTGGTTCAGTAGGCGGTTTCGAAGAGGCGGTATTTGAGGGCAAACAGCACCAGGCCGGCAGTATTGCGGCGTCCGGTTTTCTGAAGCAGGTTATTGCGGTGTCCTTCCACCGTGCGTGGACTCAGGTAGAGGCGTTTTGCTATTTCTGAAGTATTGTATTCCTTACAGATGAGATGGAGTATCTCCTTTTCTCTTTTTGATAAGGTGACCGGCACACCAGTAAGATTTTTAGGAGAAATGTTAATGTTGCGCGACACATTGCGCATAGCATTCAGTACACGACTATTCAGATAATAGCCGGTGGAGCGGATCGAATACAAAGCCGTCATCAACTCGGCTTTGTCACAGTTTTTGGTGAGGTAGCCACAGGCCCCCTGGTCTATCATGCGGGCTATCAGCCGTTCGCTGGCATGTACCGACAGGACTACCAGCTTCACCGAAGGGTACAGTTGATGCAGTTTTTCGCTTAATTCAATTCCATCCATACCTGGCATTTCCATGTCTGCCAGTAAAATATCGGGCAGCTCGCTCAAACCGGCAAGGCCCATTAAACAACTATCGCCATTATCAGCCTCCAGTACCAGGGCTATATCCGGTTCGCCCTGCATCAGCATCGCCAGGCTTTGCCTGAACAACAGCTGATCATCTACCAATGCGATCCGGATGGGTGTCATATCCATTTATTTTAAAGGGGTTGAAATAAGCATACAGTACCCCCCGCCCGGCGCGGTACTCACTTGCCAGCTGGCCCCGATCATTGCCAGCCTGCTTTCTATATTGTGAAGGCCCATACCCTTTGCCTGCCCGTTGTCCAACGCCATTCCTTTGCCATTATCCCGATATTCAATTTCTAAACGGTTATCTGCAAGGATCACATCAATTTTTATTACAGTAGCCAATGCATGTTTCATAGTATTGCTGATCAGTTCGGCCAGTACGCGGTACAGTGCCATGGCATGCTGCCCGTCGGCAAATACCGGCTGCTGTTGTTCGGGGAAATGGACTGCAACAGCAATGTTGCCGGAGCGGTTTACAACATCTGTCAGTTCATGAAGCGCATCATAAAAACCAAAACTGCCGGATATACGCGGAGAAAGTGAATGGGCTATATGCCTTACTTTTTCCATGACCCGATCAATGGCAGATTTAAATGACTGTAAAGAAAAAGAAGAAGCACCCCCATCAGCAAAGGTTTTTTCCATATTCATACGCAAAGCGGCAAGTACCACACCCACTTCATCATGCAAATCCATACCAATCCGTTTACGTTCTGATTCCTGCGAAGTGATCATGGCTTCCAGTAACGCTTTTTGATGAAACAACTCTGCTTCCTGCAATCGTCTTTTCTGCAACAACACCTTATTCTGATTTCTGATCTGCAACACTATAAATGATACCACCAGCAAAGCTGAACCCAGCATTGCCAGCAAAATGAGCATATAAATATTGTCATTCATCGTTTCGACTTTAGAAATGTTACAGCCAGCAACAGGTACATCAGTAATACGATGCCCGCATGAATATTCCAGACCAGTACATTAGCCTGTTTGCTGACATGCTGTAAAAGATAATTGGAAAAAATAAAGAGGAACAATGCACTTGAAAAGTAAAAAAATATTCCACTTACTGCCCAGTTGTCTGCAATAGCAGCCCAGGGTCTGTCATCTGCAGCCGTATCTCCCTTCCACCAATACATTACACAGAGTAAAATAAGTATAATAGCTTCGATGGGCCGGGTATAAGTATTGAATGAATAGATACTTTGTAAAAAGATAAAATTAACAACACTGTATAGTGAGAATATTATGGCTAAAGCAATAATTACAGTCCGTATTATTTTTTCGCGAAACAGTGTTCGAAAGAAAAAAGAAAATAGCACCATCTCAACGATAGTATGCAGGTGAAAGAGAGGCGTATTCCGGATACCGTGCTGTGCCAGATACCGGGCCAGGATATTACCTAGTAATGCAATAATGAGATAAGCAAACAATATCCAGTGGCGGACAGCCAGTTGCTGCCGCCTGCCAAGCGCAAAGCACACAGGGATAACAGCACTTGCAGGCACCAGTATGCCTGCAAAAAAATATTTCATCTGTTTCTTATTGCATGAGTGTTTACATAAGCGGACTTTCCGGGTCGCACATAGGCGGACAGGGCTGCGTAAGATCATAAATGGAATACGCATGCTGTTTATCTGCCGGCACTTCGATCAGGATATCCTTATAATTCACAGGAGGCAATATACTCACCTCCCCCGCTGGTTGCACCGGAGAAGCATAACAGGGTACCAGCACTCCACTAAGGCTATCGGGTGGAATGGGCTGACCTGGAGCAACTGGCCCGGGCAGTGTAAGGTAAATACGTACTCCCACGCAGGGCCGTTCGTTGCCCTTTGGATCAACGTATCCTTTATAAGCTTCCACGATATCTTTGAAATCTTCAAAGGGGATAAAAAAACCACAGGGTACTTTAGAGGGAGGAATCTCGAAATGGGTCTTTACGGCTTCGCGCCAGTAGTTGGTCCGGTCCATGCCTTCTTTTAAAGTGAGCACATTGGCTTGCTTGGGCATGAGTGGTGCGGGTGACTTTCCATGCATGGCTTAAGGTTTAATGGATAGTGAATATAATACTTTTCCTATAGCCGGCAAAAAGGGAGCAGGGAAAAAGTGGAGGGCGGAAGGTCAATTGAAGTATTACTTAATGCGAATGGCCCTTTAAAAGAGAAAAGGCAGAAGGTGAAAGGCGAAAGCCAGGTGGAAGTATGACCTGATACGAAGCCCCCTTACCTTATACCTTACTCCTTATACCTTCTACAAAAGCAGCTGCTTTATCGCATGCCGGTAATTTTTTCCAAGGGGCAGTTCTTTGCCGTTGGTAAGACGTATAATATTGCCTTCAATATACTGTACATGCC
>JAGODE010000064.1 GCA_017998385.1 Chitinophagaceae bacterium | reverse complement strand
GATTGCGCAAGTGCCAGCTGATCGTGATTACCGCTTCGCGGTCATAGCCTTCGCGGATGTATTCACGCATTTTAGTAAACGGAATACCATCAAGGTTGCGCGCAGAGTCCAGTTCCAGATGCCCCAGATCCCAGCCATACACCGCAGGATAGTCGCCTGTCACAATTTTCACATCACTATTGCCACTGATACCCTTCCAGCCCACTCCATAGGCCAGTGCATCCTGGTGCCCAAAAAGCGTATGTGTTTTACTCAGCCGGTCAAGGCCGGCAAATAAACGTTTTGCCGCTGGTGTGGCTAAGGGGTCAGCCGGTTTTTGCGCTTTTAGAAAAAAAGTAAATAACAACAATACTCCTGCTAAGAGAAGCCGGAAAAAGCTGGCTGTGCTGGCAGGCATATATCCCAACAGTTCCGGTCCTCCAGAATGGAGGCCGGAACCGGTTGGTATACTGCTGATCGATTGCTTACTCACTGCCTGTATTATGCTCATTATAAAAACAACTTTTTAATAAAGTCCAATATCGTCAAAGTAGAGCAATTGTTTTATTCCGCTGAACTCCTGGAAGGTAATTGTACTCACAGTGGCAGGATTACCCAACGATGTAAGCGGTATCTGAAAATCGAGCCATTGACCGGCTTTGATCGTAAAAGTGTATCCGGTAGCGGTTACTCCATTGATCATGAGTTTTACCTTTTTACCTTCTGATGTCGGACCGCCATAGATAGAGAATTTCACCCCGCTATAACCGGTCAGATCTATTGCCGGAGCCGCCTTGCTCATGCGCAATGCGCCCCAGGCAGCGGTGGTCTCTGCTCTCAATGCTTTCGCTCCTCTTTTTACTGTATCGGCATGTGCGTAGTTTGTTGCACAGCTAAAGGAAGTATTGGACCATCCGCCCGCCAGCGCCTCATCATATACCGTTAGCTTAAATCCGAATACTTTTTCAGACCGTGCTGTACCCACGGGAGTAGTTACATACACATATCCGTATGTTTGTCCTACAGGCACCTGTACCTTGATGATGGATTTGCTGCTTGAAATGATGGGCACTTCCACATCGTTGAACTTAACACTGGTCACACCATTAAAAAAATCGCCCAGGATATTTACCTCGGTTCCTTCTGGTCCGGCTACCGGATCAAATCCGCTAATAACCGGCGGCGGTTGCAGAATACGGAAATTATAGGTAGCTGTTCCATACTTGGTGTAGACCGTGATAGGATTATTAACAGGATCGGGAAGTGTTTTAGGAATTTTAACGGTGATGATTGTATCGTTGGCATATACCAGCGAATCGAATGCAATCTCGCCATTAAAGTCTACTTTAAATGTAGTAGCCAGGTGCTGCCCTTTGATAACAATCCATTGATCAAAATCGGCCGACTCCAGCATATTGGCACGATCGAGCAGGCTGGTTACACCCGTGATTACAGGAGGATTGGTATCCTCATTCTTTTCCTTTTTACAGGAAACTGCAAGCACCGTCATCAGCAGCAGTGCCATTACAGCGGGTGAGCAAAAAGTTTGCAGTGTTCGTTTCATATAACAAGTGGTTATTGTTTGAAAATTTTATTTACCATCCGGGGTTATTGGCCGTAATGGCGCGGTTACTGTTGAGCTCTCCCTGTGGGATAGGCAGCAACAGGTTGCGCGTTGCCCTCACTTTAGAAATATTATTCTGCCCTATCTGGATCTTATTCATCACATCGAGATAAATACCCCAGCGCATCAGGTCAAAACGACGTATACCCTCCAGCGCAAACTCACGTGCACGCTCTGCAATGATAAAACTGCGAAACTGGTCGCGCGTCATACCCGCAGGCGCATCCGTTGCACTGGCCCGGCTACGCACTGCATTCAGGTAAGTATACGCCTCTGTAGTGGGCCCGTTGGAAGCTTCATTGGCAGCTTCGGCATACATCAGCAATACTTCCGAATAACGCATAAGCGGATAAAAGGCATCGCTATTGGCAACAGTGCTATCAGCTACAGACGCATACTTGATGATATAGGCACGATTGTCTGTATTGCCGTTATTGTTATACGTTACACCATTTACAACCTGGTAAAGACTGGCCTGCCAGGATGGGTAATAATACCGGTAATTGGTATTGCTCTGATAATTGTGGGCTACTCCATCCAGCACGCGTTTATCCTGGTCTTCATAGTCCATGTAATGATTATTGGTCATCCATACAGCACCGCGGCCAAAACTGGAATATGCAGAAAAATAGTTGTGCAGATTATTGATAAATGCTGTACCAGCCAGCGACTGCACCTCCCACATATGTTCCTGTTTATTGCGGCTGGCTTTATTCCACAGATCTTTCCAACTGGTAAACAGGCTGTATTCATTACTCTGAATTACTTCAAGGGCCTTATCACGTGCGAGGCCAAAATAAGTCTGGGCGTCGACAGCTTCGAGACCGGCCACTACATTTTTGGGATAATCGTAGTAATTGTTGTTCTGACCACCGCGCACGCTGATAGTACCGCCAGATACGGCACCCGATGCCATGGTAAGATAGGCTTTGGCGAGAAATGCTTTAGCCAGCCCGCGTGTGACACGGCCCAGCTCACCAGCCTTCTCATGACCTTTGGGAAACAGAAGTGTTTCGGCCTGCTTAAACTCTTCAAACACTACTTCATAGGTTTCAACCACCGAAGCGCGTGGCTTGCTCGACTCCTGATCAATCTCCAGCGACTCCAGGCGGATAGGTACTCCGCCATATAACTGCACCAGCTGAAAATAAGCCCAGCCACGCAGGAAATGGGCTTCACCCATTATGCGGTTCTTGATATCAGGGTCGATATTCGATTCCATTTTACCCACATTTTCCAGCACTGTGTTGGCACGCGCTATCATGGAGTAACAGCCTACCCATGGGCCATCCACACCCCAGTATCCCTGCGGGTTACCGGCGCCTGATGTACCCAGGTACCAGTCGGCTCCCGATACATGATCATCATCCAGCACAGTCAGGTTCCAGAAGGGTTGCATATACATGTCCCATGAATAAAGAACATTGTACACCCCATTAATGGCGGTTTTGGCATCACTTTCTGACTGATAAAAATTTTCAGGAGAAAGGAAAGAAAAGGGCTTCTCTTCCAGTGCTTTTTTGCACGACACCCCCAGGAGCATCGTAAAAAGCAATGCAGAAGCAATCAGGTATTTGACACTATATTTCATGATCATTTCTTCTTTTTCGGTTTGGCATTAAAAATTGCAACGAATGCTCAGGTTGTAAGTACGTGCATTGGGATAACCACCCAGGTCTACACCAAAGAGGGCCGGGTTGTCGCCATAGCTGTTCATTTCCGGATCAAAGCCTGAGTAGTTGGTAAACGTATACAGGTTATTTACACCAAATGCAACCCGCATGGAGGTAACACCTTTCAGGAAAGAGACTGGCACATTATAGCCCAGTGTCACATTCTTGATACGTACAAAGCTGCCATCCTCAATAAACCGGCGGGAGAAGAGCATATTGCGCCAGAACTGACGCATGATTTTGGGACCGGTAGCCTGGCTATTGTCTTTGCCGCCAGCCCAGGCTGTTTCATACATGTCATAAGAAATATTCTTAAACGAACCCAGGTTACCATTGAAACGTGTATTCATGTTCACGATATCATTTCCCTGCACCCCATTTACAAATACACTGAGATCAAAGCGACCATATCGCAGGTTATTGGTAAACCCAAAAGTATAATCAGGATTTACATCGCCAATAAACGTGCGGTCTGTTACGGATATGGATGTAGGATCGTTGTCGAAATTGCGGTATTTGATTTCCCCAATCATACGTTTGATAATAGCGTCAGACTGGTTGGCATACATAGGGTCGCTGCGTACTTCGGCTTCATTGTCATAATAACCATCTTCTACATATCCATACAACGCGCCGATGGGTTTACCTGCCACCTGTATAAAGGGGGCATCGCCGGTAGATATATTACCTGCAAACTGCTCCAGCACATCGCTGCCCAGGCTCAGTATCTTGTTGCGGTTGAATGCGATGTTGAAATTGGCAGACCATTCAAAGTTTTTGCCTTTGATGATATCGCCACCCAGCTGTACTTCAATACCACGGTTCTGCACGGAGCCGGAGTTGCGCAACTGGCGCTCAAAACCGGTCGAAGCAGGAGTGGTGATAAACTGCAGCAGGTCTTCTGTTTTCTTCTGATACACATCCACACTCAGTGTAAGACGGTTTTTGAAGAGTGCCAGATCAAGGCCGGCATTATAAGCTGATGTAGTCTCCCATTTCAGGTTTTCGTTGGCAGCACCGGCATACACGTCATCTGCAAGACCAGTCTGCAGGCCACCGTCAAATACATAATTGTACACTGCCAGTTTCGACAGGGATGCATAAGAACCAATACCCTGGTTGCCTGATTGTCCGTAGCTGAAACGTAGTTTCAGATCGCTCACCCCACGTACATTCGACATAAAGTTTTCCTTAGACAGCTTCCAGGCTACGCCGAAAGAAGAAAAACCGGCCCATTTATTTTCACGTCCAAATTTACTAGACCCGTCGCGACGATAAGAAGCATTAAGCAGGTATTTATCCTTATACGCATAGTTTACACGCCCCAGGAAAGAAACAAGTGTAGACTGATACCGGCTGTTGATAACCGGCATAATCATTTCGCCGGCTGCCAGGTTTTCGTTTTTCAGCACATCGTTGGGAAATGTTTTTGCCTCCGCTCTTTTCCACTGACCATCTGTGCGCTCGTAGGTGGCTGCAGCCATTCCGCCGATGCTATGGTCGTTGATCGTAGTAGTATAATTCAGGATGCTCTCTGTAATCAGGCTGTTAAACAGATTATCGGCTTTGAGCCCCCAGCCACGCACGCTGAATCCTTCATATACCGTACGGGGATAGTACTGATCGCGTGTGCTGGTGCCATAGTTCACACCCAGGTTCTGACGAAACTTCAAGCCTTTCATCAGGGCTACTTCGAGGTAGTTGGATGAGAAGATATTAATACCGGTTACGCGGTTGAGCACATCACGCGAGTAAATAACGGGGTTGGTAATAAAGTATCCCTGTCCGGCCTCATCATATCCCTCTACGTCAGAAATACTGGTAGGATAGGTAGTGGCTGAGCGTATCACACCCGCACTGGCCGCATCCGATTTATCGGTACCCGTTTTTACCCCATTGGTCACGGTTTTTGAAATAGAGGTACTCGTACCCAGTTTGATTCGTTTGCCCAGGTTGCGGTTGAGGTTAAGACTTATCCCGAACTTTTTATAGTTAGAATTGATTACAGTTCCTTCCTGGTCGAGGTAGCTGAAGCCAATACGGTGATTGCCCTGCTCGTTGCCGCCAGAAAAGTTGGCCGTATAATTCTGATACATTCCCTTTCTGAAAATAGCGTCCTGCCAGTTTACATCGCGGTTCTGATAATCTTCAGGTGTAGGGAAAGGAATCACATAGTTGGTCCCTTCGTAAAAATTAGAGTTTTCGTAGGCCAGGTTCTGATATTTTACATAATCATAGGCAGAAAGCATGTCGAGTTTCTTTGACACTTCTGCTATGCCCACGCTGGCATTGAGTTCTACCCTGTCGCGGCCGGAGCGTCCCTTACGGGTAGTAATCAGTACCACGCCATTGGCACCACGAGAACCATAAATGGCAGTGGCGGAAGCATCTTTCAGGATATCGATCGACTCAATATCGTTGGGATCAATAAAGGCCAGTGCATTGAGGGTTTGCTTTTCATCGCCTCCAATAGACTGTGGCGTGGCGCCACTGCTATTGTTATTGAAAGGTACTCCATCAATTACATACAGCGGTTCTGTACCGCCCAGTACCGAATTGGAACCGCGGATGCGGATACTGAGACCTGCACCGGGAGCGCCGTCATTCTGGGTTACGTTCACCCCAGCCAGTTTGCCCTGCATGGCCTGCAGGATATTGGTAGGAATGTCTTTTACCAGGTCTTCGCGGCTGATGCGCTGTATGGCACCGGTAAGATCTGTTTTGCGGGCCGTACCATATCCCACTACCACTACATCTGATAAAGTGGCGGTGGCAGAAGGCACCAGCTGCACCGCATAGGATGTTTGCCGGGTGAGCGCCACTTCGAGCGTTTCCATGCTCACATAGCTAACCACCAGCAGTTTTGCATCATCCGGTACCGATAGTGAAAATTTTCCATCCTTATCTGTTAACACCGATAACCTGGAGCCTTTCACGGCTACAGTGGCGCCCGATAGCGGCATCCCCTGCTCGGTGAGCACCGTACCCGAGATGGCCCGGGTCTGTGCCAGTACTGCCGTCGCAGACAACAACGACAGAAGAAAAAAAAGCAGCAATTCTTTTCTCATATAGCAACAATTATTATTTGTCCAAAAATAGGCACCCAGCCAAAGCGAGGTATAATACTATTATATCCATTACCAATACTTTATTTATACAAATTTGAACAGTGTATTAAATATTGTTAGCTTTAATTCGCCTGACTCCTTAGAAAATCAAGTATTTCCGGGCTCTGAACAGAAAAAAATCCGGAACTTATTTTTAGAAGACACTGATACTATTTTATCCTGTTTATGCAAAACATCCTTAAGGAGATCACGCCCCTGACGAGCAGCGACTGCTTTACCCTTTTTTCCAGGACGAAATCAGAATTCGACTTTCCGCTCCATTATCATGAGGAATTTGAGCTCAATCTTATTCAGCACGCTGCCGGTGCCCGACGCATGGTGGGCGACCACATTGAAGAAATCGGCGATCACGAACTGGTACTGGTTGGCCCCAACCTGCCTCATGTATGGCAAACACATAAATGCAGAAGCAAACAGATTCACGAAGTCACCATCCAGTTTCACAAAGACCTGTTTGATGAAAGATTTCTGCGCCGCAATCAGCTCCACTTTATGCGCGAAATGTTTGAAAAGTCAAAAAGAGGTATCCTGTTTTCAGAAGCCACAGCGGAGCAGCTGGCACCCAGACTCAAACAGCTTAAGACCAAACAGGGGTTTGATTCCGTGCTGGAACTGATGTCTATATTCCACGACCTGTCTATTTCCCGCAATATGCGTACGCTTTCAGATGCTTCTTTCAGCAACCTGCAACCATCTTACAACAGCCGGCGTATTGAAAAGGTAATGGAGTACATCAACCTGAATTTCGACAAAACAGTCGTGCTCGCTGATGCGGCCCGCCTTACCAATATGACGGAAGTATCTTTTAGCCGGTTTTTTAAAATGCATACCGGCATCAGCTTTATCGACAGTCTGATCGAAATAAGACTGGGACATGCTTCCCGTATGCTCATCGACACCAGTCAGTCTGTATCGGAAGTAGCCTACAACTGCGGTTTCAATAACATATCCAACTTCAACCGCATCTTTAAAAAGAAAAAAGGCTGTACACCCAAAGAGTTTCGTGAAAACTATACCTATGGCAGCCGCGTATTCATTTAACCATTCTTTTAATCATTGAAATAAATTACCAATGAAAATACGTTTCCTGGCAGCAGCGCTGCTGCTGATCAACAGCTTCACCTCCTTTTCCCAAAATACTGAACAGCCTTTTATCAACGAGGTCAGGTATTTCAAAAAACTGGACTCTTTGAATGCGCCTCCCGAGCGCCCCATTCTTTTTATTGGCAGCTCTTCTTTTACTTTATGGAAAGATGTAAAAGATTATTTTCCGGGTTATCCCATTCTTAACCGTGGCTTTGGCGGCTCCTCCCTTCCTCACCTGATCATGTATGCAGATGATGTTATTTTCCGTTATAACCCAAAGCAGATCGTGATCTATTGCGGCGAAAACGACCTGGGTGGCGCTAATGTAACCGGGCAAACCATCCTGAACCGTTTTAAAGAATTACACGGCCTCATCAGGAGCCGTTACCCAAAAATCCCCATCGCCTACATTTCCATGAAGCCAAGCCCCTCACGCGAAAAGAATCTGAAGACAATGAAAGAAGGCAATAAGCTTATCAAGAAATTTATCCGCAGAAAAAAGAATACCGTTTTTATCGATGTATTCCATCATATGCTCAATAAGGATGGCAGTATCATGACTGATATCTTCAAATCAGACAACCTGCATATGAATGCAAAAGGCTACGCCATCTGGAAACCGCTGATTGAACCATATCTATTAAAGAACTAATTGCCCGTTATGCACGTTCGTCTCTCCTTTTTAATCGTAACATTAGTGCTTTACCAGGGCCTGCTGGCCAATAGTCATACAGACAGCACACGCTACCCTGCCGGACATAAGTTTATTAAAATCATCGGCAGAACGGATCGCAGCAATACTGCCGAGCCGCGCTTCTGGGCTTCTGGAGTGTATATGACGATCCGCTTCAAAGGCAGTTATTGTGTACTGGAAATAAAGGATGAAGAAAAATGGGGGAAATCACACAATTACCTCCACATCATTGTCGACAACGGCACGCCGGTGCGTATTCAGACTACAGGTAGCCTCAACAGGGTCGTACTTGCCAGTGGCCTGTCTGATGGTGAGCATGAAATAGTGGTATGCAAAGACACCGAAGCCAGCATCGGCTTTCTGCAACCAACAGCTGTCATCTGCACTCAACTTCTGCCAGTCCGCAAGATGCCCAAACGGAAAATAGAATTTATCGGCAATTCCATTACCTGCGGAATGGGCAATTATGATGCAGCCATCAAATGCGGTAGCGGCGAATGGTATGACCAGCACAGTGCATACATGGCCTATGGGCCACAAAGCGCCCGGCTGCTCAATGCACAATGGCATCTCACCTCCGAATCGGGTATCGGACTCATAAAAAGCTGCTGCGATAAAAAGAATATTATGCCGCAGATATTCGACAAAACAAATATTGCTACAGAAGGAATCGCCTGGAATTTTAAACAATATCAGCCTGATGTGGTCACGGTATGTCTCGGTCAGAACGATGGCATCCAGGACTCCGCCGCTTTTTGCAGCGCTTATATAAATTTTCTGCAGACTATCCGCAGGCAATACCGGCGCGCCGAAATCATCCTGCTCACCAGCCCTATGGGCGATAAGCCACTCGACAGCACACTGCGCCGGTATATCACTGCAGTAGAACAAAACCTGCACCAGCTTGGCGATAAACGTATAAGCCATTACTTTTTTCAGAACAGATACATCGGTGGCTGCAGCTATCACCCCAACCTGCAGGAACACACGGCCATGGCAGCCGAGTTGAGTGCCTATATCAGGAAGAGAATGAAATGGTAAAGTAGTGCCAGTTTACAGCAGGTTATAAGTAATAAGTGCTAAGTAATAAGTACGTAAACTCTTTAAACTTCTTAAACCCTTTATACACTTCAAACAATTCCCTTCTGTCCACCGATCACCGACCACCGATCACTGACCACTAATAAAAAAATCCCGCTCCTTTCGAAGCGGGATCTGGATAACACTTGTGAGACTATAGTGGTTTTCCGTCCGTACGATGATTTAGCTTAACTGCATCCGCCCTGGTTGCCACAGTTAAGGCATTTGTAGCAGGTGCCGCTGCGCATCATGATATGACCACACACATTACAGGCGGGCGCATCACTCTGCATGTTTTTGGCAGCTGCATTTACAGCATCCATACCACCGTCTGTCTTCACTGCCTGCTGTGTGCGTTGCTGTTTGGCAGGCTGAGGGCTGATGGCCCCCGCAGAAGGAGTGATGCGTATGCTTGACAGCTCAGGCTCCCTGGCATACTCCAGATTTGAAGGAATATCATCCCAGTCATCGGCGCCGGTATTCATTACTTCGGGTTTGTCCAGCACATGTACCAGATCGGTACGTCCCAGGTATTCATAACCCAATACACGGAAGATAAAGTCAACAATAGAAGTAGTTGATTTGATATTCGGATGCTCTACAAAACCGGAAGGATCAAACTTGGTAAAGGCGAATTTATCAACAAACTCTTCCAGTGGCACACCATACTGCAGGCCTATGGAAATGGAAATCGCGAAGCAGTTCATCATGCTGCGCATGGTAGCCCCCTCCTTGGCCATATCAATGAATATTTCACCCAGTGTACCATCTCCATACTCACCCGTACGCAGAAATACAGCCTGGCCATTGATCTTGGCTTTTTGTGTAAACCCACGGCGTTTGGCCGGCAGGGTACGACGCTCCACGATACTGGCCAGCTTACGTTTCAGTTTGGTGTCGGGCGATGCCTGTACACGTTTCTGCACTTCATCAAGCAGTTCGTCTACCGTCAGCAAACTCATGTCTACAATGTTGCTGGCAGTCATGGCCGATGCAGGCATTTCTGCCGCAGTTTCTGCCGGCTCCGCATCTTCTTTCTTTTTCTTCTTGTCTGACTTATTGCTAAGGGGTTGTGAAAGCTTGGAGCCGTCGCGATAAAGTGCGCAGGCTTTCAGTCCCAGTTCCCAGCTCAGCAGGTAAGCATCAGCAATCTCTTCTACCGAAGCTTCATGCGGCAGGTTGATGGTTTTGGAAATAGCGCCGCTGATAAACGGTTGCGCTGCTCCCATCATGCGGATATGGCCATGCGCATGAATGTAGCGCTGGCCTTTTTTTCCGCATTTGTTGGCACAGTCAAAAACGGGCAGATGTTCCTCTTTCAGGAACGGGGCTCCCTCCAGCATCATGGTGCCACAAACGTAATCGTTGGCAGCCTCAATCTGCTCTTCAGTGAATCCAAGTGCCTCCAGCAGACTCCATTCAAAGTTGTTGTATTGCTCAGGAACAAAACCGAGCCGCTGTAAACACTCCTCACCTAAGGTATATTTATTGAATACAAAAGAAATATCGAAAGCTGTTGCAACTGCGGCATCCAGTCGTTTAATCTCATCTGCAATAAATCCTTTTTCGCTCAACGTCTGATGGTTGATAAAAGGTGCGCCGGCAAAAGAAGCATTACCAACAGCATATTTGATGATCGCATCAGATTCACGCTGGCTGTAGCCCAGGTTTTTCAGCGCTGCAGGTACCGACTGGTTGATAATTTTGAAATAACCTCCGCCAGACAGTTTTTTGAATTTTACCAGCGCAAAGTCGGGCTCCACACCAGTCGTATCGCAATCCATCACCAGGCCAATGGTGCCTGTGGGTGCTATCACTGTTGCCTGCGCATTGCGGTAACCATATTTCTCACCCAGTTCTACCGCATCGTCCCATGCCTTACAGGCCGCTTTCAGCATGTAATCAGGACAATATTGCGCTTTCAGTCCAACTGGTTTCAGACTCAGTCCTTCATACTCGTCAGCATCGTATGCGGCCAGGCGATGATTGCGCATTACACGCAGCATGGACTCTTTATTTTCTTCGTAACGCGGAAATGCGCCCAGAGCGGCTGCCATTTCAGCTGATGTCTTATACGACACCCCGGTCATAATTGCGGTGATTGCTCCGGCAATACCACGGGCCTCTTCGCTATCGTAAGGAATACCACTAACCATCAGTAAGGTGCCCAGGTTGGCATACCCCAGACCCAGCGTGCGGTATTCATAACTCAGCTGCGCCACTTCACGGGAAGGGAACTGGGCCATGAGTACAGATATTTCCAGAACCACAGTCCACAGGCGGCAGTTATACTCATAACCTTCTACATCAAACAGATTTTTTTCTGCATCGTAAAATTTCATGAGGTTGGCCGATGCCAGGTTGCAGGCGGTATTGTCAAGAAACATGTACTCCGAGCAGGGATTGGATGCGCGGATAGGACCACCTGCCGGACAGGTATGCCATTCATTGATGGTAGTATTGTACTGCGTACCCGGGTCTGCGCAACGCCAGGCAGCATACGCAATCTGATTCCACAGTTCGCGCGAAGGCACTTTCTTCATCACCCGACCATCCATGCGTCCAGTCAGTTCCCAGTCTTCACCATTTTTCAGTTTATCAAAAAAGCTATTAGGAATACGTACGGAGTTATTGGAATTCTGACCGCTGACTGTACGATAAGCTTCTCCTTCATAATCGGAAGAGTATCCTGCATTGATGAGTGCACCTACTTTTTTCTCCTCTTCTACTTTCCAGTTGATGAACTCCACAATTTCGGGATGGTCGAGGTCAAGACATACCATTTTGGCAGCACGACGGGTAGTACCACCGCTCTTAATTGCTCCGGCAGCCCGGTCACCGATTTTGAGGAAACTCATCAGGCCGCTGGAAGTACCGCCGCCACTCAGCTTTTCGCCTTCGCCTCGAAGGTTGGAGTAATTGGTACCCACACCGGAACCGTATTTGAAAATACGCGCTTCACGTACCCATAAATCCATGATACCGCCTTCGTTTACCAGATCATCATCCACACTCAGAATAAAGCAGGCATGAGGCTGGGGACGTTCATATGCATTTTGTGATTTCTTAAGTTGACCATCTGCCGGGTCCACATAATAATGACCCTGTGGTTTACCGGTAATGCCATATGATTCATGCAGGCCGGTATTGAACCATTGAGGAGAATTGGGTACACACATCTGGTTGAGTATGGAATAAACCAGCTCATCATAAAACACCTGTGCGTCCTGTTTACTTGCAAAATAATTATAGCGCTCGCCCCATGCACGCCAGCAGTTGGCCATGCGGTGAGCGACCTGCTTCGCAGAAGTTTCGCGGCCCAGGCTGCCATCGGGTTGCGGCACACCGGCCTTGCGAAAATATTTCTGCGCAAGAATGTCGGTGGCTATCTGACTCCACTGCTTCGGCACTTCAACGTTATTCATTTCAAATACTACCTCACCCGAGGGATTACGGATAACCGAGGTACGGTAGTCATACTCGAACATATCAAATACATTTACAGCATCGCTCGTAAAACGACGACGAAACTGTAATCCGCTTTTGGCAGATGACTGCTTTTTACTACTCATAACTAAAAGAATTTAACGGGTCTCGTGGTTTTGAAAAATGCTGTCTGGCGACAGGTCCTAACGAAAGTATTTTTTGCTACTCAAATTTCCATCAACCGAATATCCCCATTGTGTGGAAAAGAGCGTGCCAAACTCCCTAACCTCCTTACCGTGCTGGCTTACAGGACTTTTGCACTTTTTACGCATTTTTTAGGGGTAAATTTTATTTGGTAAAATGACCGCATTCGTGTAATAATTTATTGTGGACAGTGTACCGTATGTTTAAAGGATATAAAGAGTTTAAATGGTTTAAAGTCTACTATCATTACCTAATACTTAGAACACCTTCCATCTTAAACCTTTTACCCTCTACCTTACTTATCACTTACTACTTATTACTTAAAACTTATAACTTATTTTTGCCGTTTACTAATTTGCTCTGCATGAAGAAAAATATTTTACTGGTTGTATTACTGTTCAGCACATCTCATTTACTGCACGCACAGGGACAAACACAGTTCTCTGGCTGGCTGGCCACATTCAATACTTTTAAAACCGGCAGGAAAACCAGTATTCACAACGACATTCAATTACGCAGTACAGATAAACTTAAACATACGCAGACATTTCTGTTTCGCGTGGGTTTCAATTATCAGGTTAGAAAAAACATGACTGCTACTGCAGGGTATGCATTTATCGACAACCGGCGTACGATTGCAGGGGTTACAGGGTATGCACCGGAACATCGCATTTGGGAACAATTCATTATCAGCCATAAAATCAAAAAAGCGATGATTGCACATCGCTTCCGGCTTGAGCAGCGCTTTATTTCGCGCTCCGTGGTGAGTGGCAATGAACTGAAAAATGACGGCCATGTGTATGCAAACCGCTTCCGTTATTTCATGCGGTCTGTACTCCCGTTGCACAAAGCTGGCGGCAGTTTTGTAAAAGGCCCTTTTGCCGCACTTCAAAATGAGGTGTTTGTCAATATCGGCAATAAGGCCAATGTGAACGGTGAGTTCTTTGATCAGAACCGGCTGTATCTCGCTGGCGGATACCGGCTCAGCCCCAAACTGGACCTGGAAGCCGGTTATATGAATCAGTATATTAATGGCCGCGGCAGCGCATTTACCAATAACCATATTGTACAACTGGCCAGTTATATACGGCTCTGACGGGAAAATCCGCGGATCAGCCCTTCCAGGTAGCGGAAATATGCGCCAAAAGACGCAGAACCCCGTGTAACTCAAAACTTTTTCGCATTTTTGCAGTAATCAACCAGTACCGGATGAAGTCAACAATTTATCAATCACTTACGGAAAAAAAACGGCTGGGGCGTAAATCCTTTGCCGTACTGATCGATCCCGATAAAGTGAATACCGCGGTGCTGGATGAACTGGTGGCGCTGGCCACTGCCTCGCAGGTGGATTATTTCCTGGTCGGTGGTAGCCTGGTAATCTCTAACCACCTGGATGAGTGTGTACAACACTTGAAGAATAAATGCAACATCCCGGTCATCCTTTTCCCCGGCAGCCCTTCGCAGGTAAGCCGGTATGCAGATGCCCTGTTGTACCTCTCCCTTATTTCGGGTCGTAATCCCGAGCTGCTGATCGGTCAGCATGTGGTATCGGCCCCGGCGGTACGGCAGAGCGGGCTGGAGATCATGTCTACAGGTTATATCGTGATTGACGGAGGAGCACCCACTACAGTTTCTTATATCAGCAACGCCGCCCCTGTGCCGGCAGATAAAAACGAGATCGCCATGTGTACAGCTATGGCAGGCGAAATGCTGGGTATGAAACTCATTTATATGGATGCCGGCAGCGGCGCCCGCAGGCCGATTACCGAATCAATGATTGAATCCGTTGCCCGCAGTATCCATACACCGCTCATCGTTGGCGGCGGCATCACCGACCCCGAAAAAGCCTATCTCAACTGCAAAGCCGGTGCCGACGTGATTGTAGTAGGCAATGCTATAGAAAAAGATCCGGCACTAATCCGCGAAATGAGCGCTGCTGTACACTCGGTAGCAGTGCTAAAGCAATAATTTATTTTATTTCGTACAAACAGCGAGGGGGCGTAGTAAACTACGCCCCCTCGCTGTTCTAAAATTATTTTATCAACGAAGCTCGCTCACATTTACGCGCGAGGGTGTTTCCTTACCAGCTACGATAGAGCGTGAACTCAGCGCTATCGACTTAATGATCATAGCCATATTCTCCATATCGAGTGTTTCCGGATGATCACTTACCTTATGATAATGCGGCTCACCATCCATCTTCGCCGTTGAAATAGTATGGGCAGGTACACCCAGGCGAGCCAGCGTGGCATTGTCTGAGCGATAAAACAGCTGCTGATCAGGATAAGGATCAGGATGGAAGGTAAAGCCGGTGCCTTCAAGATTTTTTTGCAGGATGGCGCCCATATCTGTTTTTTCATACCCGGTGATATAAGCCGAATTGCGCCCCCATTTACTGTCGGTACCAATCATTTCAATGTTGAACATTGCCACAACTTTGGCGGGATCGAATTGCTGAGAAAAATACTGAGAACCAAATCCACCTACTTCCTCTGCAGTAAATGCCGCAAATACAATTGTACGCTCATTATCCTTCAGCGCTTTGAAATAGCGGGCCAGCAGTATTACGGCGGTAGTACCTGCTGCATCATCATTGGCACCATTATAAATGGAATCGCCATTTACAGGTTTACCTACACCAATATGATCGTAGTGTGCAGAAAAGATCACATATTCGTCTTTCCTGCTTTTGCCAGGCAATATACCCACCACATTGGCCAGTTGCTGTTTTGAAATTTCATGTGTGGCGGTGATCTGGTAGCTCTGAGGATGCTGTGACCCGAGGAAAAAAATCACATTATTAGCAGAAGCACTCATTGCTCCGCTCTTAAGACGACTAAGGCGGGAAAAGTTGCGGCTATAGCTCGTATCAACAGCTACCAGCAGATTTTTGCCGGAACGCGTAAGTGCCATTGCTTCCTGGAAAAAGGATTTACCGGCGGGTATACTTACCTTTTCATATTGCTGCGACTGATCGATGCTAACCTGCGGTTGAAAAGTAATCAGTACTACTTCCTTGGAATCCAGCTGGCGGCCATCAAAACTGGCTTTCAAATCTGTTTGTTTGGCGGAGGTAAGCGCAAACTCCTGTCTGTAGGATTTTGATTTATTCCAGGTTTGCAAACCCGCTTTCTTAAACTCATCGGCAATAAAATCGGCGGCCTTATCAATTTCAGGAGAAAAAGTTTTCCGTCCGCGCATGGCATCACTGGCCAGCACATTTTCTATACGTGCTGCCTCGGCGGCAGTAATAATACCATCCGTTTTTTGTGCAAAGAGAGAAGAGCCTGTCAAAAGCAGGGCTGCAAGAGTAAGGGACTTCATTAATTGTTTTTTTAATAAAAAGTGGAAAGTAATCGATATTAAAGGCTCATCATTTCTTTGAACTTGACCGTTTGTCTTCTGCTCACTTCAATTTTTTCGCCGCCCTTTAGTTCCAGCAGCAAGCCGCCATTGAAGTAGGGTTCAATTTTCTCAATCAGCCTGAGATTGACAATATGTTTGCGGTTGGCCCTGAAAAAGTATTTTTCATCAAGCCTTTCTTCCAGCGCATTGAGCGATTTAAGGATAAGCGGCTTGTGGGGGCCGAAGAACACTTTGGCATAGTTACCCACACTCTCAAACAGACGTATTTCGCTCAGCTTCACAAACCAGCAGCGTTCACCATCCTTTACAAATACCTGGTCGTGCTCGCCCAGTATACTGTTATTGGTAAACTCTCCGCTAACCTTCTGCTCACGTGCTTCGGCCTGCTGCAGTTTATGAATAGCGTCTGCCAGGCGTTTGGGCTCGACCGGCTTCAGCAGGTAATCGAGCGCATTGACTTCAAAAGCCCGGAGGGCAAATTCATCGTACGCAGTAGTAAAAATAACCTGTGGGGCCCGCTCCAGTTGCGCCAGCATATCAAAGCCTGTTTTACCGGGCATCTGGATATCCAGGAAAATCAGGTCTGGCTGCAGACTTTCAATTTTGGCAATTCCTTCTTCCGCATTTGCCGCTTCATCTACAATTTCCACTTCCGGAAATTCCTGTAGCAGCTTTTTCAACTCTGCTCTGGCCAGCCGTTCGTCATCAATAATTATTGCTCTCATGTGTTTGTTTTTAATGATCAGATGCCAGTGGTATCAACACCTTTGCTTCCACCAGGGTGGGAGCTACTTGCTTTATCTCAAATTTAGCTTTATTTCCGTAGAGCAGACTAAGCCGGTTGGTAGTACTGCTAAGTCCAAATCCTCCGCCACTCGCATAGCCATTCAGGTAGCCCGTATTCTGCACAGAAAGCTCATGAAAGTGATCTTTAATAACAGATTTGATCCGTACAACGCCCCCATGAATCTGTTTGCTGATACCATGTTTGATAGCATTTTCGACCAGGGTTTGCAACATCATAGGCGGCACCGGCAGCGGCAATGTATCACTGTCTATATCGTACTCAATCTTCAGCCTGTCTTCAAACCGCATATTCTCCAGTGCCAGGTAATCACGCACAATTGCCAGCTCCCGTTCCATCACGGCCGACTCCGATTTATCGGCCTGCATACTACTCCGCAGTATTGTACTCAACTCTGTAATAGCCTTGCGGGCTCTCTGGGGATTCTCATCTACCAGTGCCCGGATGCTGTTGAGTGAATTGAAAATAAAATGAGGATTGATATGCGCCTTAATAGTTTTCAGCTCCAGCTCTTTTACCAGCGATTCGAGTTTCAATGTGTCAAGCTGCTGTTTACGGCTTTTGGTGATATAGTGATAAACAAAGTAGATAAGGTTCCAGATAAAGAAATAGATAAAAAAGTAAAATGCCGAGTTAAGGATCAGCAATACCTTATTATCCATGTATTCTTTCTCATTTTTATTGAGCATGCCATAGCTGGCCAGCAGGGTAAGATCCAGATAGGCCCCCATTAACGAAAAGGCCAGGGTTACCAGTATAAAAGCCACGAGCTGGCGCTCCAGTTTTTGCTGTAAGATATTGAGTTGCAGTATCAGTATCCGCATTAAATGGGTCAATACCACACCCAGGGCCACAAATAGCCCAAGCCGACCAAATACCAGGTAACGGTCAGTTGGGGTAGACAGTTTGTCGAATGAATATGCAAACAGGATATTGAACAGGGCAAATGATCCCCAACCAATAAACTGGAACAACCAATATCGAGCATTACCTAATATCATAAGTATCAAAGCTAATAATTCCTGAGAGCCGGCACCCCCGTAAATATACCAGTGGCAGATAAGTTTTACAAATGGGCCATAAAATCAGCCGTTTTTCTGGTTCAGCACCCAACATTTTATCCTGATTTTCCGTTAAAAGCCAGTTTAATACGGCTCACCGGAAAATACTAATTTTACACCGTTAAACAGTACATAATGGAAATCACTCCCGGCCCACTCCTTCAGACTATCAACTCGCCAGACGACTTGAAAAAACTGCCAAGAGAGAAGCTCCACCAGATTTGCGATGAACTGCGTCAGTATATCATTGACGTGGTAAGTGTTCATGGTGGGCATTTTGCTGCCAGCCTGGGAGTGGTAGAGCTTACCACCGCTCTTCATTATGTCTACAACACGCCCTATGACCAGCTTGTATGGGACGTGGGTCACCAGGCTTACGGCCATAAGATTCTGACCGGTCGCCGCGACGAATTTCCGACCAACCGCAAATACAATGGCATCAGTGGCTTCCCCAAACGCACTGAAAGTGAGTACGATACATTTGGTGTAGGAC
>JAGODE010000330.1 GCA_017998385.1 Chitinophagaceae bacterium | reverse complement strand
AGGACCTGAACCATGAGCGCCATCGACAGTCACGGCACCCCTCCCCCCGCGTCAGGCGGCAAGGGGCCCCTTTGGTCGCGGATGAAGCACGCCCACCACTTCCGCAACCACGATGAAGAGTTTGACCCGCACGACACCAAGGTTTACCGCTTTCTGAAAAAAGTACTGCCACTGGTACCCCATGATGGTAACGGTAAATACTGGATCAGGGAGAACGGTAAGCGCAAGTATACCATCCTGTTTGTGGTGATTCTGATGCTTGCAGCCATCGACCTGGTATTTGCACTTGATTCCATACCTGCGGTAATGGGCATCTCACGTGATAAACTCGTGATCTACACCTCCAACATTTTTGCTGTACTGGGTTTGCGTTCACTCTTTTTTCTCTTACGCGGCGCCGTCAGCAAATTTGACTATCTGCAGCAGGGTATTGCTATAGTGCTGGTGTTTATCGGTATAAAAATGCTGGCCGAGCACTGGATCAATGACTGGGTTGACAAGCCCACGCAGGTATTTATTTCACTCGGTGTGATCCTGGTCTGTATCTCCGGGTCCATTTTCTACTCCATTTTTATGAAAAAGAAAGGAGTGCCCCCTGATGCAGAAGAGACGGACGAAAAAAGTGTTTACTAATCACTGATCATATAAACGGTGAATTGTGCGGTATACTACAGATCATATAGCCCGTATACTGGGTATTACCACAAGTATTCCTGAGCATCCGGTAGACTACCTGCTGCTTGATAGCCGCAAGGTACAGGTGCCGGGGCTGGCGCTCTTTTTTGCCCTGCAGGGTCCCCGGCGCGATGGTCATCAGTTCATTCCTGAATTATATAAAGCCGGTGTACGCAGCTTTGTTATCAGCCAGGCGATAGATAAAACTGCCTTTCCTGAAGCAGCTTTTATTGAAGTACCCGATGTGGTAACAGCATTGCAGCAACTCGCCGCTTACCACCGCAGCCGGTTTCATATTCCCGTCATCGGCATTACCGGCAGCAATGGTAAGACGATCGTGAAAGAATGGCTTTACCAATGTCTGCAGCCGGATCACACAATTGTAAGAAGTCCCAAAAGTTATAACTCGCAGATTGGTGTGCCATTGAGTGTGTGGCAAATGGATACCTGGCACCAGCTGGGTATTTTTGAAGCCGGTATTTCGGAACCGGGTGAAATGGAAAAACTGGAGCCGGTGATCAGACCCACACTGGGTGTACTCACCAATATGGGCGAAGCACATAGTGAAGGTTTTACCAGCCAGCAGCAAAAACTGGAAGAAAAATTAAAACTCTTTGCTCACTGCAGCATAGTGCTGGGTCGGGAAAAAGACCTGGCTTCTTATAAAGAGAGTCTGAAAGACCTGGTCAATGCTCCCGTTGTGCTCACCTGGGGCGATACAGCCCGGAGCGATTTGCAGGTGAAAGCGCGTGAACAAAGAAATGATCATACCTGGCTGCGGCTATGCACCGGTGCACAGGAAATGGAATATACTATTCCGTTTACGGACGAAGCATCGGTAGAAAATGCCATCACCAGTATTTTCGTTTTGTTGCAACTGGAAGTACAACCCGCCATAATAGCCCAGCGATTGCTGACGTTGCAGCCGGTTGATATGCGTCTTGAGTTAAAGAAAGGCATTAATCAATGCACGCTTATCAATGACAGCTATAGTGCAGATATCAACTCACTGCAGATAGCGCTTAACTTCCTCGATCAGCAATCGGGTGGTACACGCAAAACGGTAATCCTGTCTGATCTGTTGCAGAGTGCCCGCAGCGAGGCCAACCTGTACGCAGATATTCTGGATGACCTGAAGCAGCATAATGTGTCGCGGCTGATTGGTATTGGTTCGCATATCACGCGTGCGCTGCAGGGCGCTGTAGCACCTGGTATGCAAATAGGCCTGTTTGAAAGTACACACGATTTTATACAGCAATTTCTTTCCACACAGTATAAAGAAGAAACTATCCTGATCAAAGGTGCCCGTGTGTTTGGTTTTGAACAGATCGTTGCTTTGTTGGAGCAGAAGGTACATCAGACAGTACTGGAAATAAACCTCAACGCGATAGCGCATAATGTGCGGGTATATCAGCGTCAGCTGAAACCCTCTACGCGTATGATGGCTATGGTCAAAGCATTTGCTTATGGTAGTGGTGGTGCAGAGATTGCCGGTATTCTGCAGTATCATAAAGTAGATTACCTGGGAGTGGCTTATGCCGATGAAGGTGCAGAACTACGGCGTTCGGGTATATTATTACCCATCATGGTCATGAATCCGGAGGAAACCGCTTTTGAATCAATCGTTGAATATAATCTGGAACCGGATCTGTATTCACCTACTATGCTCCATGCATTTGAAAAATTTCTGGATCGTGAAGGGCGACAGGACTATCCCGTACATATCGAAATAGAAACAGGCATGAACCGGCTCGGCTTTGCGCTGTCTGATGTACCGGAGCTGGCGAAACGGTTGCAGCAAAGCAAAAGATTGCGGGTACAATCTGTTTTTTCACACCTCGCGGCCAGCGAAGACCCGGCCCAGGATGCGTATACATTGCAGCAGTTTGAACGGTACCAGCAGGCGGTTGCCATTTTAACGGAAAAGTTAGGGACTGACTTTATCAGGCATATATCCAACTCTGCAGCCATTTTCAGGTTGCCACAGCTGCAACTGGATATGGTACGTCTGGGCATTGGACTGTATGGCATCGACAGTGCACAGGCGCATCAGGCGTGGTTGCATCCCGCTGCCGCACTTAAGACGACTATTGCACAGATAAAAGAACTTTCGGCCGAAGAAACAGTCGGCTATAACCGCCGCGGACGATTACAACAACCTTCCACCATTGCCACCGTGCGTATAGGATATGCCGATGGCTATTCGCGCCGGCTGGGGAATGGGGTGGGAAAAATGCTGGTAAACGGACAACTGGCTCCGGTAATCGGATCCATCTGTATGGATATGACTATGGTGGATATTACCGGTATTGCGAACGTGCAGGAAGGTGATGAAGTGATTGTATTTGGTCCCGGCCTTCCCATCCAGGATATGGCTGCCTGGGCAGGTACCATTCCTTATGAGATCATGACAGGCATTTCGCAGCGTGTAAAACGTGTTTATTTCGAAGAATAGAAAGGTCTAATGATTCGTTAAATCAACCGTAATTGCTTCCTGATCATGCTTTTCGGGCCTTTTAAGACCGGGCAAATCTTGCCCGGCAATCAGCTATCAATAGAGTTCTGGCCTATATTTGCTGACTAAACGAAAGTAGGTGAAGCTTAGAAATGTAATCCTGATCATTGCGCTGATCATTCTGGGAGACCAGATACTGAAAGTATGGATCAAAACCAGCTATGGCTTTGGTCATGTGACCAATGTGATGGGATTGTCCTGGTTCAAACTTTATTTTATAGAAAATAAAGGAATGGCATGGGGTTGGGAGTTTGGTGGTGAATGGGGCAAGATGCTGCTCACCCTCTTTCGTCTTGCGGCCGTGATCTTTGGTACCTGGTACCTGGCACGCATCGTAAAACAGAAATACAGCCGCGGATTTATTATCTGTGCCGCATTGATCTACGCCGGAGCATTGGGCAACCTGATTGATAGCATGTTTTATGGAATGATCTTTTCCGAAAGTGATTATGGTGTGGTCGCCAGTGCTTTTCCTAAAGAAGGCGGTTATGCCGGATTTCTGCACGGCCGGGTGGTAGATATGCTTTATTTCCCTATTGTAAAATCACATTTCCCTTCATGGCTGCCATTTATCGGCGGAGAAGAGTTTGAATTTTTCAGCCCCATTTTTAATATCGCCGATGCTTCTATTTCTGTAGGCGTGATCACACTTTTTATTTTCCAAAAACGGTTTTTCAGAAAGCAGGGGCAAAACGAAGTGCATCCTACAGCAGAAACCAGCGCACAGGTGTCAGACAAATCGCAGGTGCTTTAAGTGCTGTACACAACAACGGTAACTGATTTTAATACTAAAAGAGTCCGCATTAGCGGACTCTTTTTTATGATATGAGAATGCTCAGGAATGTAGTTATTCATAATGGTTAAACCAGTCGTTGCCCTGGGGATCTTTCTGATCGAGTGGCCGGGGCCTTTCGCTTAAAGGCTGTGTTGGTTCCTGGTACGGATGACGCATAGGGTATACACGCAGTTCCGCATCCGTTTTTCTTTGGCCGGTAAGTAATGATTGCAGATAGGGAGATTGCTGCGAGAGATCCGGTTGCCGCATGGCTTTTTCCACGGCTTTGAGGGGATAGGCAGCAAAGTAGGCAGATGACTTAATAGTATTCTTCATAGACACGGATTTTGTAAAAGGATAATGGACTTCTGATTGCCAAGATAGAGCAGGAGTAGCCGTATTTACAAGATACAGGCAGCAAAAAGAAAAGGGAGATCGTAGATCTCCCTTGGGGGTGTATGGTAAAAATCCGATTAACTGAGTTTGCCTACCATATTGGCAGGTATCACCCACTGATCAAATTCTTCGGGAGTAACATAGCCCAGTTTTACTGCCATTTCTTTCAGGGTTGTACCTTCTTTATGGGCTTTTTGTGCAATCTCTGCCGCTTTATAATAACCGATCCTGGTATTGAGCGAAGTGACCAGCATG
>JAGODE010000329.1 GCA_017998385.1 Chitinophagaceae bacterium | reverse complement strand
GCACCAGGGGCCTGGTTTACCGAAAACCCGGACCTTGCCGCTGCCTATGCCGACCGCATCATTCAGCAAAAGGACCAGGGTCGTGCTGTACATCCGCCGGTTGACGAGTATATTCGTGAAATTCTGGGGCAACAGGGTGCTGTATTTTGGCCGGAGCTCCTTCTCCCCCATTAATTTTAGTGTAAGAAAATTATGTTTGATCCGCAATACACCAGCCTTATCAACAACCTGCTGCAGGTAACCCAGCAGCTGAAGCAAAAATTTGTTGGCAAAGACGATATTATCGACCTCATGGGCATCTGTCTCGCCGGCCGGGAGAATCTTTTTCTGCTGGGACCTCCGGGTACAGCCAAGAGTGCAATGGTAAAAGAGCTGTCGCGCCTGCTGCATGGCCGTACGTTTGAATACCTGCTCACCCGGTTTACCGAGCCCAACGAGTTATTTGGCCCCTTCGATATCCGCAAGCTGAGGGATGGAGAGCTGGTTACGAATACCGAAGGTATGCTGCCGGAGGCTCACCTGATCTTTCTCGATGAGCTGCTGAATGCGAACAGTGCTATCCTCAACAGCCTGCTGATGGTATTAAATGAAAAAGTGTTTCGCCGTGGCCGCGAAAACCGCGCTTTGCCGGTCGTAATGATTGTAGGGGCCAGCAACCATCTGCCCGAAGACGAATCGCTGCAGGCCCTGTTTGACCGCTTCCTCATTCGCGTACGCTGCGATTATGTGGATCCGGCCCTGCTCACACAGGTACTGGATGCCGGCTGGAACCTCGAAAAGAAAACAGAAGAAACCGCCACCGGCATCACCGCAGAAGAGGTAGTGCGCATTCAGTCGCTGATCGGGCAGGTTGACCTGCAGGACATCAGACCCGCCTATCTTAACCTGATAGAAATGCTGCGCAACGCCGGTGTACTGGTATCTGACCGCCGTGCGGTAAAACTGCAACGCCTCATTGCCGCCAGCGCCCTGCTCTGCAAACGCGATAAAGCCATTGTATCTGACATGTGGGTACTCCGCTATATCTGGGATACCGAAGAGCAGCGTGAAGTCATCACCAGTATTGTCAACAATGTTATTGCAGCCGACACCGCTGCCGACGCACATCCCCGTGCCCTCGAAAGTGGTTCGGTCAATGCGGATGACCTTTACAGGGAGGTACAGGCCATGACCGAAAAATGGGATGATGCACAGTTACCCCTGGCAGAGCGTACCGTTATCAAAGACCGCCTGCGTTACCTGAGTGGCCGTTGCCAGTGGATCAGCAATGATGTGCAGCGGCAATATGTGCAAACCCCCATCGATAACCTCTGGCAAAAAATCATTCATTCCACCTCCTGATAGCAGCTATGCAACACTGGGCCGTATCCATACCAGCCAATCAGTTAAAAAGCCTCGGGCATCTGCGTGCCCTTCCTTCATTGCAGGTAGCCCTATCCGGAGATGAGCTTTGGATAAGGGCAGAGGACCCGGCCATGGAGATGCCGGAGGCGGTCAAAGGATTGCCGCTATTGCGAAATGGATGGCTTGATGCGTTAAATAATTTCTTTGATCGTGGCGCCATCACCCCCACATTACGGGTCACTTTGCCGGACTGGCAAATACTCACACAATACCTGGCCGTTGACTGGCCGGTATCGGCTCTGCCTGCACAGGTAAAAGAACATATAAACATACAGCTAATCCGCAGCGATGCTACACAGCCGCCGGTGGCCTTATTAACGACACTGGTTCACTGGAAAGAGTATGGTGACCGGGCTGCTGGTGTACGCTTAGCGCCATTAAGTTTTGCACTTTCCGGTGAGGCCCGGGTGCTGGTTACCGGATCACCATTACCCACTATTCCCGGCACAGAATACTGGGATGACCGGGGGCTATGGCTGCCTGCTGGTTTTGTTTTTGCATCCAGGGCAAGTGCCGATCTTTTCCGATCCAAATGGCTGATGGAGGATCATATTATTCTCTGGCAGGAAAACGGCAACTGGTCCGATATTCCGCGCTCATTTTTCAAAACTGCTACACGCAGTGCCATCCGATTCTCGGCCAACATACCTGCCCATGACAGATAATACCCCACATATTTCTGCTTACTATAACAGCCTGTCTGGCTACTTCTGGCAATGGGCAGAAGGAGGCACCGTGCTGGAATGGGGCGATGGCCGCACCATCTGTTATAGCCGTGACCTGATGCAGCTACAGGAAGACCTGCTGGAATATGGCTGGCCGCCATTGGGAAGCCTGTTATTGCTACTAAGCGCCTGCAGTGACCATTTCGACGCGGAAGCAACTATCCTGCATTTAAGAAAAACTTATAAATCCTATAAGTATCTTCAATCCGAAGAAAACAATCTGTTAGCCGTATCGGATTTATTAAAAATTATTTCCAACCTGCCGGTGGCATTTCGTACAGGTCCGGCACGAATACACCTTATCCGGGAGGTCATTAATCCCGCGTTTCTGCAAACAGATTCATTGCACTCATTGCTTGCAGCTTTTCGTACAGGGCAGATAGATTATTGGCCGGTACCAGCCGGCAATCCGCTGGATTTAATAAAAACCTGGAATACAGATATAGCTCCTCTTGTTGCTGCTAACCGCAAATGGAAAGACAGAGAGGCCTTACTACAGCAACTGCAAACGGGTCTTGAGCAAACACCTGCTGCACCGGAAATTGCCGTTCCACATATCAGTTCCGATGACCTGCTCACTCAGATGGCTAAAGACCGGCAACTGGCAGGGCTGGCACAACTGACCCGTCGCCTGCTGGCCGTAATCCGCGTGCCCCTGCATACGGCCCGGCAGGGCGCTTTATCTTACGGTGGCATTTCGGATATCAGCAACCGCGGCAACTATGACCGTCTGCTGTTGAGCGAGCTGGCCCAGGATGAAGAATTGCTCATGGCAAGGCTGGTAAACCAGGAAGCACTTTTTCTGCAAAGGGAAGAACCGCCGGCTGATCCGCGAAAGACAAGAATACTGCTGGTAGATTGCAGTATACGCATGTGGGGATTGCCGCGTGTATTTGCCTTTGCCGCAGCACTGGCTACCGCACTGCAATCAACTGCCGGCATTCATACCCGCTGCGTATTACTCGGCGGAGAAAAATATGCCGAAGCAGACCTCCAAACATTACAAGGTATACGCCAGGCTTTTTCCTGGCTCGAGCCCGGTCTTCATTGCGGCGTAGCCCTCGAAAAAATATTTCCAGAAATCCATTCCACCGGGCATACAGACCTCTTCTTTTTTACCGGCGACACTCAAACCGGCCAACCAGACTTTCTGCCTTTCTGGTCGGTATATCGCCGCGAAATAGATTTTCTGGTACTGGCCAACCGCGATGGTCATATCGAATTCATGAGTGGCAAAGACGGCGCTATGAAACGGATTGGAGAAGCGAGACTGGAGTTGGAAACTTTATTAAGTACACCTGGTACCGAAGTCCCTCACATCAGCACAGAAATTGCGTTTTATAAAAAACAGCTTCCCCCCCTGCTACATCCTGTAAAAAACAGGGATGCATTGCAACATCTTCGAATATTTCAATTTTCCGGAAAAAGGTGGCTGGCTATTACTAAAAACAGGCGTGTACTCGTACAACAATATCCCAATAAAGGCTGTAATGAACTGATTGCTGAAATTGAACAGGGCGATTATCAACTCGCAGATAATGGAGATGGCGTTCTCTATTTATTAGTAACAAATGATTATAAAAAAAACAGCTGGCTTTATACTATTTACCTGAACGAAAACAGGATCAGCAAATCTTCACCCCTTACTCATTTATATAATAGCCCATGGGAATACACAGCTAATTTTTACAAGGATGTATTGAAAATTTCGGACAACTATTCTATCAGATATTTTGATTTACATACCAAAGATCTGCTGGAATTAGCTGACGATATGGGCAGCCTGGCAAATGGGCAATCGACAAACTGTCCTCCTTCCACTTTTCGGGAAGCCGGAGCGTTTCTGGGCGATCCCCGTTTGACGATTTTTTACCGGGTGTCAGAAATCGCTTTTACTACAATCGGGCAATTGGTTGTGGGTAAACATCAGCTGATCATGCGTAATCCGCCTCAGTTAAAATTTATTCCGTGTACTGATAAGCGTCTCGTGGCGGTGAGCGGAAGACCCGAAACTATAAAACGTATAACAGGCAATTCAAAAATAGCAGCATTGCTTATGCGCTGGCCTGATGGCAGCCAGGCTATAGCCGATGGCAGAGGCTTTCTGCATCTCAGGAGTTCCAACCCGGCAATACCTGAAATTACAATTGCACTGATACTGGAAGCCACCACGGCTTGCTGGGCATCGGATGGCACTGGTTGCGGATCTACTTATTTCTTCCGGCCCGATTTCGAAAATATCATACCTGTACAGGATTTCTATGAAAAATATATCCAGGCTTTTTTCAGACAGTTAATGAAATGACCCGCCTTCAGCTTCAATATAACTCCTCCATAACCCGTCCGGTACGGGCTATATTACTGATGGGTACTCATCCGCAACAATGGATCAGCATCATCGACAGCTGATCCATGAACATGCCGAGGATCAATACGATGCCGATCATGACGAACAACACGCCGAGCGGGGTCATGTTGAACGACATGAACC
>JAGODE010000063.1 GCA_017998385.1 Chitinophagaceae bacterium | reverse complement strand
GACCAATATTTAACACCCATACTTTCCCCCGGAATGCAGGCGGCACAGGAACCTTGAAAATATTTCCAACTACTTTTTGGGGTTGTATTTTTTTACCATCTGGTTGCTGCCAAAACCCGCGTCCATTTATTCCTGGCCCGAGTACATCCTGGTATACGATCTCATCAACATCTGAGGGGACATATACATATTGCCACGGAAAGCCTGCATTATCATAATTATGGTCCGATGAAACTACTGCCAAATCTACGGGAAACTGGATGCGGCTGAAGCGGTAGCGATCGCCCCAAATGACGGAATACTCCCCTTTGTTTAGGTTGAGTAAGATATCTGTATATTCAGTCTTGTTTGCTTTAATTGACTGCCGGAAAATCACCTTTCCTATTCCGTCCAGTACCTTAATCTCTGATGCCACTGATGAGGCTACCCGCAATTTAATCGCTTTTTTCTGCGGCAAATAGAACTGGTAGGTATTCCTGTTGTTGATATATAAAGGGCTATACTGTTTACCCGGAGCTACGGCTGGTTTTATTTTTTTGATTGAAAATTGAAGTGAGGATATTTTGAAGGGAGCCGGAGCTTTAGATTTGTCAGCCTGAAAATTTCTTTCTATGTCCTGCTGAGTCAATGGTTTTATTTTCTGATACTTCTGTTCCAGTATTTTCTTGTCGGTAACAAGCGTATATCCATACGGTCTTGGGATATAAAGTGTAATCAGTGCACTTGTATGAAGAACACGCAAGTGATGAATACTAATGACATATTGTATCAGTTCTTCGTACCCGGCCTGGGTTCTGTTAATATTATACAACTCATACATTGAAATAAATTTAACGTAGGCCTTGAGTTGATTAAGGCGTTGCTGAACAGCCGGGTTGTTCTGCTCAGCATTACTGGCATTGTTGAGGTCTGCATAGCTAAAGGAAGGCTCAGCCGGTCCCATATAACTGGAACTCCAGCGATCATACATACGCCGTATGTCCCTGGCCGCTGCGCCGAAATTATCAGCGAGGAAAGCAGTATACAATGAGTCAAAATTCAATGATGCATTCCACATCAGTTGTCCGGCCAGCCAAAATGAGTGCCCCATAGGGCCTTTGGCAAATGTGGATTCAAGATAAATGGAGTTAATATTTTTTTGTTTCCACAGTTTCAGTTTTTCGGCCATCCTGTGTATATCAAACTGAGGAAGACAGATACTCCATTGAGTGATATTCCAGTAGTCATAAACACCCATTTGCTTCCCATTCATTTTAGTTGCCCATTCGTTAATAAATGGTTCTGGATCAGATACGTTCTGAAACGCATACGGTATGATAACAGGGTATAAGTTTTTGTGCAATGGAAACGATGGAGGTGCTGCATAGTTGTTGTACGCATACAGGGTAACGCGCGTAGAATCATCTCCCAAAGGCAGTTTTCCAGCCACCTGGTTGGCTAGCCAGTAATACTTATCTGACCATGTTTTAATATTGGGTATCTTAACCGGCAAACAATCGTCTGCACCGCCGCTTCCATCTGCCGGATCTACTCCAATAAGGGGAAATCTTGATTTTGTATCTTTTTGCGCAAGAGACCAGTTCACCAGCAACTTTACCAGATCAGCATTGTCAAAATTTAGCCTCGAGTTACGCCCACCTTTCTTATCGCAAAAATACTCCGGGTGTTTCAGTAGCTCCTCTTTATTGGCTGAGTAAAAAGCAATGCCCTGGTGTCCTTTTGACCCGTAATCGAAATTAAACCGGTTACGTCTGTTCCATGATATATAATCATCTCCAAAAGTATCCCTGGGGTCCACACCGGGAATAGCGTTAGATCCACCTGAACCAGCATACATCCTGTCTCTGAAAGATGGCGTATATACCTTATTAAACTTGATCGGCTGATTAACGCGTCCCAGTTTTACCCATTCATCACCTGGCATATACCACTTAAAGCCAAGTTCTGATAAAAAAGTATATATGCCGTTTATAAACGAATTCTTACCAGACCCGACAATCTGTACATTTTGCAACCCGTCTGCTATCAATAAAAAAGTCTGACCGTCAGCTTCTATCTGTTTTTTCTGATTTGCAGTAATGGCAGCTTTGCTGCTATATATCAGGCGAATCCCCCTGGCACTTTCGTCATCAGTCTGCAAAACATCAAATTTTCCGCCCCCCGCTTTTTCAAGCCAATAGGCCATATCACGTGCAGATTCCAGGACCTCCTTTTCAGCCTTTTTGGGTATATAAATCGTTTGATCGCCTGCGACGGGTGTTGCCTGTAGCATACTTAGCGACAGTAAGAGACCGCCCGCAACGGATAACAGGATAATAAAACGATTCATAAAGCGAATTTTAGTTTTCATAAAATAGATCTGAGCGGTCAGGTAAATGCCAATAATCTGCCGACAGTTATTAATTGCTGCTACCCGGGAGTTTGGCTTCCGGTCGGATTAATTCTCTGTATAGCCCCATCAGCTTCTCCACATATTGCTGTTTCCTGGCATTATTCGCTGCGAACTGCCAGTTGTGTGTTGCATACTTATTTATATCTACAGATCCATTGAGGATCAATTCAACTGTGGTCAAAAAATCTTTCTGATCATTTGCCCTGAAATATAAACCCTGATTATTCAACGCCTCCTTTAGTGTAGGTATATCCGGTACAAGAGCTGGAATTCCGGCAGAAGCAGCTTCCATTAAAGCTACCGGATGGCCTTCATAATGTGAACTCATAACAAAAAGATCATACTGCTTAAATACTTGTTCAATGTGTGCATGACTGCCCTCAAACCGAACAGAGGGTATATCCGCCGCCATCTGTTGCAACGCTTCCCGTAACGGCCCATCGCCATATATTGAAAGTGTTACTCCCACAGGAACCTGGCGGAAAGCATTCAGCAGAAATTCGTAATTCTTAGCAGGCTTAAGGGTTCCTACTGCTACCATCCGAAGGATACCGTTATTTATATATTCCCGGGGGTGATCAGAAAAAAAACGGTCTTCGACAAAATTGTACAAAACAACAGCCTTCCCTTTTAGACCTATATGCTTTTTATAGTCTTCCAAAACAACCTGCGATACAGCAATTAATGTATGCCTTTTGCGGTAGGTTATTTTCTCTGCCCAGCGTGCTGCAGAAAAGAAATTTCTGTAAAACCTGGGGCTATTAATAGTATGTATGCTATTGATCAGCGGCACATTCGGCGGCGTCGCTAACCTGGCGATAATATTACTGAGGACAAGGTGGGAATGTACAATATCAACCTGGTTCTGTTTAATGTACTTTCTGATTCTCCTTATACAGGAGATTGCATCCCATTTCCCTGTAAATCCCAGACTGATCAATTTACAGCCTGCGGGCAGTTCTCCTGCCAGTTTTGCTCTGTCTGCCAGAGTAATAACATGGTGCTTCACGGCCGGCATGCCCTGTATGGCACCTACCAGCAATCGCTCGGCTCCACCTACGTCTAACGTATCAATAATGTGAAGTACTGTCATATCCATCAGGAAACTATCTCACACTCTTTTTAAAAAGCGGTGTCGTAAACCAGGGCATTCTGTATATACCTGACACGATAATCACTACTGCAACTGCCACTATAAAATAAGAAAGACAGGTAGCATAAGCTGCGCCAAGCGGGCCGAATTTCTGTATAAAGAAATAGTTAAACAGGATATTCAGAAATACATTTACCAATGCGAGCCAGGCAAGTATTTTCGTCTTTTTACTAAAAAATATATACCCGCTGAAAATGGTATATATCCCCCAGAAAAAATATCCCAACCCCACCCAAAAAACATACCGTATGCCTGATTTATACCGCTGATCAATAAACCAATCGAAAAGTAACGGAACAACCAGCTGCAGTACCAGTAATGCGAGTAGGACTCCTGCCAGAAAAACATAGCTAACTTTTACAATTTCCTGTTTTGCCTTGTCAGTATTTTTGGCCAGTCGTTCATACAAAAAAGGAGAAAAGAAATTAGAAAACGCAGTCACCAGGATCAAGATGATAGATCCCACCTGGTATCCTACGCTATAAATACCCATTTCTTCTACAGACACCATTTTGGCGAGAAAGAGGCGATCGGACTGATTAATAACAAATTTCCCTATCTGATGAAGTATCAATGGAGCGCCAAAGACAATAGCTTGCATCACATAAACCTTACGAATGTCCCAAGCCAGAAAATCCCACTTCTTATAATAATAGACAGATACCCCCGTAATTAGTACGGCGGCCAGTAATGCGGAAAGAATACGTCCCTGCCAGTGGTAATTCAACACTACTACAAACAGAAGAGTAAGTGCAATTTCAAATAAAATTTTCAGAAAAGTGGTTCCAGTAAAAACGCCGGCTTTTTTACTGGCTACAAGAAAGGTGCTGAAGTTGCTGGCTATAAGACTGAAGAGAGTAAGCGGAATAACTGCCCAGTATGCCTGTATGGGCAATTCCATCAGTTTGGGAAGAAAAGACTGCCCTGCCAGGAAGATAAGAAGAAATACAAGTATTCCTATCACCGGAATTAACCGTACAGAACTGAATAAACTTTTGAACTCCGGCCTGGAAAGTCCTTTGTTATAATACTCGACGGAAATCAGGCCTGCTGTCGAAAGCCCTACTATAGGCATTAGCACCGAAACGTACACATTTACAAGCGAGATTACACCATAATCGCCCGGCTCAAGCGACCTGGTCAATATGGGCAACAGCAAAAAGCTGATACCTGCATTAATCACACCAACCAGGGTATATAAAGAAAAGGTCTTTAAATAACGAATCATAATTTAGTGACGGCCGGGTCTCTTTTCAATAATTATCTGCCTGCCTTTTATTGCTGCGACCGTTCTCATCGGCCAGCACTTTATATAAACGCTCTGTAGCCCGCCCATCCGGGTTATACAGGTATCTTTCTACAAATATTCTTTGGGCTGCTCCGGAAATGGTTTCTCTCGAGTACACAATATCTGATTCTGAAAAATTGAATGTATTTAGTTTGACCCCCACACCAAGTTCAACCAGTTCTGTCTGCAAATGCCGGTCTTCTCCAATATGAAAAATATGACAGAAGCCTTTAGCATAAATGACAGGGATTAGCAACGTACTGAAAAAGCTAAAACAGGCTGCTGCATCAAAAATAAGTCTGGCCATATCAGTCTCTCTGATCAAATCAATATTCTCGTCCTGGTAATTATGCACGCTGTCATACCCAAAAGGATGTAGCTTGATCTTAAGGCGATAACCTGCTCTTTTTGCAATGGATGAAAGTTGTTGATAAAATGCTATTTTACCTGATGCTCCCATTAACTTAAATGCAACCACCGTATCGTTATTAGGAAAATCTATCAGCAGCCAGTATTTTTCTGTAACGGTGGCAGGTTGCTTTTGGAGTTCCGCAAAATCACTCAATATCCTATCAAAAAAGGGATGGCCGATATAGATAAAGCGTGTATCATCCCTGATGTGATCGACCTTCTTGATGGCAATCGCATTATGAGGAGAAAGATTAATATACCAGTCAGGCAGCCGGGCTGGAAATACACATTTTTCTGCAGCCAGCAATCGTTCCATTCTTTTCCTATACCATGCAAACCGGATAAATGCCGGTAGTTGCCTCAGGTTTTTGAATTTTAATGCGGAAAAATAAAACCGGAATGTCTGGAAATTTGAAGTCAGTTTATTCTGAGGAGGTCCTTCCATGGCTGCTTTCCGTTGCACGATCTCCAGAAAATCTGAATGATGAATTCCGTGATGCATAACATAAGTGATAATACCCATATTATGTGCTGCAAGATTCAATGCGACCTGTGGGAAGCTATTAATATTAAAAAAAAGGACTTTATGGGGGGCTATATCTTTAAGCAGTGCATAAGGAGTGCTGTAACTTTTAAAGCTGATTTGCCTGAATGGATGTTTCTTTTTTCCTTCCGGCACGTAATCACCCCAGATAATAATGAACTCAATATGTTCATGAAGCCGTATAAAAGGTTCAAGCAAGTCTTTTCTTTCCGTATCCCAATTCAACAAAACTCTCGGCTTCTTAGTCATACTTATTCATTTGAACAAAAAACATGTTACTGCTACAATGCATTTTGTCAGGCAATAACCTTAGCCTCTGGAAGAAACATCTGTTGTTTTACAAGAAGTTCGGCAAGCTGGAAATCGAAATCACTGAAGAGACCAAAGGCAGATAACTGATCCATCATAATATGTCCAATTTTGCCTGTCAAGAGCTTTTCTGATTCCAGAAACCGGTCTGTACGGGTTACAGTTATACCGCCAGCCTGTGTATAAAGCGCTTCGCGTTCCAGTTTTACAACTTTGTCCTGGTCCAGGATAGGATGCATACCGCTACCCAAATGCTGAAATAGCATCCGTGTTTCCTGGCGTACGCTGATCAATGAGTCTGATTCAAACAAAAAAAGCGTATTTACTGCATCATCTATTACATAGGATGCTGTAAATGGAAATTCCAGCGTAAGCATCGTAATCGCATCGGGTAAATTACCATTCGGATAAAATGCAGTCAGGACCGCACCTGCTGTTGCCGACAAAGGCACATTCAGGCGGGCCATGGAAACATCTCTTTTATGAAAAGAAACCCTGCTATCTGCAGAATAGTTTTCTGCAACAAATCCATTAATGGAATCGAGTGTCGAGCTGATCACAACTTTCTCCGCACTTTTACTATTCAATGCTGCCTCAATTTTATATTGGAGGAGCGCCTTTCCTGCAAGTGTCCGCAAAGCCAGTCCCGCATCGCGAATAGGAATTATGGCTACCGAACGGATATCGCCAAATCGGTTAGAAGAATATAACTGATTGATGCGCGCCCGGGTAGACAATATCCTGGTTTCATTTCTTGTAAGATTTGATCCATGTCTGCGGTAATAAAACAAAGGGCTACTCACATTCGCAACTTTGAAGTGAGCTGTAAATTTTACCCAAAGCTCGTAACCATCCTGGCAGCTGAAGCTTTCATTATACCCACCCAGTTTGCGGAGAAAATCGGTACGTATCATCGTACAGGCACCATGTGCCGCCTGGTCAAGCAATGAAACATCTTCCTGAAAATTATGTCGTTTAAACTCCTCCAGCACCTCTCCATTTTCATCAGCATAATAATAATCAGGAAAAACAAGACCTAATTCAGGATCGTTATCCAATGCTCCGGCGAGTTGCTCCAGTGCGTCTTCTCTGAAAAAATCATCGGCATCCAGGCGAACAATATAACGGCCACGGGCGGCACGCAGTGCAATATTGTTGGTTATATTAAGGCCTTTATTCTGCTGATAAATCACCTGTATACCTGGTAATGAAGCATATCTTTCAATGATTTCTTTTGAGTTATCGGTCGACCCATCGTCGATAATTATCAGCTCAAAATCCTGGCGAGTTTGAGCAAACACGCTCTGGATCGCCTTTTCTATAAAAGCACCGTAGTTGTAATTCGTAATATACACTGTTATGGCAGGCAGGCTCATAAGAACTGTTATTGTTTTATTTGTCAGCAAACATGTCCCATTCCAGTTTTTGATGGGCCTTTACTGATACATTTATTCTTTTACCTATCACTTTATCGAAATCACGTGCGTCAATACCATGATTAGGACGTAAGGTAATCAGGTCCTGTTCAGCAATTATTGTGCCCGCTGTTATATCCCGAATGGGATAAACCGCCCGCCTGAACGACAGTTCATGCCCGTTACTTGTTTCAATATCGAGAGGGCGCTTAACCCCATCACCTTTCAGCAATTCTACCAGGCGAATATCAGCTATCAACTGATGCACATCCTCTTTAGTAAGCGACACCTGATGGTCCCGAAAACTCCTTCCTTCCTTGACATCTGTAAAATGAAACTCTAGAATGCCGGCGCCCATTGCCACGGCTATTTCAAGCGCTTTATTGCCGATAGTGTGATCAGAATAACCTATTGTAAGACCGGTAGCTTCACGAAGCGTATGCATTACGCTGAGATTTGCATCTCCCGGTTGAATCGGATACATTGAAGTACACTGGAGAATAGCCAGGTAATCAGGGGATTTATATAACCCATTCACACGCTGGATATAGTTAACGGCAGCCAGTACTTCTTCAAGAGTGGAAAGTCCCGTAGATAAAATAATAGGTTTGCCGATGGAAGCAATCCGCTTCAATACAGGGTATGCTGTAAGATCTCCTGAACCTATTTTATAAACAGGCATGTATGGATCAATCCATTCAATAAAATCGGGATTCCAGACTGATGCCATATAGGACTTCCCTGCCTGCTCGCACATTCTGGCCAGGGCAATATGTTGTTCAGGATGTAATTCAAATTTTTTAAAATGCTCATTTCGTTGCGGACTTTCAAGGCGGCTCACGAGGGTATCGCCTGTATAAATCTGAAATTTGATAAAATCGGCATCAGAAGCTATTGCCAGTTCAGTCAGGCGGCATGCGTAATCAAAATCTCCTTCGTGGTTCCCTCCTATTTCAGCAATCAGCAATGGTCCGTGTTTTCCGCTGAATGGTTTCTTCATTCCTTTATCTTTTTTAAAATTTCGTTAATCTCAGTCATACCATACACATATTGTGGCGCCTTAAATGAAGCCACAATACTCCTGGTGCGTTGCATATCTTCCGGAGTATCCAGTGCCAGTTGTATTCCGGCTAGCTCTGTTATCTCCGTATTATACTGAAAATGGTATTCGCCCAGCTCTTCATGTTCATACAGGTAGCTGGTGACATGTTCGGAGTGATAGGCCGACTCCCGGATATGATGTAATTGTTGTGCATAGAAATCTACCCGGACAATTTCTATACTCATTCCTTTGGGATAGGTTCTTCCTTTTACATTGCTTATAAAATCATATTTGTTTTCTGCGGCTATTGCCAACATCTTCTTCAATAAAGGAATGTCCACAAATATGTTATCTCCGTTAATACGTGTGGCATATTCCCACCCTTTGCTGGCAGCTGCTTCATAAAACCTAAGTGCTACATTATTCAGCGATCCCCTGAAACAATCAATTCCTGTCTTATTAGAATACATTGCAATTACATCGTCAGACGATTCATCGGATGTAGCAATCAGTATATTCTCGGGTTTAACGACCTGGCGCAACCGTTCAATAATAAATCCCAGCACTGTGGTATCTCCCAGGGGCATCAATGCCTTTCCGGGTAATCTGTTCGAAGAAAACCTTGATAAAATTATTATGCCTGTATTAATCGGATTATCTTTCACCAATTTTTTTTGCCGGGCTCCCTCCTACAATTTCATAAGGGAGTACATTCTTATTCACTACTGAATTGGCAGCAATTACTGCTCCATCGCCAATTGTTACGCCTTTTAAAATGGTAACATTACTCGCAATCCATACATCATTTCCGATCTTTACAGGAGCCGTTTCATTGGGCTGTTGATTGATCTTAAGCGAACGATCAATACCATGATTACTGTCTACTATATATACAAAAGGAGCAATAAGGCAATCATCGCCAATAACAATCGCTTCGGAGGCAAAAATAAAAGTATGATACCCTATCGTGGTTCGTTTGCCTATACTAACCTGGGCCGAGGCGTTACAACTGCAGATTCGGGCGCCCTCTTTAATTACCACATCGTCTTGCAGAACAATATTGGCCGGGTAACGCATCAGCTCTACATTTTTATCGATATGTACACGTTTCCCTAAAAACTTAAGTCTCCCTTTTTGCCGGAAGGCTCTCCATTTATGGCGCCAGGTAAATTTCAGATGTTTGCGTAACTGAGACATAATTCATGGATTGGCCAAAGGTCAAAGTAAATTCCGGAGGTACTGCCCATAGCCGCTTTTTTGCAGGTCGCTGGCGAGGATACTCAGCTGCTCTGCAGTAATGAATCCGTTGCGATATGCCACTTCCTCTATACAACCGATTTTCATTCCCTGCCGTTTTTCAATCACCCTTACAAATTCGGTCGCATCGCTCAGGGAATCAAATGTACCGGTGTCGAGCCAAGCAGTCCCCCTGTCCATCATTGCTACTTTAAGTGTACCCCGTTGCAGGTATTCTTTATTTACATCCGTGATTTCATATTCGCCGCGCGCAGAAGGTTTCAACTCTCTGGCAATTGATACAACTTCATTATCATAAAAATACAGCCCGGGTACAGCGTAGTTAGACTTTGGCTTTGCGGGTTTTTCCTCAATACTTATCGCATTCATTTCCTGATCAAACTCAACCACGCCATATCTTTCAGGATCCGAAACGCGGTAAGCAAACACATAACCTCCTTCTACGGCTGCCAATTTTTTTAACTGGCTGCCTAATCCAACTCCATAAAATATATTATCGCCCAGTACAAGGGCCACCTTATCTCTTCCAATAAAAGATTCGCCAATTACAAATGCCTGTGCCAGACCATTGGGTATCTCCTGAATGGCATATTCAAAACGGCAACCTACCTGACTGCCATCACCTAAAAGACGTTTAAAAGAAGTATTATCCTCAGGTGTGGTAATAATAAGAACTTCCCGAATGCCAGCCATCATCAAAGTAGACAATGGATAATAAATCATTGGCTTATCATAAATTGGCATCAATTGCTTTGAAATAGCTTTTGTTATCGGATAAAGACGGGTACCTGATCCGCCGGCGAGAATTATGCCTTTCATAGTTATAAGATATTATTGAATGATTAGGTTGTACTGGTTTTCTTATCTATTGAGCCGGTGCTTGGTACTATCATGAAACGTTCCTTCAATACCAGAAAACGTTTTTCGAAATAGGTATAGGAAAGCCATGAAACAAGTATGGTGAATCCTGACACGGAAATCATAAGTAAGGCATACTTGATTGTGCTGTCTGTATCTGCCGGCAATGATGAGGCGATCACTCTTGCTACAAAAAAAATAATCAATTTATGATACACATAAATACCGTAAGAAATCTTACCGAGAAAATCAAAAATAGGCAAATCGAGGTTCACAATTTTCCTGCGTTCTGCAGAAACATTTACTATCAGGAATACAGACATGACAGCCACGCATTCGCTGGAGATCAATGAAGGCAGCGGCAAATCAATAAAAGCCATACTAAAAAGCATGATCCAGGCAAGAGCTTCAAAAAAACGATTGTAAATAATTCGTAGAAAGAGTTTATTCTTTTGAAACAGCCAGTAAGCACCCAGGCCTCCTATTGCCATGCAATGAAAACGGCAAACCTCAATAAGAGTATATGGCCATACCGTACCCGTTTTTTTCAAATATGCCCATGCTATTAATTTGAGTAAGAAAAAAACTCCTATGAAAACTACCAGAAAAGAACCGAGTTTTTTCACCTTGCGAACCACCCAGGGCCAGAAAAGATAGAATTGCTCTTCAACGCCCAGCGACCAATAGTGGTCGAGCATAGGCAATGTCATGTTCAGGATAAAAGGAATATTGGCACAGAGAATCACATAAAATGGAACCATTTTCCCATTCATCTGATCGGGAATGAAGACCAGGATTGTAATAATGACCAGCAACAGGTAAAAATAATAAAGTGGCCATATTCGCAAAATTCTTCGCACATAAAAAGCTCGAACATTAACAGTAGCTGTTTTTTTAACTTCCAGCAATAAAAGATATGTGATCAGAAAACCACTTATTGCAAAAAATACAGTGACTCCATAACGGGCCAGCTCCAACCCTTTTTGGGGCTGTGGAAGAGCGAGAGCCGGTGTTGCTTGCAATGTATGCGACAGGACTACGGCAAATGCGGCGATGGCTCGTAACCCATTTAATCCCTTTAGATGAAATTTTTCAGCAGTCACGGGTTATCTGTTATGATACATGGAAGAATAATACTGCTGATATTGTCCGCTGGTTACATGATTTAGCCATTCCTGGTTTTCAAAATACCAGTCAATAGTCTGCTGTAGACCCTCTTCAAACGTAACAGAAGGCTTCCAGCCGAGTTCTTTATTAATTTTTGTTGCATCGATTGCATACCTGCGATCATGGCCGGGGCGGTCTTTAATATAGGTAATAAGCTGCTCACTTGTTCCAGGCGCATTACCAAGCTTTTTATCCATCTGGGAACAAAGTAGTTTTACCAGGTCAATATTTTTCCATTCATTAAAGCCGCCAATATTGTATGTATTGTGCAAGGCTCCTTTGTGATATACCAGATCGATAGCCGTAGCATGATCTTTTACAAATAACCAGTCGCGGGTATACAATCCATCGCCATAAACAGGCAGTGGTTTCTTTTGAATAATATTATTAATAAAAAGGGGGATCAGTTTTTCAGGGAAATGATTGGGGCCGTAATTATTGGAGCAGTTGCTTATAACTACTGGAAGATTGTATGTATCGCCATATGCACGTACAAAATGGTCTGATGAGGCTTTTGATGCACTATAGGGCGAGTGCGGATCATAGCGGGTAGTCTCGGTAAAAAAACCAGTTTCGCCCAAAGCGCCATATACCTCGTCTGTTGATACATGATAAAATCGTTTACCTTCCAACTGACCTTTCCACAACTCTTTTGCAGCGTTGAGCAGATTAACAGTTCCGATAACGTTTGTATAGACAAAATCAAGCGGAGAGTGAATAGACCTGTCCACATGCGATTCAGCTGCCAGATGGATCACCCCATTAGGCTTATACTCCTTAAACACCCGTTCCAACTCAGCCGGTTCTAAAATATTTACTTTCTCGAAACGATAATTAGGTGCCTGTTCTATGTCACGCAGGTTTTCCAGGTTCCCTGCATAGGTAAGTGCATCCAGATTGACGATCAGGTAATCGGGGTACTTGTTTACAAACAAACGCACTACATGCGAGCCAATAAAGCCTGCCCCGCCTGTAATAATGATAGCTTGCTTCATTCCGGTAAAAGGTTAGGTTATTAGGTTAATGGGATTGAAAAATCTCGGGATGAGCCTGATACCAGGCAAAAGTTTTCTGGAGCCCTTCTTCAATTGTTACCAGGGGCTCATATCCCAACAACTCACGGGCCTTTTGGATAGAAGCCAGGCTATGTTTTACATCACCTTTGCGTTCCGGACCAAATACAGGGTTCAATTTGCTACCAGCATTAACTTTCAGTTTTTCAAAAAGCCCGGAAAGCGATGTCTGCTGTCCGCATGCTATATTATAAACCTGGTTTACAGCAGACTTGTTAGTTGTAGTGAGTGCGAGAATATTTGCGCTTACGGCATTATCCACGAAAGTAAAATCGCGGCTATGACTGCCATCGCCGTTTATTGTGGGCGCCTGATTGGTTAATAGAGACTGTACAAAAAGGGGGATTACCGCGGCATAAGGTCCTTTAGGGTTCTGGCGTGGTCCGAAAATATTAAAGTAACGTAATCCAATAGGCTCAAGGTCATACAAACGGGCATACACCTGCGCGTAGAGTTCATTTACGTACTTGGTAACGGCATAAGGAGAAAGCGGGTTACCTATTGCATCCTCCACTTTCGGTAAACCGGGATGATCACCATAAGTAGATGAACTGGCAGCATAGACCACACGCTTAATCCCCGTTTCTTTAGCTGCTGTCAGGATATGCAAAGCTCCTGTAATGTTGACATTATTGCTGGTAATGGGATCATTTATTGATCTTGGTACGGAGCCGAGCGCAGCCTGATGTGATATAGCAGTAATTTCATCACAGGCCTTCAGACAGGTTTCGTATTCTCTGATATCACCCAGAATAAATTCATACCGTGGATTGTTTTCATACTCTTTTAGGTTCTCTAAAGAGCCTGTAGCGAGATTATCCAGAACTCTTACTTTTTCCACATTCGGGAGTTTCAGCAGCGCTCCCACAAGATTTGACCCGATAAAACCTGCACCACCTGTTACTAATATTTTCATAGTTAAAGTATCCTCCGTTTTTCATTACTGATACTACTTGCCACGCATAAACCAATTCACAGGATTAAGCAAACGCCCTATCCTGCTAAATAAACTGGTTTTTGGCAGGGGCTCTTCCTGATAATATGAGTCTTTTTCTCCATATACATATCCATATCCGTATCCATAACGGCCATATCCGTAATAACCATAACCAGGCTTCATCCTAACGTCATTAATGACAACTGAAATTCTCGGCAGTTTATTTCCCTGATAAATTTCGTCAATAAGAGATATCTGCTTCTTAAAGGTATGCCCCTGTCGCGTGAGATACAATGTACAATCGGCAAATTTACCCAAGCTCATTGCATCACTTACCATTCCTACAGGTGCGGTATCAATAATAATTACATCAAACTGTTGACGTAATGCCGAAAATAATTCCTCAACTCTACTATCCAGAAGCATTTCGGAAGGGTTGGGTGGTATCGGACCGCATGGTAATACATACAGGTTTTCCGATCCGGGTATTTCCAGAATCAACTCATCCAGTGGGCTATTGCCGGTCAGATAATTTATTATCCCTTTATGTTTACCCATCTTTAGCCCCGTGAGTACGCGAGGCTTACGGATATCAAACTCCAGTACAATAGTCTTTTTCCCGGCCAGCCCGATCACAGCCCCCATATTGGTACTCAAAAACGATTTGCCTTCCCCGCTGAATGAAGAGGTGACCAATATAACCGGTTTCTTGACCTTAGATATTATATAGTCCAGGTTTGACCGAATGGTGCGGAACTGTTCTGCAACCATTGTGCGGCTGGTCTTGGCAACCACCAGCACATTTTCAGAATAAGAGTGACCAACTTCTCCGATGATCGGCGCGTTTGTTATCTTTTCTATATCGTACCGGGTTGTTATCTTATCATTTAGCAATTCAATTATGAATAGAACAACTGCTGGCAAAGCCAGCCCAACAAGAATAGCGATTAATTGAATAGTCCGTTTATTCGGTTTTACAGGTGTCAGGCTTACACCTGCACGATCCACGATGGTAGAATTGGATGTAGTCGCAGCACGTTCAATACCAGACTCCTCCCGTTTTCCCTCCAGGAGCGTGTATAATGCCAGCTTCGTATTGATCTGACGCTCCAGATCTACCAATTCCTTAGCTTTAACCGGTAAATCCTTTAGAACCCCCTTTTCGCCAACGATATTCCGTCTGATACGAGCGCTGTTTTCGAGATAGGAGAGTTTGAGGTTGTGGAGATTTTCAATAAGACTCTTTCGCTGCTCTTCAATACTTGCTTCCAGTTCCTTTATTGCAGGATTAGCGGGGGGTATGTTTGCCTCAAGCATTGCTTTACGCTCCAACTGTGCTTTATTGAAGCCAGTCACCAGATCGTTTAAAACAATATCCGGAATACCGAGTGATGAAGGCACAACAGCCTGATTAAACTGATTCTTTTTATCCTGCAAATACTGTGTAATGTATTCGACCAGGCCAATCGTCAATTCCTGCTGAAGAATTGTTTTATTAGCTTCATCAATTCTGGCAAGAGAGGCCTGAGACTGCAATGGCACATCTATTAAATCATGTTGTCCTTTATAATCCAGCGCAATTCTCTGTAAACTATCCAGCTCTTTTTTTAAACTATCTAACCGGCTATCTATAAATGCCAGCTTTTGGTCAGTAGAATAGTTCTTTTGTTCAATAGTGAGCGAATCATACTGAATCATGAGGTTATTAACAATATCAGTCGCCAAGTAAGGATTATTTACTTCCAGGCTAATCACAAGTATGCCTGTACCACTTGATTTTGGCTGCACCTTAATCCGACTGGCATACTTTCGGGCCCGAGTTTCTGTGGCATGCCATGCTACATCAAACTCGGCGCCGATTGCCGGTTCAAAATTTTCGAAAAGAGCAAACTCACCTGCCGGAAGTCGAAATCTTTCTCCGCTTGAAATCAACCCATCTTTATTATTAATCTGGAATTTTCCTTTTTGTACATATTTAACCCTATAAGCAAAGGAACGGGATGAATCTACAATTTTATAGTTTACAATAGAAAATGGCGCCTGTGCATATACATTCCTATCCCTGATACGCCCCAATGCAGTAATATCGTATTGTAGCCCCAACCGGTTTACCACACGGGCCATCACCGGCCGTGACTTTATTACTTCGATCTCACTCTGAATGTTTTGTGAGCGGTTACTTCCCGAAATAAGATCTTCTACAGGGTCGGTACGTTGATTTGCCTGCTGATTCTTGATTTGCAGGCTTCCTGTAGCTGCATATACCCGATCTGTATAGCGCAAATAGGCAAAAGCCAGTAGCAAAGCCAACGCCACCGACAAAACAAAATAGGGCAGAAAACGGATATACTTATAAAACAGTTCCTTTAAGCTAAGTGACGAAGCATCTGCTTTCTGAACTGAATTTACTACTGATGACTGATCTTCCATTAAAATCGATTTTTAAAACGATCACTGAAACAACCTTACAACTACGGCCATAGCAGTAATGACACTTAGCACAAATCCCGTCTGCCGGAAGAAAGCCTCCTGTTCAACTTTCTTGGCTTTGCGTATAGTAGGGTCTACTACTACCATATCATTTTGTTGCAAATTATAATAAGGAGACGCAAAGAGGTCACTCGACGATAAATCAACAATACCTACCTCCCGCTTTCCGTCTGATTCCCTCACTACTTTTACAGATTGTTTTAATCCAAAATCAGTAACCCCACCAGCCAGACCTATGGCCTCCAGGATATTGACCCGCTCACCCGGTATCTGAATTACCCCCTGATGGCCTACTTCACCCAGTATTGTAATCCGTAAATTCTGAAACCGTACAATGATTGACGGGTTCGACAGCACAGAATCTTTTTCGTTGATTTTCCGCAAAATCAAATCCCCTAATTCCTGGCGGGTCAACCCTTCCGCATGCACCTTTCCTATCATGGGATAATCAATATCACCACGGGCATCCACCAAGAAACCAGTAGAACCAGACCCGCCATCTGAACCAGTGGCTGCGCCCGTGCTGCCAGGCAAATTATAGGGCATATCCGATATCTCCCGCTTGGTGCTTGCACTATATACCTGGATACTCAACATATCATTCTTCTGTATCCTCAGTTCCGGATACAGCACCGCCGCAGTACGGGTCGTGTCAGTCACCTGTTGCAGATAATTAGGAATACGCTTTTGCGTACCGCATGAAATAAAATAAAAAGGGAAGGAAAGGAATAATAAAAACCGGAATAGCTTCATGAATACTTCTTTAAGGATTAAGGTCCTTCTTTTTGCCATTTATTTCTGGCCGGGCCGAAGTTAGTTTACTTCTTTCAATATGGGCTATCAATACATAACCAAGGCTGTCAATCGCGACCTTTACCGTTTTATGCCGTACATCCACCACTTCCCCCTCCTGGTCCATCAGCGGACCACTGGTTATCTTCACCCGTTCATATTTTTCAAGACTGATTGGTTCTACTTCCACATTCTCATGCTCATCCAAAAAACGCTTAATAGCCTGAATCTCTTTTTCCCGAATTACGGCTGGTTTACCATTCCAGTAAACGAAATTGACCACACCAGGCGTCATTCGAACCACAGCGCGGTCTTCATCATCTACCCTTACAAATACATATGATTTGAAAAGCGGCTCTTCTACCAGCTTTACCCGATCACTCCATTTACGCCGCACTTTATTAAGTGGGCAATAGCTCTCTAATCCCTTGTCTGTCAACAACTGGTTGACCTTTTTTTCCCATCGGGGGCGGCTATATAATGCTAACCATTTACGCGACACAACTTATTTATTTAGATGGCTTCGCCACCTCGGTCACATAACTTGTTTTTTACAGGACCGGTTAATTAAAGCGATCTATGAACGAAAAATACCCTCGTCTATTGTCGCACAGGTGCAAATATAGTCGCCTAAATGTGACTGGCAAAGGAATAAAAAGGGCAGATTTTGAATGATTTGCTATTGACTAACGATTGTTAGTTTAAAATAAGGCATCATATGTCTGCCGGCCAACGGAGACGCTAATGACCGCTTTTCCCTACATTTATACAAAACCAACTGCAGTGAATCAGCGCTTCTATTCGCTCGACGTTTTCCGCGGAGCTACTGTTTGCCTCATGATCCTGGTAAATAATCCCGGTTCCTGGTCTCATATCTATCCGCCGCTTAAACATGCGCCCTGGCATGGTCTTACCCCTACCGATCTGGTATTTCCGTTCTTCTTATTTGCCGTGGGAAATGCGCTGTCATTTGTAATGCCGCGCCTGGAAGCTGCCGGCGCTGCCATTTTCTGGAAAAAAGTGATCAAACGTACTGCCCTCATCTTTCTTATCGGGCTTTTCCTCAACTGGTGGCCATTTGTGCGCTGGCAGGAAGATCATCTTCAGTTCATTCCATGGGTAAACGAAGAAGGTACACGGGGTGTGCGCATACTGGGCGTACTGCAACGCATTGCTATCTGCTACTTCTTTGCAGCCATCCTTTTATATTATCTGAAACCACGCAAAGCTTTTTATGTGGGGTTAGTAACCCTTTTGGCTTACTGGGCTATCTGCTATACAGGCAATCCGGCAGATCCCTACAGCCTGAGCGGCTGGTTTGGCACGGAGGATATCGATAAAAAAATACTGGGTACCGCGCATTTATACAAAGGCGAAGGAGTGCCTTTTGATCCCGAAGGCCTGGCCAGCACTGCTGCAGCCATCGTGCAGGTAGTATTTGGTTTTATGGTGGGTGATTATATCCAGAAAAAGGGAAAGAATTTTGAAATGGTTACCGGTCTCTTTGTGGCTGGAGTAGCCCTTATCATTACCGGGTTTATGTGGGATATGGTATTTCCTATCAATAAAAAGATATGGACCAGTTCCTTTACTGTATATACGTCCGGCCTGGCCACTATTACAATTGCCACAATGATCTACCTGATAGAGTTCCGTGGTTATAAAGGTGCGGCAGCGCGCTTCTTCAATGTATTTGGGAAAAATGCACTTTTTGTTTTTGCCCTGAGTGCCTTTTTACCCAAAGGC
>JAGODE010000062.1 GCA_017998385.1 Chitinophagaceae bacterium | reverse complement strand
GAACCTTACTTCATCATCGCCAAGTTGTTTAATCATTTTGGCTACGCCCGCAGTTGATACGGTGATGCGGCGCGGGCTCATGCCCAGGCCATCAGGAGCCGTAATGCGTTCAATGGCCTTTAATACGTTTTTATAGTTGAGCAGGGGTTCGCCCATGCCCATGAAAACGATATTGGTTAATTTTTTTCCGTAAATACGTTCACTCTGCTGATTGATCAGCACCACTTCGTCATAAATCTCGTCAAACTCAAGGTTGCGTTTGCGGGGGATGTAGCCGGTGGCGCAGAACTTGCAGCTCAATGAGCAACCAATCTGCGATGATACGCAGGCGGTTTTGCGCTCATCGGTAGGTATGAGTACACCTTCTACCAGGTGTCCGTCATGTGTTTTGAAACGCGACTTGACAGTGCCATCAGCCGAATACTGCGTGGCATCAATGCTGAGGGCGGGTAACGTAAAATCATCTTTCAGCCGCTGGCGCAGTTCCTTGCTCAGGTTCGTCATGGCATCTACCGACAGGGCAGATTTCTGCCATATCCATTCATACACCTGTTTGGCCCGGAATTTTTTCTCTCCCAGTTCCTCAAAATACTGCTCCAAATCACTCAGGCTCAGTGTACGTATATTCTGCGGGGCTGATTTTACCATTTTGCAAAGATAGGACAGGGAAAGGTAAAAGGTGGAAGGTAGGAGGTAAAGGCTTGACGAAAGTGTTAATTGAAAGGGGAAAAGGAGGGGTAAAGTGTTGACCGTGCCGCCTTTAACCTTTTACCTTCAGCCTTCTGCCTTTTTCCCGGATATTTGCAAAAAACGATTAAATGCTTGACGCTTATGTAATTGATGTAATGCGTACGCCGGTGGGTAAATTTGGCGGCACGCTGGCTCATACCCGGCCCGATGATCTGCTCGCCGGCGTGATCAGGGCCGTCCTGATGGCGAATGAGAATATTGAAATCGAAGCCATTGAAGATGTAATTGCCGGTGCAGCCAACCAGGCAGGCGAAGACAACCGCAATGTGGCCCGCATGGCGGCTTTGCTGGCGGGACTGCCCGTAACAGTGGCCGGCAATACCGTAAACCGGCTTTGTGCATCGGGCCTCCAGGCTATAATGGATGCAGCCCGCCAGATTCGTTGCGGCGATGCAGAGCTGGTACTGGCCTGTGGCGTAGAAAGCATGACCCGTGCACCATTTGTGACAGCAAAAGCCAGTTCACCCTTTCAGCGTTCCGTAGAAACTTTTGATACCACACTCGGCTGGCGGTTTATCAACCGGCGGCTCGCAGCCATGTATCCCCCGTTCAGTATGGGCGAGACGGCCGAAAATGTGGCCCGTCAATGGGAGATAAGCCGCGAAGAGCAGGATGCTTTTGCACTCGCCTCACAGGAAAAATATTTTGCCGCCCGTGAAGCCGGTCGCTGGCAGGATGAGATTGCCGCCGTGGAAATACAAAAGGATGGCCTTATTACCTGGTTTCTCGAAGATGAACATCCGCGACAGACCTCCCTCGAAAAACTTGCACGCCTCAAACCCGCATTTATAGAGAATGGTACCGTCACAGCGGGTAACGCCGCCGGTATCAATGACGGTGCTGCGGCCATGCTGCTGGCCAGCGAAGCTGCCGTAAAAAAATATGGACTGCAACCCATGGCCAGGATAGTATCAATGGCTGTAGCAGGTGTGGATCCTGCCATCATGGGAATTGGACCTGTGCCCGCCACGCAAAAAGCGCTGCTGCGCGCAGGACTCACTGCCAGCCAACTCGACCTGATAGAGTTGAATGAGGCATTTGCCTCGCAATCCATTGCCAGTATGCGCGAACTGGAGCTGGATCCTGCCAACGTAAATGTAAACGGGGGCGCTATTGCAATCGGTCACCCCCTTGGCTGCAGCGGTGTACGTATCTCGGCTACCTTGTTGCACGAGATGAGCCGCCGCCAGAATCGTTATGGTCTCGCCACTATGTGTATCGGGGTGGGGCAGGGTGCTGCAATCATATACGAGCGTGTTTAAATGGCGGGAAAATCTGTATTTTCAGGAAGCATTTATTAAACCAAAACGATTATGAAAAGAATAATTTTCTTCCTGCTGATTTCCTTTTATGCCAGTGCCGTGAGCGCTCAGACGCCTGCGCCATCGGGCGATTCGCTCAAAATATATACCGGTAAATATAAATTCCCCGAAGGCAGCGCGGTAGCAGAGGTGCGGGTTACGATTACCAATGGCGTACTGTATGCCGATTCAGATATCGGAAGCTCTGAGCTTAAACACTCTTCGGGCGATGTATTTAATCTGCTGGCGTATGATGGTACTGCTACTTTTAAACGCAGTACTGAAGGTAAAGTCAATGGTGTACGTATAGAAGTAGGCGATATTTTGCTGGAAGGTCCCAAAGCAGAAGATACGATAAGTGCATTAAATGAATTAAAGGCCAGTAACTGTCTGGTGTGGCGATAAGCGCTATTTAAACTACAGAGAATATACAGGTCATCGGTTAAGAACGATGGCCTGTTTCTTTTTTGATCAATCGGTCAACCAGCCTGAAGTTGGCCCAGGCCGAAAGGAGTATTAATACTGCTGCAAGCGCTATAACGGCTACATGGACCATAGTCTGCAATTCGGGCCGGTTATACATGACCTGCTGATGAAAGGCCCATTGCATAACCTGCACAGCAACCAGGGCGGCAATGATGATAAAGAAATAGACCGGAATAAATCGCCGGGATACATGACTACTCAGCCAGCGGGGCGAATACCCCAGAGTGAGTAATAAACGCAGACTGTCGCGGCTGCGCGCAATGACCAGCTGCAGATAAAATGAAAACAGCAGCAGGGCCAATACGACGACCAGTACGCCAAATACAGCCAGTCCGCTGAAGATGCCTTCAAATACCTGTTTTACGCGGCCAAACTTGGTTTTGTCTTTATTCACTTTATAGGCATGTTCGTCCAGGTACCGGAGCAGGTCCGGATTGTTGGCATCACTCGTTTTTATATATACACGCGAAGCACGCTCTGCCTGTTTGCCTTTGAAATGAAGATTGGCCCATTGCAGGAACGACTGCGGTACAAGTACGGAATTGATCCGATCGCTGAAAGCTACAATCTGTCCCTGAAAATCCTGCTCCAGATTACCATCCCCATGGCAGGTGATTACTACCGGAATACCCGAAGCCGTTTCTGCAGATACCTGGGGCAAACCATAGCTGGGGCCAAATACATTAAATATTTCGAGAAAATCGGATGATACGATAATGGGGATGCGGGTCTGTCCTTCCTGCCAGGTAAATCCGGCAGGCAGGGTGTCGAGAAAAGCATCATCGATACTTTCCAGGAAAAGGTTGGTACTGAAAGGCAGCAGATTGCCGGCACTTAACTCTACCTGAAACTGGTTGGCTTCGAGGGGTGCCGCATCAGCGATAAATGATTGTTTTTTGAGATCATCTATTTCGGCAGCGGAGAAAAAGAGTTTGTCTTTTTGTCCCATGTTTTCATTAGTCACCTGCCGGGTGATGGAGAGATAGTCGAACCCGTTTTTACGTACCGGGCTCGTATGCAGCAGTTGCTGCAGGTTGATATACATCTGTACGGCGCTTAACAACAGCAATACACCGATACCCAGTCCGATATATGAAAACCAGCGGGAGGCGGCATTGGTGCCGGTTTGCAGCAGGGGGCGTATGGGTTTAAAAGATGCGGCCACAGTGAAACGGGTTAAAGATGGTACAATTGGGTAAACGGATAAATATCGATACGCTCCAGGTCGGCCAGCAATACACAGGCCTTACGGCTGGCGGCCTCCTCCAGGATCAGTTCAATAGCCTTGCTGGTATTGTTGTTGTCGAGATGGCTGAACGGTTCATCCAGCAGCAACAGGTCGAAAGGCTGCAGCAGCGCGCGAATAATAGCGGTACGTTGCTGCTCACCGTATGAACAGCGGCCGGCAAGTGTGTCAAGTCGTGAAGCAATGCCGAGCCGTGCCGCCATTTCATCAATTTTTCCGGAAGGGTGATAAGGCTGTAACTGGCGTTTTATTTCCAGATTTTGCCGTACGGTTTGCCCGGGAAACAAACGCAGATCCTGAAATACCACGCTGATCGCAGACTGGCGCAGCAACGCAAGTTTTTCGAGGCTCATCGTACGCAATTCCTGTCCGTCATATTGTATCTGCCCGTTGTAGTCGTTGCGCATGCCATACAGGAAACTGATGAGCGATGATTTGCCGGTGCCGGACGGTGCTACTATTTTCACCAGTTGCCCCGGAGAAAACAGGAGGTCCTTGCCCCATATTTCAGAATCTGCTGTACGGGACTGGTCAAAATAGGTAGGCAGCAATGAGCGGATAGACAATTGCATAGATAAAAATAAAAAAGCCGTAGCAAACTACGGCTTTGTGGAATTATTTCAGTGATTACCGGGCGGAGTCAACCGGTGCAGGCATGGGTGTCAGTTCTCCATCGTTTACATCCCAGGCTTTTTCTTTGGGACGCAGTGAGTACATTTTGTCCAGGTATTTGTTGAGCTGTACCAGGCTATTGGTGGTTTTGTCTTTTAAAACAACCTCCGCATAGCTGGTCACTACACCGTTTTTCACATCACCGTTGGCTACGACCTCATCCCAGAATGAGGCAGATGCATCGAGCAGAGCTTTTTCTGACTGCCATTTTTCTGAAGACATATCAGTTTTTTCATAGTCCTTGATGGTCTGCATAATGCTGAACAGGCGATTGAAGTTGAGATAGAAACCGGCATGATGGCCGGCTATTTTAGATGCATAGGCAGGCTTAGATCCGCCGGCCAGGAAGGCATCTACCTCGCCCGTGCTGGTACCTGTGGCAAACCAGTTGTCGCCGAGTTTGTAACTGACGTTAGGTTTTGCCTGGTCTATTTTATCTGTTTCTTTCAGGAGAATGCCGATCAGTTTATTAAACGCTTCTTTATCATTTACAGAAGTACCGGCCACAAAATTGATTTTGGGCTCATTGCGGTAGATGTATGTTTTTTTACCGTCAAAATCTTCGTAGGCCGTAGAATCTCTTTTGAGGTCAAAATCGCTGATGGCAAAAAGGATTTCACCTTTATTGGCCTTTACAAATTCGTCTATGCTATAGCCGGCCTTGCCAAGCATTCCATTGGCCATACCATCCATACCTATCAACTGCAGCAGGGCTTTGATACCTTCGGGCTTATAGCTGAAGGCACCGGCAGCCAGTACTTCGTTGGCAGGCAGCCGGCTGAGTGTGGCCTCTGAGATAGCTTTGGGCTCATACTCTTTAAATAGGTTGGAGACTTCTTTACCTACGTATTGACGTGAGCGGGCTGTTATTTTGCCATTATCGAAGCTGATAGTGGCTGCCATAGCTGTATTTTCTACCAGCAGGTTTACTTTCATCATCGAAAGCATACCGCCGGAATATTCATTGAAAATAGTGGATACGTAATTACCCCACCAGTGCAGGTCTCCTCCGTCTGTAACCAGCTCGGCAAAACGTTTGTCGCTTCCGAGTAAGGCATCTCCCTTACGTTTAAAAAGATTTACGGCAATCTGTTTCAGCGAGTCAACGGTCAGTGGGTTGCCGCCACTGTAAGGGCCATCATTACCGGGAATCCCATATTTGTCGGCGCCAAAATTTCCCAGCATAAGGAATTTGCTGTTGTTCCAGGCAATAACACCAGCTTCGCTATTGAATACGAGGTTGAGCTCGCCTTCTTTGGTAAAAGAAGCTTTTTGCTCTTTATCTACCTGATGCAGAAATTTTTCGAAGGCGGCGGCATCTTTCAGCGATCCTTCAAAACCAGTGTAGTAAGAACGGGGTTTGGAGCTGGCAATAAAAAAGGTCTGGCTTTTGCTGGTGTTAATACCTGATTGGGCAGGCTGGGCCAGCAGTTGCTTGGCTACACTGTCTGTAGAAGCCTCTTTGGCCATGTCCTGAAACCAGCTGGTTTTACTCACCTCCTCCCAGCTGAGTTTGGAAGAAAGTGATTCCATGTTGATATGGATGGCCAACAATGCTTCTTTGGGTACAAGCAGATCGGTCGATTTTGAGTTCTTACAGGCGGTAAACAGCAGCAGGGAGGCTACAGCCAGCAGAACCAGTGATCGTAGTTTCATGATGAAGGTTTATGGTTGTTGTTTGTTTAAATTATTTAATAAAATCAGGAAAATGAAAAAAGCATCAGTTCGTCAAACGACAGGGTTTGTTGTACTCCCGTACGAATATCCTTTACATTGCAGGAGTTGTTTTCCAGTTCCTGGCTGCCAATGATTACGATATACGGGATCTGTTTCCGTTCGGCGTATTTAAATTGTTTGTCAAACTTAGCAACTTCATGATAGAGTTCACAACGGATCCCTTTATGACGCAACCGCTGGGCAAGGTCCAATGCCTTTTTTGACTCTGCTTCGCCCAGGTTAAAGAAAAGCACTTCGGTACCGGTATGTACCGTTGCAGGAAACAATTGCAACTCTTCCATTACATCGTAAATACGGTCTATGCCAAATGAGACGCCCACACCCGGTATGCCGGTTACACCAAACAGGCCGGTAAGGTCATCGTAGCGGCCGCCACCGCCAATACTGCCCATACTTACACCCAGCGCCTTTACTTCAAAAATGATACCTGTATAATAATTGAGACCGCGGGCCAGGGTCAGGTCGATCTCTACTTTAGCGGCCGTGTCGGCATCGCTCCAGTCAAGCACATATTCCAGTTCGGCAATGCCGGCCTGGCCGGTGACTTCATCGCCGGTAATAGTCCGCAGCTGCTGCAGCTTTTCTGTATTGCTGCCACTGATGAGCAGGTAGGCTTCAATAGTGCCAATCTGATCGCCCGACAGACCTTTTTGTACCAGTTCTTCTTTTACCTTTTCCAGGCCGATCTTGTCGAGTTTGTCAATGGCTACTGTTATGTCGATAAGTTTTTCCGGACCACCACAGCGGTTGGCCAGCGAAGCCAGCAGTTTGCGGCTGTTGATACGGATGCTGACGGGTATGCCAAGCGCCTGGAAGACCTGTGCGTAAATGGCAGTTAGTTCTACCTCGTTCAACAGCGAATGACTGCCTACCACATCGGCATCACACTGATAAAATTCCCGGTAGCGTCCTTTCTGAGGTTTATCGGCACGCCATACCGGTTGCATCTGGTACCGTTTGAAAGGGAAGCTGAGCTGGGCATGATTCATGGCCACGTAGCGGGCAAAGGGAATGGTAAGGTCATAGCGGAGTGCGCGCTCAGTAATGTCTTTGTTGTTGCGCCCGGCAAGTACCTGGTCAAAAGCAGCAAGCGTCTTTTCTCTTTTTTCGGGACGTTCCAGTCCGTTGTTGAGTATCTTAAAAATGAGTTTATCGCCTTCGTCGCCATATTTACCCATCAGGGTTTCCAGGTTTTCCATCGCCGGCGTTTCGAGGGGCTGAAAGCCGTAGCGTTCAAATACCAAACGGATGGTTGAAAAAATATAGGAACGTTTGCGCACCACCTCGGGTCCAAAATCACGTGTACCCTGTGGCACACTCACGGTAACTTTTGCCATGAAATAATATTAGGGGTTGATAGGAGTATGAGTTAATTAAACGGCTTTACTGCTGACTGTTTCGCCGGACTGAACAGCATAGCGGGCAATGATCTGGTCGCAGGCCTCGCTGATCATGGCAAATACTTCATGGTAACCGGGTTCTGGTCCGTACCAGGGATCGGGCACATCCTGGTTGGCGCCCGGTGTAAGCTCGTTCATCAGCAGGTCGGCCCGGCTGCTGTCAAAGCGGGTTCCGGCAATGGAGCGCATTTCGGACAAAACATCGCCAGCCAGGGCATAAATTTTATCAAACTGCTCAAAATCAGCGGCTACGAAGCGCCTGGCGCGTTGGGTACTGATATCGATACCATTCAGAAGGGCTACTTTTTGCGACAAACGATGAGGTGCCTCGCCCACATGATACCCATTGGTTCCGGCGCTCTCAATTTTCCAGTCAAGTCCTGCCTCGGCAGCTTTCTGCTGTAAAATGCCTTCTGCAAGGGGGCTACGGCAAATATTGCCCAAACAAACCATCAGGATCTTCATAACTGCAAATATAATCAAGCGCCGCAGTTGCCGGAACTGGCTCTGTTCAGATGTCTGCATTTTGTGCTGTTATTAGCAAAACTTTTATCCGCAGGCAAGATTTCCCGCAGATCACCATCTGAAAGCACTCCTTACTGGGCCACTGCCCCTATTGCTTAAATAACTTATGGATTTTGGAAAGAATGCTATCTCATTTCTAAAGTATTGCCATGATGCCATCCAACACCATTCCGCCATCTTTTTTAGATATCTTATTTGCCAACCGCAATAAGGCGTACGGAGCTTATGCGCTCCGGATAAACTATGCAAATCGTTTATGGCTGTCGCTGGGAGCCGCCTTATCTGTAGCTGGTTTTTTTGTAATAGCAGCATTGTTGTATGAACCTTCAGGCAAGCCCCCTGTTCCCGGCAAAAAAGATACCGTCACGGTAATTATTGATCCGGGAATTACCCAGCCTAAGCCACCGCCTCCGCCACCAGTTTCAACTCCTCCCAGGTCGCAGCAGGCAGCAGCTCCCGCACAGGTAAAATATAATACCATCCAACTCGTGCCTGATCATTTAGTCGACAATATTATTCCTGCAGTGGAGGATTTGACAGATAAGCAACCCGGTAATTTCAATAATCCCGGCGAGCCCGTGGGCGGACAACCCATGATGAGTGGAATGCCCGGGGGTGAAGGACAGTCAGTAACACCAGCAGTTGCAGTAGAAAAGCCCTTTGTGCCCGATCAGCGGGAGCCCGAGTTTCCCGGCGGTCAGTCAGCCCTTGTCCGTTTTTTACAGCAATACCTGATCATTCCCGATCAGCTGGAGGCAGGAGAGAAGAAAATGGTAAGAGCCCGGTTTATGGTAGACGCACAGGGCGTGGTGTCGCTGGTAGAAATTACAGAAACCGCGGGCAACGTCTTTGACAAAGAGGTGATCAGGGTGTGTAAAAAAATGCCCAGGTGGAAACCTGCCATACAAAACGGCGTACCCGTATCAAGAAGTTATGTACTGCCAATAACATTTGTGGGGGTAGAACAATAAAAAATCAATAATTTGCCCGTCCTGAAATGATGATTAGTACGATGAATGAAATAGAAGAATACGAACGGAAGAAACGAAAACAGATCGCTACCATGCGTTCGTTACTGGATTATGGGTTAGGGATAGCCATTATCACGGCAGGTGTATTCCTGATTATCCGTGACAGGCTCAAGCTCGAATTTAATGAAACATACCCGCCCAGTTATACCGATAAGCTGTTTGGCGCTGTTTGTATCCTGTATGGTGCCTGGCGGTGCTATCGCGGGTACAGGAAAAATTATTTTAAATGAAAAGCGGGTTAGGCTCTGTAAACAAAGGCATATCTGGCGGGATCTTTGTTTTTATTTTACTACTTACGCTGTATGCCTGCCAGTCTGATCAGGCGCGTGAAGACGCTATGCCTGATACTCCAGAGCGTGGACGCATTTATGTGAGTGCCGATGAATCGTTTAAACCCATCGTGGATGAGTTGGTGAAAGTGTATGAGTCCAATAATTCCGGGACCGAAATAAAAGTACTGTACAAGCCCGAAGCAGAATGCCTGACAGATCTGCTGGTGGATAGTATCCGTATGGTAATAGCCACCAGGGGCCTGTTGCCGCCCGAGGAGAATTATATTGTCGATTCGCTCAAACTGGCACCGCAAAGTATGGTGGTTGCCCGCGATGCGATTGCCGTCATTGTGAACCCGGCCGACCAGGACGCTGTTTTTACCATGGATGAAATCAGGCAAATCCTGCAGGGGAAATTTAAGAAAAATTTAATCCCTGTTTTTGACGGAGTAAAAGCAACCAGTACGGTACGTTTTATCATCGATTCAGTATTGCATGGCGATACCATTACCAGCAAGGCAATGGCAGCCCGGAGCAGCGAAGCGGTAGTTGATTTTGTAGCCAAAAATCCGGGTACGGTAGGATTTATAGGAGTAAGCTGGATTGGAAATAAAGAAGATACGGCACAGGTTGGCTTTTTGAAAAAGGTTAAAATCGCTCAGTTGGAGAGCACAGATGTGCCAGGAGGGTATGTGCTGCCGGTGCAGAATAATATTTACCTGCACAGATACCCAATGGTACGCGATTTGGTATATATCCGTAAAGAGAAACACAAGGGACTGGGTTATGGCTTCGCACAGTTTATGTCGGGACATATCGGACAACTGATTTTCAAGCGGGCTTACCTGGTACCAACACAAAAAAAATATACGTTGCGCCCCATAAGGCTCAATGAATAAACAAAGTGGTTATATTTACAACTCTTAAAATGTGAAATTAACAATGAAGAAAGTTTCTGTTTCCTTCCTGGTTGCGACTCTGTTGATGGTCGGTAGTCTGAAGGCTCAATCCCTCCAGGATGGAGTGAATGATCTATATGCAGAGCGCTATAAGAGCGCAAAGGCCACTTTTGAGAAATTGCTGGCCGGGAATCCCAACAATCTGGACGCAATTTACTGGTTGGGACAAACTTATCTTGAAATGGACGACGTGGCCGGAGCCAAAGGCGTATATGAAAAAGCCCTGCTCGCCAGTGCTAATGCCCCGCTGGTACTGGTAGGAATGGGTCAGGTAGAGTTGATCCAAAACAAGCCCAGCGAAGCCCGTCAGCGGTTTGAAGCTGCGCTGGCCATGACACGTGGTAAAAAAGGTGACGATCCTGCTATTCTCAATGCAGTAGGCCGTGCTATTACCAGTGTATATAATGATAAAGAGAAAAAAGGCGATATCAATTATGCGATCGAGAAACTCGAAGCCGCCGCTCAGCGCGATCCCAAGAATGCTGAAATATTCCTGAACCTGGGCAATGCCTACCGTAAGGCCAAACCCGGTGAAGCAGGTGGTGTTGCTTTCCAGAACTATCAGAAAGCAATTGATGCCAATTCTAAATTTCCCGTTCCTTATTATCGCATCGCCATGCTGTTTAGCAGCCAGCGTAGCTGGGATCTGTTTCAGCAATATCTTGAGCAGGCTATCGAGAAAGACCCCAAATTTGCGCCCGCTTATTATCAGTTATATTACTTCAAACTCCTGCGCCAGGATTACAATAATGCCGAGCACTATGCGCAGAAATTTATCGAGAACTCTGATCCCGATCCGGCCAATGACTTCCTGAAAGTGCAGACGTTGTGGGTTAAGAAAGACTTTGATGCCGCTATTGCCGGTGCAAAAGAAATTGTTGCCAAAGCTGGCAACGAAACCAAGGCCAAAGTATACAAACTGCTTGCCGATGCTTACCTGCAGAAGAAAGATACCGCAGCAGCCCGTCCTTATATTGATGAGTATTTTGCTAAAGCAAAACCAGATGAGGTTATTGCCAACGACTACAAACTGAAAGCGGATATCTATACAGGTATCCCCGGCCAGGGCAATGTGGTAATGCAAAGCTATATTGATGGTGTAAAAGCAGATACCGTGCTGGATAATAAGATTGATCTGCTCAAAAAGGGTATTGCCTTCTTTAATAAGAATAAGCAGTTTGCCAATGAGAAAGAGCTGCAGGAGCTGCTGCTGCAAACAAAACCCAACCTTACGATCAATGATTACTTTGGTGCAGGTCTGGCCAATTACCGTGCAGAGCAATATGCCCGCTCACGCGAAATATTCTCTACCATTGCCGAAAAGTTCCCTGACCAGATCTATGGCTGGGAGTGGAAACTGCGCAACTCGCTGGTGATCGATACGGTGAAAAGAGATAGTATCGCTGTTCCCGATGCATTGAGCCTGCTGGAGTTTGTAAAAGGCGATACCGTGAAATACGGACCTCAGATAAGCCTGGCTACTTATCCGCTGGCCATGTATTACAATGAAAAAGGCGAAACCGACAAAGCCGTGGAGTATCTTAAACTCATGAAATCGGCTACTACGGACCCGGCCCGTCGCGAAAGCATCGAAAAAAATATTCAGGCACTTTCTGCGCAGGGGCAAAAACAGAAGCCCTCGGCAGGAGGCTCCGCCCCCAAAACATCCGGTAGCGGCAAATAAACGCAAACCGCAATATTTATACAAGCCCCGGCATAGTCCGGGGCTTTTTTATCAATACCCGTTCGGCTGTTTTACCTTCTACCCCCAACCTTTTACCTGTCGGGGGCTGCCTGATTAATCTGTAAAAGAGCAGCCCGGCAACAACGCTTCCCGGATTGTCATAATATTCTAAGGATAATTGATGTTGCTACCTTATTTTTGCCGTTAGGGTAAAAATTATGATCCATTTACTCCAGATAAATCCAACAGATACCGCCAGTTCTTACCTGCCGGTCGCCATCCAGTTTATTTTTGCCGTAGGCCTGATCGTTGTTCTTACAATAGCGACCCACCTGCTTGGGCCCCGGCGAAAGACAGCCGATAAGTTGCAAAATTTTACCAGTGGTATTGATACGCATGGAGATGCGCGTCAGCCAATGGCTATCAAATACTTTCTCACCGCTATCCTCTTTGTGTTATTTGACGTGGAAGTGATCTTTTTCTATCCCTATGCGGTCAATTTCAAAGACCTGGGCTGGAGTGGCTTCTGGGCCGTCCTGATGTTTGTAGGTTTCTTCCTCTGTGGATTTATCTACATCATTCGCAAAGGGGCGTTGAAGTGGGAAGATTAGGTAGTGCAGGGTGTGCATAAACAGGGACTGCAAGCGGAAACCATCCGGTTTTTCCGTTTGTTATAACCAGGTAATACAGACTCGGTTCTGCCTCCTTAAATTTTCAAATTGTGTAATATGTCACGTCCCGTATCATTCAATATCAAGCAAAAGCCACTGGTTAAGGATATCAGTATGGCTGATATGCCGGAAGGTCACCAGGGCGAAGGTTTTTTTGCTACTTCACTGAATAGTGTAATTGGTCTAGCCCGCAAAAACTCTATCTGGCCCCTTCCCTTTGCTACCAGCTGCTGCGGTATCGAATTTATGGCCACCATGGGCGCACACTACGACCTGGCCCGTTTCGGCAGCGAGCGAGTGGGCTTTTCTCCCCGTCAGTGCGACCTGCTGATGGTAATGGGTACAATCGCCAAAAAAATGGGCCCCGTGGTAAAACAGGTATACCTGCAAATGGCCGAACCCCGCTGGGTGATAGCCGTAGGCGCCTGCGCTTCCAGCGGTGGCATTTTTGATACATACAGCGTATTGCAGGGTATTGACCAGGTAGTGCCGGTAGACGTATACGTACCCGGTTGCCCGCCACGCCCCGAGGCCATCCTCGATGGCGTTATGCGCATTCAGGACCTGGTAGGTAAGGAAAGCCTGCGCCGGCGAAACAGTGAGCAATACAAAGCCCTGCTCGAAAGCTACGGTATCCAGTAAGATGTTACTTCAGCAGAAACAGATTTCATGCAACTGACTAACGAATACATACAACAACAGCTGACCACCCAATTTGGCGAAGCTGTTCTCTCTTTTGACGAGTCATTCGGACTCCTGAGCGTGACTGCTCCCGCAGAGCTTAACCTCAAGGTGATGAATTTTCTGTACGATGATGAAAATCTCCGGTTCAGATTCCTCACCGACCTGTGCGGCGTACATTATCCTGATCAGGCCGGAAAAGAAATAGGAGTAATATACCAGCTGCATAATATGGAGGCCAATGTGCGCCTTCGTCTCAAAATATATGTACCCGCCGGTAAACCGGATGTATATACCGCTTCCGCATTGTTTTCTGCGGCCAACTGGATGGAGCGGGAAACCTACGATTTCTATGGCATCAACTTTATAGGCCACCCCAATCTCAAACGGATCCTCAACGTAGATGAAATGGATTATTTCCCCCTGCGTAAACAGTATCCGCTCGAAGATCAGACCCGTGTAGATAAAGACGATGAGATGTTTGGACGTGGCGGTGCTATCGGATTTGGTACCGAAAAAACAGATCATGGCACAGTGACCGAAGCCGGAAAACACGAAGAAGGTCACCCGATTGTATAAACGTATTGACGATACTGAGGCTGGCCTGGTGCCCGTCTCGCGAACAAACTGATTTATGGCTGAGCAGCATATCAAATTGCCCGAAGGCAGCATCGAAAAAACAACCACCACGCTTAACCTGGGACCCACTCACCCGGCCACGCATGGTGTGATGCAGAACATCCTGGAACTGGACGGTGAGCGAATCGTGTCTGCCGAACAGACTATCGGTTATATCCACCGCGCCTTTGAAAAAATTGCCGAACGGAGACCGCTTTACCAGATCACTCCGCTCACAGACCGGCTCAATTACTGCTCTTCTCCCATCAATAATATGGGGTGGCACCTTACCTGCGAAAAACTGCTGGGCGTAAAAACACCCAAACGGGTAGACTACCTCCGCGTTATCATCATGGAGCTGGCCCGTATTTCTGACCACCTCATCTGCAACTCTATCGTAGGTGTGGATAGTGGTGCCTATACCGGCTTCCTGTATGTAATGCAGTACCGTGAGCTGATCTATGAAATTTATGAGGAAGTATGCGGCTCACGCCTCACAACCAATATCGGTCGTATCGGAGGCTTTGAACGTAATTTCAACGACATCGCTTTTCAGAAGATCCAGAAATTTCTGGACGAATATCCCCGCGTACTGAAAGAATTTGAAAACCTGTTTACCCGCAACCGCATCTTTATGGAACGCACCATCGGTGCAGGAGCCATCTCTGCGGAGCGCGCGCTCAACTACGGTTTTACCGGTCCCAACCTGCGTGCTGCAGGCGTAGACTATGATGTGCGTGTGGCAACACCCTATAGCAGTTACGGAGACTTCCAGTTTAATATTCCCGTAGGTTCTACGGGAGATTGTTATGATCGCTTCCTGGTACGTAACCAGGAGATGTGGGAGTCGCTCAGCATCATTCGCCAGGCATTTGAAAAAGTACAGGAGTTTAAAGGTGCTGAAGCAGATATATATCATGCCGATGTGCCCGAGTATTATCTGCCGGAAAAGAAAGATGTATATACAAAAATGGAAGCGCTCATCTGGCACTTCAAGATCATCATGGGTGAAATTGATATGCCGGCTGGTGAAGTATATAATAGTGTGGAAGGCGCCAATGGCGAACTGGGCTTCTATTTAGTAAGCGATGGCGGACGTACGCCGTACCGCCTGCATTTCCGCCGCCCCTGCTTTATTTATTATCAGGCTTATGAAGAGCTGATAAAAGGAGCAATGCTGAGCGATGCGATTATTGTGATGAGTAGCCTCAATCTTATTGCAGGCGAAATGGACGCGTAGGAAAGGTAGAAGGGAAAAGGCAGAAGGAGGAAGGAATGGGGGCAATGCTGTGTTCTGGAGTTATAAGTTTTAAGTGCTAAGTGATAAGTAGGGTAAAAGGAGGAAGGGAAAAGGCAGAAGGAGAAAGGAGATTAAGTCCCCCTTTACCTTAAACCCTTAACCTTCGACCTTATACCTTTAATCTTAATTCGATATTTTATTTGGTATGATACAGTTTTCAGAGAGTAAGCAGAAAGAAGTGGAGCAGATCGTGGCCCGTTATCCTGCAGGAAAGCAGAAAAGTGCCCTTATACCGGTACTGCACCTGGCCCAGCAGGAGTTTGGCGGCTGGCTCGATGTGCCGGTAATGGATTATGTAGCCTCACTGCTGCAGCTCAAACCGATTGAAGTATATGAAGTGGCTACCTTCTACAGCATGTTTAACCTCAAACCTGTAGGTAAATATATGTTTGAAGTATGCCAGACGGGCCCCTGCATGGTTAGTGGCTGCGACGATATCATCGCATATATCGGAGAAAAACTGGGTATCAAACCGGGCGAAACCACCAGCGATGGGCTCTTTACCCTCAAAACGGTAGAATGCCTGGGCGCCTGTGGTTATGCTCCCATGATGCAAATGGGTAAATATTATAAAGAGCATCTCACCAGAGAAAAAGTAGATCAGATCATTGAGGAGTGTCGTCGTGAAGCTGCCCGGGTTAACAACTGATGAGCAAATAGTATTGGTTAAAAGAAATAATATGAAATGGTTGCCCGTCCTGCTGCTGATCATGTTCACACAACCGGCAGTAGCACAAACAGACAGCATCACACTGCTCAAAGCAGTGACTGCACTGGATAAGGCACTGGTGACCAAAGACAGCAGCCAGCTGGCACTGCTGCTCGATAAACGGCTCAGCTACGGTCATTCCAATGGCTGGGTACAAAGCAAGAGTGAGGTATGGGCCGATTTTGTATCGGGAAAAGTAGTTTACAGCACCCTGCAAAGCAGTGATATCAAACTGCTCACGCAGGATAAGGACGGAGCCACACTGGTATTGAAACTGCAGGTGGCCGGCCAGCTAAACGGAAAAGATTTTTCAATGAACCTGCACGTGATGCAGGTCTGGAAAAAAGATAAAAAGGGTTGGCAGTTGCTGGCCCGGCAAAGCGCCAAATTGTAGGTAAAGGGTATAAGGCGTAAGGTAAAAGGAGATATGTTTTCCTTTCACCGTTTACCTTACGCCTTCTGCCTTAAAAGAATTGAAAATGGCTAGAAAATTATTACTGGAAAAAGCACACGTAGAGAATATCCGGAGTTACGAAGTGTACCGCCGCGAAGGGGGATACCGCAGCGTGGAGAAGGCACTTAAGACCCTTAGCCCCGATGCCGTTACCGAAGAGGTGAAGAAGAGTGGATTGCGTGGCCGCGGTGGTGCAGGTTTTCCTACCGGTATGAAGTGGAGCTTCCTCGCCAAACCCGAAGGCGTACCCCGCTATCTCGTGGTCAATGCCGATGAATCTGAACCCGGTACATTCAAAGACCGCTACCTGATGGAGTTTATTCCCCATCTGCTCATCGAGGGAATGATCGTTTCTTCTTTTGCACTCGGATCAAACCGTTCCTTTATCTATATCCGTGGCGAATACTGGTGGATTGTTGATATTCTGGAACAGGCCATACAGGAAGCCCGCAACAACGGCTGGCTGGGTAAAAACATCCTGGGCACCGGTTTTGACTGTGACATTTTTGTACAACGTGGTGCAGGTGCCTATATCTGCGGCGAAGAAACCGCACTCATCGAGTCGCTCGAAGGTAAGCGCGGCAACCCCCGTATCAAACCTCCTTTCCCTGCTGTAAAAGGGCTGTGGGATTGTCCTACCGTGGTTAATAATGTGGAGACAATTGCAGCCGTAGTGCCCATCATCAACGAAGGTGGTGAGGAGTATGCCAAAATAGGCGTGGGCAAATCAACCGGTACCAAGCTTATTTCTGCCTGTGGTAATCTCAACAAGCCCGGCGTGTTTGAGATCGACATGACGATTTCTGTAGAAGAATTTATTTATAGTGATGAATATTGCGGTGGTATTGCCAATGGCAAACGCCTCAAAGCCTGTATACCCGGCGGATCATCTGTTCCGATTTTGCCGGCAAACCTGTTGTTGAAAACAGCAAAAGGTGAAACCCGCTACATGAACTACGAAAGCCTGAGCGATGGTGGCTTTGCTACCGGATCTATGATGGGCTCTGGCGGATTTATCGTACTCGATGAAGACCAGTGTGTGGTTAAGCATACCTATACACTGGCTCGTTTTTACCGTCACGAAAGCTGTGGTCAGTGTTCACCCTGCCGCGAAGGAACCGGCTGGATGGAGAAACTGCTGCTGCGTCTCGAGAAGGGACAGGGTAAAATGAGTGATATTGACCTGTTGTGGGATATTCAGCGCAAGATCGAAGGCAATACCATCTGCCCGCTGGGCGATGCGGCTGCCTGGCCGGTAGCTGCTGCCATCCGCCATTTCCGTGATGAATTTGAATGGCATGTGACCAATGCCAGTGAGGCAATAACAAAAAATTACGGACTGGCACATTATGCCGATCCGTTGCTGGCAACAGCATAAGCAGAAAGCGGCAAAGCCGCACGATTCAGAAACAAGAATATTGAACTATATCAATGGCTGACGAACAACAACTCTTTAAAGTAACCATCGACAACATCACGGTGGAGGTAGCCCCCGGCACCACCATCCTGATGGCAGCCCGTCAGATTGGTGGCGATGTGACCCCGCCTGCAATGTGCTTTTACAGCAAACTGCAGGGTAGTGGTGGTAAATGCCGTACATGCCTGGTAGAAGTTAGTAAAGGCTCCGAAAAAGATCCGCGTCCCATGCCCAAGCTGGTAGCCAGCTGCCGCACGACCGTGATGGATGGCATGGAGGTAAAAAATATTACCAGCGATCGTGTACTGGATGCCCGTGCCGGCGTCACGGAATTTCTGCTGCTCAACCACCCCCTCGATTGCCCTATCTGCGACCAGGCCGGTGAGTGTCATCTGCAGGACCTGAGCTACGAACATGGCAAGGAAGGCACCCGCTACGAATTTTCGCGCCGCACCTTCGAAAAAGAAAATATTGGTCCTTACATACAGCTGCACATGACGCGTTGCATTCTTTGCTACCGCTGTACATATGTAGCCGATCAGCTCACCAACACACGCGTGCATGGTGTGCTCGACCGGGGCGATCACGCAGAGATCTCTACCTACATCTCCAAAGCCATCGACAACGATTTCAGTGGCAACATGATCGATGTGTGCCCTGTTGGCGCACTGACCGATAAAACCTTCCGGTTCAAAAACCGGGTATGGTTTACCAAACCGGTGAGTGCTCACCGCGATTGTCCGACCTGCTGTGGCAAAGTCACCCTGTGGAATCGTGGCGATGAAGTGCTGCGTGTGACAGCCCGCAAGGATCAGTGGGGTGAAGTGGAAAGCTATGATGGTAAACCAGGCTGGATCTGCAATACCTGCCGCTTCGATAAAAAAGATCTCAACGACTGGGTTATTGAAGGACCTGCTCACGTAAGCCGTCATTCAGTAATATCAGCCAACCATTATGAAAAAGCCATCAAGCCACAGGAGACTGTGCCGGAGGTAATGGG
>JAGODE010000328.1 GCA_017998385.1 Chitinophagaceae bacterium | reverse complement strand
GTCTTCGCGCAACCGGTAGAGACTCATTCGCTGAGCCAGGGTCAGGCTGCTGAATTCTTTATAATAATCCCTCAGCAGCTCGAGCGAAAGCGGCTTGCCGTCTTTACGTTTGGAGATGGAGAATATTTTGTTGATATTACCTCCGGAACCGATCGCAGTTACATGATGATAGCCCTTTGTCCGCGACTTAATAAACTCCTTCATCAGGTCCCATTGTTTTTCCTGCACCTGGTTTTTCAGCAGGCGGATAGTGCCGATATTGAAAGACTCTTTAAAGATGAGTTTGCCATCGCTGAAAAAAGTGAGTTCAGTACTGCCGCCGCCTACGTCGATATAGAGATACGACTCCTCTTTCGACATATTTTCGGCCACATGATTTTCGTAAATAAACGAGGCTTCTTCCTGTCCGGAGATAATCTGTATTTCAACACCCGTTTCCTGTTTGACCCGGCTGATGATGGCCGGACCATTTACGGCATCGCGCATAGCAGAGGTGGCACAGGCCTTCAGATATTTTACATCATACACATCCATCAGTAGTTTATACGACTGGATGGTCTTCAGAATCTTTTCTGCTCTTGCAGTAGATATTTCGCCTTTCTCAAAAACATCAAAGCCCAGACGTAATGGTACACGTACCAGGGCTATTTTCAGAAACTCAGGTTTTGTTTGCGGCATTTCAATCACATCTGTGATCAGCAGGCGCGCTGCGTTACTTCCTATGTCAATGGCTGCCAGTCTCACTGTTTACCAGGTTTTTTTGGTGCAGATATTCATATGTCTTTACCTGGGAGCGCACCTTTTTGCGGGTCGAACGTACATACTCATTGCTGAGTTGGTTATCGAGCCATCTCGCCTTCACATTATCCTGCAGTTGAATATTCAGTATATCTATCAACTCCTGCTTGATGGTCTCATCCCATACAGGACAGGTTACTTCCACACGGTGTTCCAGGTTACGCATCATCCAGTCGGCCGAAGATATATAAACTTTCTCTTTACCCTTGTTGTGAAATACCCACACCCGTGCATGCTCCAGGTATTCGTCCACAATGCTGATGGCCTGCACGGGAGAGGCAAACTTTTTGCTTTCCGACAGCATACAGAAAATACCCCGTACAATCAGACGAACCGGCACTCCCTCACGTGCGGCTTCATACAGTTTGGCAATCATGCCTTCGTCCGACAGCGAATTCATCTTGAGGGTAAGGCCGGAAGGTTTCCCCTTTTTTGCCTGTTTTATCTCTTCATCAATCAACCTGACCAGTTCCTTACGCAACAACTGGGGGCTGGGAATAATATGCTGGCAATGCCGCAGACTCTGCAAATCGCCGGTGCGGTAATTTTCCAGGTAATTGAACACATGTACCAGATCACTCATGATGCGGGGATTGGAGGTAAGCAGGCAATGATCCCCATATACCCTGGCAGTGCGTTCGTTGAGGTTGCCGGTACTTATAAAACCATACAGCACCTGTTTGTCGCGTACTTTTTTCCGGATAAGACAGGCTTTGGCATGTACTTTCATATTGGGCATGCCCAGCAATACGCGTGCTCCTTCTTCTTCCAGCCTCGATTTCCATTCGAGATTGGCCTCCTCGTCAAAGCGGGCGCGCAATTCCAGCATCACTACCACCTCTTTTCCGTTGCGTACGGCATTGATCAGTGCATTGATGATTCTCGACTGCGATGCGAGGCGGTAACAGGTAATCTTAATCGTGCTCACATCCGGGTCAATGGCAGCTTCGCGTATGATGTCGATCAGCGGGGTAAATGAATGATAGGGCAGGTGCAGCATCACATCCTGTTCGAGCACCACATCACTGACACGTTTTTCGGTAAGCAGGGGATGGTCGAATGGCTTTTTACGGGAGCGTGTTACTTTAAATACCTGCTCGGGAAAATCCATGAAATGGCGGAAATTATGAATCCGTCCGCCGGGTATCAGGTTATCACGCCGGGTAAGGTTGAGGCGCCGGGTAAGGTACTCCAGCAGACCCGGATCCATTTCTTTATCATATACAAAACGAACCGGCTTGCCTTTACGCCGGTTTTTGAGTCCTTTTTCGATTTTCTGAATCAGGTTGGTTGACAGATCACTTTCCATATCCAGTTCTGCATCGCGCGTCACTTTAAACACATGGGCCTGGTAATGATCGTAACCGAAATAAGAAAAGATATCGGGCAGGTTATAACGAATCACATCCTCGAGCAGGATGATGCTGTGTTCATTTTTCCTGGATGGCAGAATGAGGAAGCGCCCCAATACACGACTGGGCACTTCGATAAGGGCATATTTTTTCCGTAATGCACTGTCCTTTTTCCACATGACCACAGCCAGGTAAATGGATTTGTCGCGCAGGTTGGGAAAATGAGGAATATTTTCGATCATGAGCGGAATGACGTTGGGGCTCACTTCTGCTTCATAATAATCTTTTACAAAAGCCTGTTGCTCGGCATTGAGTTCCGTTTCGGTAACCAGGAATATTTTCTGTTTTTTTAACTCCTGCTGCACATCATCCCAGATCCGGGCAAATTCACTTTGCTGGTTGAGTACGGTCATCTGAATCTCATCGAGTATCTGCTGCGGATTCTCCTCCAGGTGCATATGCCGTTTGCTGCCGGCCTGCATCATACGTTTGAGTGTAGCTACCCGCACCCGGAAAAACTCATCGAGGTTATTGGAGAAAATGCCCAGAAAACGTACCCGTTCACGCAGTGGCACCGTTTTATCAGCTGCTTCCTGTAGTACCCTTGCATTAAAAGAAAGCCAACTGATATCGCGCGCAATAATCCTTGGTTTGGCTTGTGCCATCTGATCCGTACTATTTTTCATAAAGATAAAGTTAACCGGCCTGTAAACGCACGTATGTTAAGTTTTGGGAAACAGACCTTAAGCGGAGACCGCTGCACGGCGCTTATTGTGCCAGGGCAGCAGGGCGAAACTGGCAAGACCTGCCAGCAATATAATACTGGTCTGTGCCAGCCATAGCAGCCAGCCAAAAGCGGCAGCGATGGGCTGTGCAAGTCCATACAACATCATGGTACGTTCAATGAGCAGCGCATAGCCACCTATGCCGCCGGGAGTAATGATCATACCAATGCTGCCGGCAGATAAAACTGTAAACGCTTCGCGGATTCCATACTGCTGTGTTTCCTGCAAGGCATGAAAGCCGATATAACCGCCAGACAGGTAAAGCACCCAGAGCAAAAGAGTAAGAAAAAGGAATTGTCCTTTCTTGCGCAGATGACGGATGGTACCAAGTCCCTGGCCGATGCGCTGACCAATACGGGCAAAAATCTGCAGCAGGTCCGACAGTGTTTTCCGCTTAATCAGCATCCAGAGTAAAATGCCAGCTGCAACTGCTCCGAGTATAATGAGTGTAAGAAGTCCTGAGTAGGAGGTTTCCTGCTCACCGGGTTCTGACTGAAATACTTCTTCGGCCAGCCTGCTGTACAGGCCTGGCTGAATAACCAGCGTAATACCAAAAACAATCAGCAGGGTAATGGCATCAATCAGTCTTTCCAGAATAATCGTACCAACCAGTTTGTCGGCCGGTATTTTCTCATAACGAGCAAGCAGGGTGCATTTCAATACCTCACCCAGGCGCGGAAATCCCTGGTTGGCCAGGTAACCGATCATAACGGCAAAAAAGGTATTGGCCTTATCGGGTTTGTAGCCCATGGGCTCCATCAGCAGCCGCCAGCGCAATGCACGTACATAATGACTGCCCAGCAGGATGATGAAAACCGGAATGATAAGAACATAGCGGGCATGGCTGAGCGCATATTTGATTTCCTTCCATTTAGCCGCATCTATATCTTTTACTGACAGCCATACCAGAAAAAACCCGAGAGCCAGGAAAAAAAGATATTGGATAATGGTTCGTAGTTTTTTATGCATGGCCGGGAGATGGGGGTGGGGGACTATCGCTTATTACCTTCTTTGGGAAAAACGATCCAGGGTTTAAATGTTTTGGCTGCTTCAAAATCCATTGTAGCATAGGAAATAATCACCACCAGGTCGCCTGCCATGCCTCTGCGTGCTGCCGGGCCATTAAGACAGCAAATACCGGAACCTCTTTTTCCTTTTATCACATAGGTTTCCAGTCGTTCGCCGTTATTTACATTTACCACCTGCACTTTTTCGTTTTCAATCAGATTGGCCGCATCCATAAGATCTTCATCGATCGTAATGCTGCCTACATAATTCAAATTAGCCTCAGTGATCACCGCACGGTGGATCTTCGACTTCAGTACTTCAATTTGCATCTTACAAAAATAAAATTTAAACAGGTTACCGGATAGTTTTATCCAAAAGCATATTATCAATTAAACGAACCTGATTCAGAAATGCTGCAACCAGGGCCACCAGTGGCGTTTTGCCATCCCAGTCTTCGATGGGAGAAAGATCGGCTGCACTCGCTATTTCAACATAATCTACCCGGAATCCTTTATTAACAAGCCAGGCGCTGGAATGTTGTTTAAGCGCCTGCAGGCTGCCCGGACGTATATCTTTATTTATAGTTGATAACAGTTCATAGATAGCAGCGGCCTGGCGGCGTTCTTCGGGATTCAGACGGCGGTTGCGGCTACTCATGGCCAGTCCATCGGGTTCGCGCAGGGTGGCGCCCAGCAGCAAACGGGTGCGTTCCTGCCAGCCCATCAATTGCAGCAGGCGGCTGATGAC
>JAGODE010000327.1 GCA_017998385.1 Chitinophagaceae bacterium | reverse complement strand
CCTGTAGGCAGCAGGCAGATAGTGGCCGGTTGCCAGTGGTCAGGATTCAGGACTCGTATTATCTCCATTACTGTCTGCACCGGCTTTAAACGAAAAATGACGCTGAGCCAGGTAACTGAAAATCACTACAACGGCTGTAGTAATGATCTGTGCCAGTACCGGGTATACCTGAAAACGCTCCACCATTATCTTGAGCAGGATATAATTGATGGCCAGGTTAAAGAGGCAGATCATGAGGTAACGAAACAGCTGCACGCGTCCCTTCATAGTCGAATCGCTGAACACGACATATTTTGACAGGAAAAAGCCCACCACAAACGTCACAATAAACGAGATAAACAGTGCGGCCACGTGTGCCTTAAAGGCATAAAAACCCAGATCAAGCGTGCTTTCCCGGAGTATATAATGATAGCTGATATAATAGAGTACAAAACCCAGTATGGTATTGCCCCCACCGGCTGCTGCATAACGGAAAGTCTGCAGGTTCATCACCCGCCTGAAAGGAGGATAAAAAAAATCAATAACCGGTAAAATAAAATCACGTACTGTATGAAGATGTTTGCGCATGGTGGGCGGCAAAAATATTATAAGTTAGGTTTATCCCATCTATATAAACTGTAAAAATGAAAGAGCGATTGGAATAAACCATTTGTAATTATTTTAATTACCCAACGCCCGCTTTTCGTAAATTCGTCCCCTAAATTGATGAATTTCATGGGTGTTGTGAATGATATAAAACCACTGGTAGTAAAGGCTTTAAAAGAACTTTATAAGCTTGATACTACCGAAGCGGACCTTACGATTAATACTACCAAACCAGAGTTTGAAGGCGATTATACCCTGGTGCTGTTTGGTTTTGTGAAGCAATTGAAAAAAGCTCCGGAGCAACTCGGCACCGAGATTGGTAACCAACTGATAACCCAGTCTCCCGATTTTTTCAGCGCTTTTAATGTGATCAAGGGATTTCTGAACCTTACTATCGCTGATGCATACTGGCTGCGTTTCCTGGATAAATCATATGATCAGGCGCAATTGGGAAAACGTGCTGCCAACGGTACGCGGGTAATGGTTGAGTACTCCTCGCCCAATACCAATAAGCCCCTGCATTTGGGACACCTCCGCAATAACTTCCTGGGCTGGAGTGTGGCAGAACTACTGAAGAATTGCGGCTATGAAGTACGCAAAACAGCGATCCTCAACGACCGTGGTATTCATATTTGTAAATCGATGGTAGCCTGGCAATGGTTTGCCAATGGCGCCACACCGGCCTCAACTGGTATTAAAGGCGATCATTTTGTAGGCGATTACTATGTGCGTTTTGGCGTGGAGCATAAAGCGGAGATCAAAAAGCTGGTAGCCGAAGGCATGAGCGAAGAGCAGGCAGAAAAAGAAGCGCCTATCATGAAAGCCACGGTAAAGATGCTGCAGGACTGGGAGAACGGTAATCCGGAAGTACGTCAGCTCTGGCAAACCATGAATGGCTGGGTATACGAAGGGTTTGAAGCAACGTATAAAAAAATCGGCAGCGATTTTGATAAAAACTACTACGAAAGTGAAACCTATCTGCTCGGTAAAGAATTTGTAGAAGAGGGATTAAAGAAAGGTGTTTTTTTCCGCAAAGATGATGGTAGTGTATGGATAGATCTTACCGAAGACGGACTGGATCAGAAGCTGGTACTTCGTAAAGACGGGACCTCTGTATACATTACCCAGGATATGGGACTGGCCGATAAGAAGTATGAAGAGTTTCCCTACGATCAGAGTATTTATGTCATTGCCGATGAGCAGAACTATCACATGAAAGTGCTGAAGCTGATACTGCAGAAACTGGGCAAACCTTATGCAGACGGTATTTATCATCTGAGCTACGGCATGGTGGAACTGCCTACCGGCCGTATGAAAACGCGGGAAGGTACGGTGGTAGATGCGGATGACCTGATTGATGAGTTGCGCAAGGTAGCTCAGGAAAAAACAGAGGAGCTGGGCAAGGTGAAAGAGTTTGGTCCGTCTGAGCTGGAGGAATTGTATGATACCATTGCACTGGGGGCGCTTAAGTTTTTCCTGCTGCGTGTAGATCCCAAACGCCGCATGGTGTTTAACCCCGAAGAGAGTATCGATTTTCATGGCTTTACAGGTCCCTTTGTGCAATATACCTATGCACGTATCCGCTCTATTTTACGGAAAGAGTCGGTTGCCGCAGGTGAGGGCGTGGGTGCTGAACTGTTGCAGCGTGAAAAGGAATTGCTGGTATTACTCGAGCAGTTTGACTCAGAACTTGAGCAGGCCTTGCAGGAGCACAATCCTTCACTCATTGCCATTTATGCCTTTAATGTGGCGAAGGCCTACAATACTTTTTATACCATTCACTCGGTAATGAATGCGGAGAGTGCAGAAAAGAAACAATTGCGGCTGCGTCTCTGCGCGCTTAGTGCCAATACGATTGCAGCAGCTATGCGTCTGCTGGGTATACGGGTGCCCGAGCGGATGTAACGGGAAATAGGTTTTAAAAGCAAATGCCCTCCGAAAGAGGGCATTTCTATTTTAGTATCTTTCATCGGGATCAGAGGCCGCCCGGCATTTGTTTTTTCTGTTTCAGTGAAGCCAGGCTGGGATCCATCTCGATGGCTTTATCGCACAGGCGTTGTCCTTTTTCCTTCTCCCCTTTTTTCTGGTAACTCATACCGATCATATAGAGGGCTGAGGCATTTTCCTTGTCATATTCGAGTATACGGTCCCAAAAATCGATAGCAGGCTCATACTTGCCTTTGAAGTAATAGGCTTCGGCTACCATATTCAGGATATTAATATCACTGGGGCGTTTTTTGAGAATTTCATTCAGTATACCAACTCCTTCTTCGAGGTTGCCGGCATTCAGATGTGCAATACCGAGATTTTCGAGATAGTCATTGTCTTTTCTGTAGCCGTTATCGCCAGCCATTTTGATCATCTTCAGCGAATTCTTGTCATCGTGAATGGCATAGTAGATCAGCCCCAGTTCATACATCCAGTTGTTTTTGGTCGGGTCCAGTTCGAGGGCTTTCTGGAAAAAAGGGATGGCCTGTTTGAAGTTCTGCATGTCTGCATAACTGCGCGCAATCATATAAGGCACTTCGGCATTGGCAGGGTCTTCTTTTGCCGCCTGGTTGAGCTGACGGATGGCTTCACCATAGTTGTCCTGTTCATACTGGATTTTTCCGATGATATAACTTACTTTTTCTGATGGATCGGCTTTTTTAAGTTTAGCAGCATAAGCCAGCGCGTCATCATACTGCTTGAGGTTGAAAGAGAGATTCATGATCTGCTTGCTGGTGGCAGCAGACTGGTCGCCCAGTGCTTCAAGTTGCTTAAAGGATTCACAGGCCTGCGGATAGCGCCGCAGATCGAGATAAGCCGATGCCAGCTCGGCAATAATAGCTTTGTCCTGGTTGTTGTATTTAGCAGCCTTTTCGAAGTGTTTTAAGGATTCCAGCCGGCGTCCTGCTTCTTTTTCAGCAAGACCTTTTTGTAAAAAATGGCTGGCACTGTCTGATTGAAGTGCAGACTGAGCGTAAAGGCCTGTGTACAGGCTACAGCTCACAAGGAGTAACAGGAAGGGTTTACGGATCATTGGATATGGCTTTTGCCGGTTTTTAAATAGGTAGCACATGCAAGGTAAATTGATTCGGTGACAATCCCCACCGGATCCGGATTAATTTATCCCTTCGGGAAACGATTTAAGTTACGTAATTATTTCAGAATTAAGCCGCCAAGCGGGGGCAGGTTTACAGTAAGTAAATATGTTTCGTCCTCTTTTTCAACAAGTTCGCATCTTATATCGGGGTTGAAAATATTTCCACTACCCCAATATTCCTTTGCATCACTGTTGAAAACTTCCTGTGTATAGGTTTTTCCGCCCGATAGCCGGATTTGCCAGTTATGGCGGATCACGGGTGTCATATTGAGGATAATCAATAAGTCATCGGCGGTTTTTTTGGCTTTTCGTTTATAGACGATTACTGATTCGGCGCGGTGATTAAGATCTACCCATTCAAATCCGTATTCGTTAAACTGGTTGACGTGAAGTGCGGGTTCGGTTTGCAGCAGTGCATTGAGTCGGCGTATACAATCCTGCATCAGCCGGTGGCAGTCAAATTGAAGCAGGCTCCAGTCCAGTTCCGTTTTGTAATTCCATTCGGATGTCTGGGCAAATTCATCGCCCATAAACAACAGTTTGGCACCCGGGTGTGTCCACATGTATGTATACATCAGCCGGAGATTGGCAAACTTTTGCCATTCGTCGCCCGGCATTTTATAGATCATGGGACTTTTGCCGTGTACTACTTCATCGTGGCTAAGAGGCAGCATGAAGTTTTCATCGTAGTAGTACATCATACTGAATGAAAACTTGTTCTGGTGATGCTGGCGTGCCAGCGGGTCGAGTTTGAAATAGTCAAGCGTGTCGTGCATCCAGCCCATCATCCATTTCATGCCAAAGCCCAGGCCGTTTTTCCAGGTAGGGCGCGATACACCCGGCCAGTCGGTTGCTTCTTCTGCGATAGTTTGCACGTCGGGAAAATCGCGAAAGATGGTCTCGTTGAGATCTTTAATAAAAGCAATGGCTTCGAGATTTCCATCACCTCCAAATTCGTTTGGCTCCCACTCTCCTTCTTCTCTCGAATAATTGAGTTTAAGCATGGAGCTCACTGCATCTACCCTTATTC
>JAGODE010000326.1 GCA_017998385.1 Chitinophagaceae bacterium | reverse complement strand
GCTTCACCCACCCTTTAAACTCTTTATACCCTTTAAACTTTTTAAAACCTTATCCTGCTATCCTCCTGCCTGTTTCGTCTGCTTATAACCATTATTGATCAGCCATTGCACCACTTTGGGCCGGTGGTCGCCCTGTACAATTATTTCGCCGTCCTTGGCAGATCCACCACTGCCACAAAGATTCTTTAATTTCTTGCCCAGCGCTTCCAGCTCTTCTTTGCTGCCGGCAAAACCCTCTATCAGCGTCACCGCTTTACCTGCGCGCTGTTTGGTATCCAGCCGCACCCGCAACCGTTGCTGTGCTGGCTGCAAGGTCTCCTGACTCTCCTGCTCGGGTTCAAAACTGAAATTGGGATCGGTGCTATATACAAAGCCTCTGTTGTCGGGCTTATTCTTTTTGCTCATACCAGTTAAGTTACTGCAATTAACAATGAAAAAAACCTGTAGTCCGGAGATTAAGACGGAACAGCCTTGAGGCTGAGATCAAGACTTCGCGCCTGGTGAATCAATGCGCCTACAGATACATAATCAACACCAGTACGTGCGTACTCCTCAATATTAGCCAGGTTAATGCCGCCACTCGCCTCTGTTTCAAACTCACCATTGATCAATGCCAGTGCCCCGGTAATCTGTGCCGGACTGAAATTGTCCAGCATGATACGGAATACTTTCCCTTTGCCATGAGCCAGCACCTCTTTTACATCGTCAATGCTACGGGTTTCTATTTCGATTTTTAATCCTGGTTTTTTCTCCTGCACATAGGCCCAGCTGCGCTCAATAGCTTTTGTAATACCACCACAGTAGTCGATATGATTATCTTTCAGCATGATCATGTCGTAAAGGCCAAACCGGTGATTGACCCCGCCGCCAATACGTACCGCTTCTTTTTCAAGAAGCCTGAAGTTAGGCGTTGTCTTACGCGTATCGAGCAGGCGGGTGCGGTAGCCGTGCAGTTTTTCTGTATACTGATGCGTGAGTGTGGCGATACCACTCATACGCTGCATGCAGTTAAGCACCAGCCGCTCGCACTGTAAAATAGTATGAACGGAAGCCTCCACCTCAAAGGCGCGGTCTCCCGGCACCATGGGTTCACCATCATCTTTCAGCAACTGGAAAGCAGCAGATGGATCTTTATAGCGGAATATTTTTTCAGCAACGGCTACACCGGCCAGGATGCCCGCTTCCTTGATCTTTAATACGGCTTTACCTCGCGCACTGGCCGGAATGCTGGCCAGGGTAGAATGATCTCCATCCCCTACATCTTCGCGCAGGGCTTCATCTATCAGATGCTGCAATTGACTGTCGAAACTCATAGTTGCAAAAATAGGAATTCCCGATACCACTATTATTCGGAGAAATAAATGTGGTAAAAAAGGAGTATAATAGTCAGATTTGCACATATTTCCCTGCCTTTTTAGAACGCTAAACTGACATAGACGCAAAGGATTCAGTAGCACATCAGCACATCGCGCTGACTCTTTCCGGTCGCAAACAACACGAAGAGTACTGATTTAAACCATATCCTTTAATTTCAATACAGCGATTAAATTGTCTTTATGCGGCCACTCCTGATTATCCCAGTTCTCTTTTTGTCCTTATCGGTAAAGGCTCAGCCAAAAGAGCTCCGCTTGTGGTACACCCAACCGGCTGCCCGGTGGACAGAGGCAATGCCTGTCGGCAACGGTCGCCTGGGAGCCATGGTATTTGGCCGCTATACCGACGAGCTGATTCAGCTAAATGAGGAAAGTGTATGGGCAGGCAGTAAAATCAATAACAACAATAAACTGGCGGCGCAGCATCTGCCGGAAATACAGGCCGCCATTTTTAATGGCGAATACAGCCGTGCACTCGACCTGAGCAGCCGGTATATGGTTGGTACTCCGCCCAGGGTCCGTTCTTATCAACCCCTGGGAAACCTGTACATCCACTATGGACATACGGCACCTGCCACCCGGTATGAACGATCACTCCGGTTAAACACAGGTATTGCCACCACAATATTTGTCGTAGCAGACAACCCTGTCAAACAGGAAGTATATGCTTCTGCCCCCAAAGATGTTATTATCGTTACCATCAGCGCAGGTAAACCGATGAACCTGTCCGTAGAGCTACAGCGGCAATACGATGTAGACGCTTACCGCAAGGCCGGAAACAATTTGCTGTACTATACCGGGCAGATCAACGATGCAGAAGACTCCCTGGCGGGCCCCGGAGGCCGGCATATGCGTTTTGCCGGCGTTATGAAAATACTCCACGCCGATGGCAAAACGACCACCACCATCAGCGACACCTCTGCTGTCTGCCACATACAATCTGCCAAAAACATTACCATCGCCATTACCGGCGCTACTGATTACAATGCCGATTTGCTGGATACAGACCCTGCTATTGACCCGCTTGTCATTTGCAGAGATAAGCTTAACAGCGTTTCCTCCCTTTCGCCAGCTACACTGCGCACGGAACACATAAAAGATCATCGCAGTTATTTTGACCGGGTACAATTTGACCTGGGCGATCATGCCAGTGACAGCATACCTACCGACAAAAGGCTGGACAGAGTAAAAGCAGGTGCTATTGACCGGGGATTAATTGTATTATACTACCAGTTTGGCCGCTACCTGCTCATGGCATCTTCGCGCAGTCCGGGCCGGCTGCCCGCCAACCTGCAGGGCATCTGGAATGATTTGTACAAAGCTCCCTGGAATGCCGATTTTCATACCAACATCAATCTGCAAATGAACTACTGGCCGGCAGAAACAGGCCACCTTCCGGAAACCGTTTTACCCCTGGCCCGGTTTGTACAAAGGCTGATGGTGCCGGGCGCAGCAACAGCCAGGGAAATGTATAATGCCCGGGGCTGGACACTTCACCATCTCACAGATGTTTACGGGCGTACCGGAGTGGCAGATGGTGTATGGGGGGTGTCACCTATGGCAGGCCCGTGGATGACGTTTCCCATTTACCGGCATTATGAATTTACCCGCGATAAAAAATACCTGCGTGAAATAGCCTACCCGATCATGAAGGGGTCGGTTTTATTTGTGCTCGATTTTCTGATCCGGTCACCGCAGGGCTACCTCGTCACCAACCCCTCACACTCGCCCGAAAATGCATTCTTTGTGCCGGGCAGCAACCGCAAGCAGGAATCCCAGTTGTCTTATGCAGCTACTATCGACATTGAAATCATAAAAGGGTTGTTTGCCAATTTCACAGAAGCGGCACATATCCTTCAGACCGATGCTGATCTGCTGGCAAAAGTAGACAGTGCTTCACGTCAGTTGCCTCCCATTAAAGCAGGTGCTAACGGAACTGTTCAGGAGTGGATCGAAGATTTTGAAGAGGTAGAGCCGGGGCACCGGCATATGTCGCATTTGCTGGGCTTATACCCGCTCAACCTCATTTCGCTGCATACACCTGAATTGTTTACTGCCGCTCAAAAGACAATTGAGCGGCGCCTGGCCAATGGCGGTGGGCATACCGGCTGGAGCAAAGCGTGGATCATTAATTTTTACGCCCGCCTGTTGAATGGTAATGAAGCCGGCCGCCAGGTACAATCACTGCTCGCAAAGAGCACCCTGAGCAGTTTACTGAGTACACATCCGCCTTTCCAGATCGATGGCAACTTTGGAGGCGCTGCCGGCATCGCGGAAATGTTGCTGCAATCGCAGAATAAGGAAATTCATATCCTGCCGGCTTTGCCGGATACATGGGGTTCAGGAAATATTACAGGGCTCTGCGCCCGTGGAGGATACAGCATTGATATAAAATGGGAGAACGGAGTTTTGCAGACGCTCACAATACGGGCTGCAGAAGCAGGACCCGTCAAAATACGATACAGAGATAAACTGGTGGAACGTACACTGCAAAAAGGCAATAATCGTATACTGCCTGATTAAGGCAACATTCGCTTTACTGAATAGACTGGAAGCGGATCTCTTTGACCACTTCTTTGCTGCCGCGTGCTTTCAGAAATACGTGGGCACGAAAGCTGCCTGATTTGGTTTGCAGCGTGCCAATACAGTAATGACCGCCGGGAGAATCACCTTTATGTTTCAGGTCAAAGCCCTTTACACCGTTTGTTGCAAAAAAATCCTTTACAATCACCTGTGCCTGAGCCTTGCTATAGCTGTCGCTTTTTACGGGAAGAGTAAGCTCCACGTTATCGTCAAAATATTTGGAGAGTTCGGTTGCATTACCGGCGCGCAGGGCGCTGATAACGTTGTCTATCGCATTCTGATCTGTAAAAGACGAAAACCCGACAAAGGCAACCAGTAAAAAAGAAGTTATAAGTGCTTTCATAATCTTTTTTTCATAGGTCATTAGTAAATAATCGTGCCGTTTTTGATAAAGTAGTTAAACCCGGTACTAAAATAACAAAATCACCCAGTTTTAAACCTTTCGTTCCGAAATATAGGAATGATCTGTAGTTTTACAGCGCATTGTTACCTGATAATGAGTGAATTTATACTCGTTCTCGTCCTTTGCCATTGCCTGCCAGCTGAAAACCTGCCTGTTAAGCCGGTTAAAACCTGTCTGATCCCGTTATTTTTATTAAAAATCAATGTTTTAAATTCATGGAACCCAAAAAAGTAATTCTGATCATAATGGACGGCTGGGGACTCGGAAAAGTTGCATCTGCCGACGCCATCCAGCATGCCAACGCTCCTTTCACCCGGTCACTCTATGACCGCTACCCGCATACCACGCTCGTGACC
>JAGODE010000325.1 GCA_017998385.1 Chitinophagaceae bacterium | reverse complement strand
GGTATAAAGAGTATTCTTACTGTCAACTGTCAACTGTCAACTGTCCACTGTCCACTGTCAACTGTCCACTGTCCACTGTCAACCACCCACTATCTCTTCAGCATTCGCTGTTCGATTAGCTGCATTAAGCTATCCCGGTAATGCCGGCTTATGGGCAGGGTTTTTCCTTTCAGTAATACCATATTATCTTCTATCGCTTCTATTCTGGCAGTAGCCACGAGAAAGGATTGATGAATCCGGATAAAACCGGCTGGCGGTAATTGTGCTTCCAGTCCTTTTAATGTGAGGTAAACGATCAGCTTTTTATTTTCTGTATAGATATTTACATAATTGCCGAGGCTTTCGATATACTGGATACTGCTTAGTTCAATTTTTTCGATTCGCTTTTCACTGCGTACAAATATCCATGGATGAGAACCCGCCGGTGAGGCAGCATCTTTCAGTTCGGCGTATTCCCTGGCTTTTTGCACTGCTTTCAGAAAGCGGCTGAATGCAACGGGCTTTAACAGGTAGTCAATAATATCGAGCTCATAGCCTTCCAGGGCATATTGCGGAAAAGCGGTTGATAATATTACCATTGGCTGCACAGCCAGATTTTTCAGAAAATCAAGCCCTGATAGTTTTGGCATTTCTATATCAAGCAACATAAGGTCAATGGGATTACTTTTCAGAAAATCGCCGGCCTTGAGGGCATTCTCAAATTGTCCTGCTGCCTCCAGAAATGGGACCTGCTCAATGAACTCCTGCAATACTTTCCGTGCAATAGGTTCATCATCTACAATGATGCAACGTAATTTTTTCATACCTGTAATATTAAATGAACCGTATAAAACGCATTTTCCCTGGTGATGGTGAGCGTGTGCCGGTCTTTATACAAAAGCTCGAGTCTGCGACGTACATTATTAAGTCCAATGCCTCCGGGACGCTCCTCCTGCTCTTCGTATGAGTTGGCGCAGGTGAATTCGATACGATTGCCGGATTGTAACAGATGGATACGGATGATATTGATCCGGCTATCATCGCGTGTGCTGAACTTAAATGCGTTTTCTACAAAGGTCAGGAAGATAAGTGGTGCTACTTTCACAGCGCCGTCCGTTATAGTTGTGTCCAGCTCAATAAGCAGGTTGCTGTCGCTTCGTGCCCGCTGCAATGCTACGTAGTTGCGGAGATAAGCAGCCTCTTTTTCCAGTTCTACCCAGTCCACATCAGCCTCATAAAGATTGTAGCGGAGCAGATCGGCAAACTGCAGTAAGATATTCCTGGCCTCCTGGTTGTTGCGGTCAATTGATCCGTAAATAGTATTGAGGCCGTTGAACAGAAAATGCGGATTGATCTGCGCGCGCAGGTATTTCAATTCGGTCTGCAACTGATGTATCTGGATATTCTTTACCTGCTGTCGCTGCTGATGCCACTTCAATGCATAGAAGAGAAGGGTAGACATAACAACGAACCAGAGTGCATTCAGAAAATTCCAGTGCAGATAAGAATCGATTGTCATAGGTTCACCGGGCCATACCTGTGCATCCCAGTATTGCTGATTCAGGCTTCGGAGCCAGGTATACAAAAAAAGAATGCCCAACAGGCCTGCGATGTATAAAAGGATGCGTTTTTTTTCCAGCAGCATCGGTATCAGGATACGGATGTTGGCGAACAGCAGCAGGCCAATCATGCTGAAAAATAACAGGAGCGGCTGTAATGACCATAGAAAACCTTTTCGCATGATCCAGCCCCGCGAGTCCATGATGCCATAAATAATATAGACGCCCCAAAAGAGCCAGTAAAACAGGTTTCCCTTTTTAAAACAGGAACGTAACACTACTAAGATTTATATGATCTAAAGTTATTCATCGTCTGTGCCGCCGGTTTCTTCCAGCTTTTTTTTGATGAGAGCTGTCATAGCATCTCTTCTGAAAAAAATAGCCCAGCCCAGTCCGGTTCCGTGGTGTATGGTGTCCTGCAGAGACAGATCAACACCGGCAGACAATGCCAGCCTGGCCAGCTCCAGGTCATTTCGCTCTGCAGCTACATGCAGGAGTGTGCCATTCCAGTCGTAATATAGCCTGTTTATCTCTTGTGGGTTACGTGCCAGCAATTCGGCTGCCTGCAGCCGCCAGCCCAGGTCCCAGGCATCGAGTGCGGAGTAATGTGCTCCTTTGCTGACGAGCCATTTCGCTGCAGTTGGTTGTTTGAAATGTGCAGCCAGTTGTACCAGGCTCATTTTATTGATCAGTGTGGTATTAAGCACTTCAGTGCTGAGCTGGTTACTTATTGCTTCCAGTGAGGCCATGTCTCCGCGGCCGGTCGCTTCTGCAAGTTTTACTAAGATTGGAGCGTGCGGATGGGTAACGAAACGCTGCCCCATAAGCCACCAGGTGAGTCCATAACCGATAATACGAAAGCCGAGTTGCAGATATACGGGACGACCCATATCATTGGCATTAAGCGTTGCATAGGTATATCCTTTTTCCCGGGCATATGCACAGGCCGCATGTACGAGTGCTTTTCCTATGCCACGTTTGCGGTAAGCGGGCAATACACCTACGTTATAAATGCCGGCATTACCGAGCGGACCTGCAGTAAGAAACAAACAGGTTTGCCCTACAATGGTATGATTCAGTACGGCAATAAAGCGCTGAGCCTTTTCAGGAAAGGCTTGCAGCAGTGGCCCCGACATATAGCCATTGTCATCGCCGTAAGGCATACCACTGATACCGGCAATGGAAGTATTGTTGTCGGCTGTGATCTGCAGGCCTGCAGGTACAGTGTAGTCTTCCGGCAACCGCTGCAGATCGAGTGCCATCCAGCAGGGTTGCCAGCCTGGTTGAAAGCCGCGGGCCAGTAACCTGATACCCAGGTCGGCCGGCTGTGCAGGCGCAAGCGACCAGCAACCCACGCCATTGGGTATATGGCTGCGGTAATACTCCATCAGTTGATCAAGTACTACATCCGCTGTGTCCTCATTGAGCAGTGGGAAAACAATTTCTGCACCATTGCCTTTTCCCGTATAGGTCCAGGTAAGACCGGTAGCAGACCTTACTTCACCGCCTTTTACCACCGCATTTAAATGAAACAACTGGCGGTGATTATCCGCGGCCGCTTGTTCCAGTTGAGCAGAATCAGCCTGCATTAATAAGGAAGAATCGGGTTCCATACCATCAAATCTAGCCGAAAATTGGTTGTCATAAATGGATGAATTTCGTCCGGTGCAGGCTTTCACGGCAAATAGCAGGCTCATGTAAATTTTACGGCAGGCTGTCATAAATGTTTTTTTGCTAACCGGGTTTGGAAGAATATTGAGGGTGATTGATCGTGTAGCTGGAGGGTGCGGGATAACCGCTAATTTTATAAGGACGCCAGGCATGAAGGCATTTTGGTGAAAAGCCGGTCATTTATTATTCATTAAGAGGTATGCAAAACATGGAAATAACAAAATCAGTTTTTAAAGGAGCCTGGCCTTATCAGAAAGATGCTATGAGTCTGCCGGTCGCCAGTGTTGAGGCGGCGGTTTCTTTTTATGAAACAGTCATGGGTTTTACACAGACAGGAAAAGCGGAAAAACCTTTTCGGAAGATCCTGCTGAAACGGGATGGTGTACAAATAGGTTTGGCTGAAAATGGCGGTGATCCCACACAGGATGGTTGTTTTTTTGAAGTAGACAATGTGGAAACGGCCTTTACCGAATTGAAGGCACGTGGCCTGCAACGGGCGACAGCGGATTATGACTGGCAGCGTTATGGAGATACTTTATGGAAAGTGTTTTTTGTAGTAGCGCCCGATGGGCTTTGCTATTGTTTGGGCGAGCGGCAGCCAGGATGATATGAGCGAGGGATGAGGGGAGAAGGTAAAAGGTAAAAGGCATGGTTTCAATATGTATTCGTTATCGCCTTCTGCCTTCGAGCTTTTACCTTCCACCTTTACTCTCAGTAATCAATGCAGTGAGATATCTTATCCTTCTTCATGCCTGCAAAACTGGGTGCTTCCAGCTATTTTATTCTACCATTACGCTTGTATTCGTTTGTGGGTTTGTAGAGCGAAAACCTTTAATTGTATTGTCAGCGATTAATATTTCAATTCGACGCCATATTTCTTTTTTATATGGGCCCTGATAAGTTAAATCAAATGCGAGACCGTCTTCATTATATTTCGTGTTTTCAAATTCTCCCGTTGATCCAACAATCATTAAAATTTGGAGTTCGGTTGTAAATTTCAACAAAGCGGTACTGTCACTGAAATTTTTCCCGATAAACAGGCGTAGCAAATCGTCGCTAATGTCGCCATACCACATTGGTACAGCATGAATGATTGTTGATGTTGCTGAATCAAACAAGATCAGGTTATGGGATGAGTTAACGTGATATCCCAAATAATTGGTTAAGTTGATTTTAAAGAAAGCATATCCGGGAATAATCTTGCTAATCACCGGCTGTTCAAGTTTTTGAATAGCCCCTTTTTCCTGAAAATAAACCCATCTGCCGTCTCTGTTTGAACTTTGAGAAAATTTTTTGGAAAGAAGACCTTCAACGGTCTTTGGATTCAAAGCGGAATCAACCTTTCGGCGAATGCTATTCATCCGTTCTGTTGGAGTATTTCGTAGCTCTTCAACTGGTGAGGTTTGGCCATTGAAGGTAGAAGGTAGAAGGTAAAAGGCATGGTTTCAATATGTATTCGTAATAGCCTTCTGCCTTCGGGCATTTACCTTCCACCTTTAATCTCAGTAATCAATGCAGTGAGATCCCTGATCC
>JAGODE010000324.1 GCA_017998385.1 Chitinophagaceae bacterium | reverse complement strand
CTGTTAAATTATCCTTTTCTCTTTTTGATCTTTCAACCAAATAACTATTCCATTTATCTCTATTTTCATTTACATACTTTCTGAAATTATTCTTGTTAGCTAATTTATAAACAGGAGTTGACTTAACCTTATTATAAGCCCTTTTCCTGCCTTCCTTATTGTAAGGGGTTTTTGTATAAAACTCACCTTCGCATTTTTTACATTTGTTTCTATAAAATCTCTGGCCTTCTTTTGTTTCATCAAACCTAAATTTATCAACAGGCAATATTTCTAAACATATTTTGCATTGTTTTTCAATATACCTTTCTTTTGTTCCTTTTGGTACTGATATTTGTGGCAATTCCACTTCAAGCCTACTATGAGTTTGGAGCGCAATAAAATTTATAGAATTAGTAAAAAGATCATAGCTAAAATCAAATCCTTTTTCAATATGAAATATATAAGCATCGTTTATGAGATCATTTATTTCATGCTGGAGATTATGCCGTTTTATTTTTGCGTAGGCATAATTCCTAATTTTATTTATGTCTAAATCTTCGAATCTCATTTTATAACAATTTTGTGCTTTCTGACTTTTTTGTTTCCAAGTTTATCAATAACAACGTATTCATTCTGATTTTGTACTGATTCTATTGGCTGTGCATAAAATATTGGATTTTCATAAATGGTTTCCTGATTAAATGCTTTATCGTATTCATTCTTTAAATCCGTAAAGGAGAAATCAATATTATACAATGTTGCATAAGCTGTCATAAAAACACCTATGCTACATTGATGCTTTCTAAACTTATTAAGGATTTTCAGGAAGTAACTTTCGTAAAAAATATACAAGGATTCAGGAGAAGGCGTTCTATTTGACGGCTTGGTTGGTATCAATTTATCCATTCGTCAAAAATAATAAAAATATTGGAATTCCTATAATGTTAATATTAGGTAAGCATGAATAGCATCATATAATTATTGGATACTACAATTCAAACATTTTATTTACTTTTACAAAATGCTTTCAGAAGTACTCCTCACTTCACTGCAAATCACCGGCATTTGGATATTGTTTCAGGACGGAATGATATTTAACCCACTTGTTGCCAGATATGATAATGCCGCGTGGACAAAGCCGCTTTTTTCTTGCCTGATATGTATGTCGTCATTCTGGGGATCGTTCTTTTGGGTTGCTCAATGGAGTTGTAACTTTAACATTCTTTTGTTCGTGTTGGCGGTGACAGGTGTAAACACGGTACTTAATTCAGTCATTGACTACTTCAGAAATTCACCATACTTTGAAAAATGAGTTACGAGGACATACTTTCACAGCACGGATGGAGTTTTCTAAAGAAAGAATTTTGCGGGGCGTGTTCGGGGTATAAGTTCCTTTACATCTGTGAGGCAAAGCCAGATAAGATGATCGAAGTGAAGCCGAACAAGAATACATTTGCCGTCAGGGTGAATGGGCGCAAGACGATAACTGCATTTATTTCTAAGATTGAAGAAACGCTGAAAAAGATTTAATGCTCCAATTCCTAAAAAATATCCTCCGCCAAAAATCCGCCCAATTCCCGGAAAAGACACAGCACGTAATTGTTGAAGCCTTCACCATTGGCAACAAAAAGTATTTCCAATTTCAGGACGTTTTCAATGCAGCCTACCTTCGCGGGCTTAATGCGCTGAAGTATTACGATGAATTAGCAATGCGGGTAAACAGGGAGTTCCTGGAACTTCATGTTGCAGCCGTTGACGACGTTCTTAACACGCCAAAGAAAGGAGTTATTGAACTAAACACATTGCAAACACTGAATAATCAGTTAAAGGAACGGCTCAAATGGATTGATCCGCCTGAATACATTTGGAAGTTTGCCAGTGTAGTATTTTTTGATGAATCCGAAAGCCCTTACAACTTTGACCCTGGTTATGCCGAAAAGAAGATTGAATTTTGGAAGAAAACGGCAGGCATGAAAGATTTTTTTTTGCAGCAACCACTCATTCAGCTAATACCATTTTTGCCAAAGCATCCAGTATCATGGGAGGTAGTCGTGGAAACAATAAACAAGCTAACAGAGGCACATTTGGAATCTCATTTGGCTTGCATCGTGGACAAAGAGAAAAGAAAGGATTTGAGGAAGAAATTTGGCTTGCCGGAGGTGAAGCTGGCCGGCTTGAATCACTTAGACGTGGTACAACATTAGGAGAATATATTATCTTGCGGGAGTTAAAGCTGAAAGAGGCTGAAAGGGAACGCAAGGCGGCGGAAAAAGCAAACAAGAAAAGAAGATGATTACATTAACCATATATCGGGCGCAAAACGAGCCGCCAACAAGAGTAGAACAAGAAAACTCTTTTGGCGATGGCGCAAGACAACGTAATCATAAAGTTTGACCTCCAGCTTTCCCCGGAATCAAAATCCACATTAGATCAATTACGTGCTTTAGGCTCTATTGACGAAGCCACGGCCCAGCAATTCGCTGAAACAAATGCCGCGCTACAAAAGCGTGATGAAATCATTGACAGCACTACCGCTTCAATGCAGAATCTTTCTAAGGCTGCCGCCGACGTTTCAAAAAACATTGTAACCGGTGCTGCTGAAGATCAGATCAAGAAACTAAACACTGCTACCGATCAGGCAACAGAAAAGACGGTCCGGCTGTCAACGCAAGTCCGCGCAATGCGCAATGAACTGGCGCAGATGGAACAGGCCGGACTTGGAGGAACCGCTGCTTTTGAAAAGCTATCTATCCAGGCTGCCAAACTTGAGGACCAGGTAGGCGACACTTCCAAGCGAATACGCGCCTTAGCTTCCGATACAAAAAACATTGATGCCGTTGTTGGGGCTGTCTCTGGCCTTGCTTCGGCTTTTTCGGTAGCCCAGGGAGCCGCTGCCCTACTCGGCGGCGAAAACCAGGACTTACAAAAGGCTTTATTGAAGGTTCAAGCGGCGATGGCTGTTGCAAATGGTGTTCAACAGATTGCCAATTTGCTACAAAAAGAATCCGCCGTTGTCCTTGCTGCCAGGCGGCTACAGTTGGCAGCCACAGCAACCGTTACAGGGCTTTACTCAGGGGCCACATCACTTGCCACTATTGCAACAGCGGCATGGAACCGGGTTCTTGCCCTCAATCCTATTGTTGCCATTGCTACGGCTTTGACGTTGGCAGTTACGGCGGTGTATCAGTTTGTAAAAAGCACGGACGACAGTACTGAATCGCTTAAAAAGCAAAACGCGGAACTTGCAAGACAAAAGAAATTAGTAGAGGATTCTTCCGCAGCCTTTTACGCAGCGATAAAAAGGTCAAACGAGGTTGTAAATACCGGCAATGAGAATATCATCAACAATTTAGAAACGCAAATCAAGTTAGCCAAGATCAGGGGCGCAACACTTACTGAAGTGTTTGGACTTGAAAAGAATCTAATTGATTCACGGCTTACACTTTTGAAAAATTCAGGCAATTCAGACACTGCCGAATTTAATAAACTTGTGAATGATAAAAGAGTTCTTGCGGCTCAGTATTATAAAGATATTGAGGCATTGGCAAGGAAATCCAATGAAGACTTAAAAGCCATTCCTACAGGCGGCGCAGACAGTGTGGGGACAACCGTTTCAGCTATCCCGGAAGCTATTTCAGCCGCAGAAGTTGAGCGATTTAAAACAAATCTTGCCGAACAGGGTAAGCAGGCGCGACTCAAGATCAGGCAGGATGAATCATTAGAGCAGGTTGCACTTGACCAACAACTTAAACAAGAACTGCTTAATACATCCATACAGTTCGGAAATCAGCTATTTGCCTTTGGCGCGGCATTAAATGCCCAACAGCAGGACAATCTTAAGCAAAGGCTTGATTCAGGTCGTATTTCGGAACAGAAGTACGCTAAGGAAATCGCTGAATTGAAACGCAAACAGGCCGTTGCAGATAAAGAGGCTGCCGCGTTCAATATCGTAATAAATACAGCCATTGCCATCTCAAAAGTCGCAGCACAAACCGGAATACTTGCAACAGTGTTATCGGTTGCCATTGGCGCACTTGGTGCAGCCCAGCTTGCCACAGTGTTAGCGCAGCCTATACCGGCATTCAAGAAAGGAACAAAGAAAGCCCCGGCAGGATTTAAGGTGGTGGGTGAAGACGGGCCGGAATTATTGTACGACAAAGGCGGCTATCAGATATTCAACGCTGGGGACACAAAGCAATTTTTTGAAAATCCTTTTGCCTTCCCGGAAATGTTACCGCATATTCCTGATGAGGTGCTGACGCAATACATCACAAACAGAAGCGGCGAACAGGTGGACTACAATTCACTTGGGAAATCCATTGCAAAGCATATAGGGGCTGAAATAGAACGTCATCCAAAGGTGGCGGTGAATATTGATGAGCGCGGATTTCAGAAGCACATGGACGAAGGGTTAAGCAGGCGTAAGTATTGGGATGATAAATTTACCTGGAACGGATGATCTGGAAATTCTATTTAGAGGATGGTGGTTATACCGCAACAGAGATTGAAAACCCTGTTGGTTGGGCTGATGCTGTCTTCAATTTCAAGCGGGATAAAATATTGCACGGTGTATTCTTTGAGTACTCCATTCCGCTTAAGTTTTATGGGCTTGGGTATAATATCATCAAGACGGCCTATGATGCTGACGGCGTAGAGGCTTATCAGCGCATAATCATTGACGTTCAATGTAATTCAGGGGATGACTATGTGAATTTCTACACCGGCAAACTGAATTTTACAAAAGTTCAATTTCAGGAATCAGATGTTTGCT
>JAGODE010000323.1 GCA_017998385.1 Chitinophagaceae bacterium | reverse complement strand
TCACCAAATCTTCAAATCATTAGCACACCAGCACATTAACCACATTAGCACATTGTTCATTAGCACATTCTCTCTCCTGACCGTACATACTTTTTTTAATGCCCGTACGTTAATACTCCTAAGCAGACCCTACACATATTCATGAAAAAACTGGCATTCCTGTTACTGTTGATCCCCGTGGGCGCCCTGGCGCAGAACTTCCATCTTTCTACCCGTCTGGGTATAATGTCATATCAGGGTGATCTCAAAGCCAAATCGCTCTCGCTGTCGCAGAGTAAATTTATGGGTTCTCTGGGGGTGCGGTACGATCTTACCGAGCACCTGGCATTGCGGTCTTACCTGACACTGGGTGGCTTGCGGGCCGATGATAAAAAAGGAACGAGCACGATGAAAATGCGTAACCTTAATTTCTCCAGCAGCATCTTTGAATGGGAAGCCGGTCTCCACTACAGCATACTCGACCTGAATTACCACTGGTGGACGCCCTATGTATATGCCGGTATTGCCCTTTATCATTTTAAACCCCGAACCAAAGATGAAAATGGTGAAAAAGTTTTTCTTCAGCCACTTTCTACCGAAGGCCAGGGCGTGGTCGCCGGCGTTGATAAATATAAACTCACACAACTCAATATTCCTCTCGGCATCGGCGCAGAGCGCATGCTCAATGAAGATATGCGGGTAGGCCTTGAAATGGGCTATCGTAAATTATTTACCGATCATCTCGACGATGTAAGCGGCAACTACGTTGACCAGTCCGTACTTCTTGCTGCAAAAGGGCAACAGGCGGTAGACCTCGCTTACAGAGGTGATGAAGTAGGCGCTGGCCCCTATCCCGCTGCAGGTGCCACCCGCGGCAACAGCAAAAACAAAGACGGCTATTTCTACATAGCGGCCACCTTCACCCTGCGTTTTTACTTTGACAAATACAAACAGATTGCCGGACTGCCGGGATCGAAAAGAAGCAAAAAAGTAGGTTGCCCGGCTAATAGGTTTTGAGAGAAAGGTATAAGGGTATAAAAGTATAAAGGGTTTAAAGAGTGCATAAATCTCCTTAAACCCTTTATACTTTTATACTTTCTAGTCAACTTTTCTTTACCAATTCCAGCTTATCGAGTTCACCATTGATAAACCGGATTTCATCTGCACTCAACTTTACATTAATTGCAGCAGCATTCTGAACGGCCTGTTCTTTATTACGGGCACCTGCCAGGGCGATAGTAATACCAGGCTGCTCTACTGTCCAGCGCAATACCAGTTGACTGATCGAGGCGTTTTTCTCTTTTGCCAGCGGTCGCAGTTTATCCAGAAATGCATTGGTACGTGCAAGATTTTCTGGCGAAAAGAAATGAATACCTGCACGGTGATCACCGGCAGCAAACTGATGACCCGGCTGCATTTTACCTGTCAGCAACCCACGCTCCAGCGGGCTGTATGCGAGTATAGACAGTCCATGCTGCAGGCAAAAAGGCACAACAGCCGTTTCTATCTGACGCTTAACCATACTGTAGGGTACCTGATCTGATACCAGGGGTACATACTTTAATGCTTCCTCCATTTGTATTTCATTATAGTTACATACGCCGGCATGGCGCACCTTACCCTGACTCATCAATTGCGCAACTGCTTCCATTGATTCCTGGATAGGTGTAGTAACATCGGGCCAGTGTATCTGATACAGGTCAATATAATCCGTACCCAGCCGGCGCAGACTGTCTTCGCATTCCTTTATAATGCTCTCTTTGCCGGCATACTTGTAAATATCAATTTCCTGTCCCTGGTTATTGCGGCTATGAAATGCAAAGTCCCCTTTAGCCAGATCCCAGCGCATCCCAAATTTGGTTATAATCTGTACCTTATCTCTCTGCAGCCCTTTGATGGCTTCTCCGACAATCTCTTCGCTCTCACCCTGTCCATAAATGGGTGCAGTATCAATACTGGTTACGCCCATATCCCAGGAAGCGCGGATCGCTTCGATCGCGTCACGCCTTTCCGTACCGCCCCACATCCATCCACCCGCGGCCCATGCCCCAAAGGTGATTACGGATAACTGCAGGTCAGCGTTTCCTAATTTTCTGTATTCCATGTCCTGATTTTTTGAGATAAGTAAATAAGAGGCTAAAGATACCATCAATATTTTCAGCAAGCGCCGCCGGGCAGTACATTATCTGAACGACGCTTTAAGAAGCAGCCAGTTCGCCAGTATTATACCTGCAAAAATGATAAGCATACTCCATACATGCAGGCTGGTAAACTGCTCATGCAGAAAAACTGCCGCCTCCAGGCTGCTGAAGACAGGTATAAGATTACCAAACAATGCTGTGCGGCCGGCCCCCAGGCATGAGAGCGCCTTATTCCAGCACAGAAAACTAATAACGGACGTACCAATACCCAGGTAAAGGATAATGGCGAGCAGTGAGCCATTCCACGCAATCGTCTGCCCGTGCGCCAGGTCCCAGCTCAGGAAAGGTATCAGCAGCAGCGTACCAATAAAGAAAAGCATAAAGAGAAAGGTAATGGGCGACAACCCGGTGGGTTTACGCCTGACCAGGATATTGTACACGGCAAAAGAAAAAGCGGCCAGCAGTATCCAGCCATCGCCGGCAGTAAACCGGAAATGCAGTAAATGATTCAAGTCGCCTTGCGAAAGCAGTAGTAATACTCCACTCAGGCAGAGGGCCAGCCCCCATAACTTGAAACTGTCGAGTTTTTCTTTCAGGAAAATGCGGGCCAGTAAAATCGCCATGACGGGTGATGAGGTGGTTCCAATCAGGGCCAGGTTAATGGCACTTGTATAATGAGCACCTATATACACAAATGTGTTGAAGAGTGTAATACCAGCGAGGGCCGTCCAGCATAAATACCCCAGTGCAGGACGCACCTGTTTCCACTCCCTCCGCACCGCACGTATAGCAAAAGGAAACAATACAACAGTAGCAGTAAACCATCGATAGAAAGCCAGGCTGCCGGGCGGTATCTGATGAATCACTCCACGTGCCACTACAAAATTGCCCGACCAAATCACAACAGCCAGCAACGCCAGGCCAATGCCCGGCAATGCTTCATTATTCTGTCTGTTATTATTGTCCATGCGGCTGCGAAGATAGGCTGTGGCCGCCACTTGCAACCAGCCTTTCAAAACCCGGCTGACACCTGTCAGCCGCCCACCTAAGCCTTATCAGTTATTATAAATGCATAGTTTATAGCTTTGGCATATGAACCAAACCCCCGTTTACCAGACAGCTGCCGAAGCGCTGTCTGTAGTACAGTCAGGTCAGCGGATTTTCGTACAGGGCAGTGCGCAAACGCCCACTTTTTTGCTGAAGGCCCTGGCTGCAGAAGCACCCCGTCTGCGTCATGTAGAGCTGGTATCAATTACAGTATTCGGAGATGTGCAGGTAGATAAGCCGGCTTTCGCAGAGAGTTTTCATTTCAATTCCCTGTTTGTATCAGCAAGTATCCGGCAGGCGGTACAGGAAGGCATGGCCGATTATGTACCAGTATTTCTGAGTGAAATACCCGAACTCTTCAAACGCAATATACTGCCGCTCGATGCTGCACTGGTACAGGTTTCCCCGCCGGATAAACATGGATACTGCTCACTTGGACTTTCTGTTGACATTGCCCGCTCTGCAGTCAATACTGCCCGGCATGTAATTGCCCAGGTCAACCCGCAGGTGCCGCGTACGCATGGCGATGGGCTCATTCATTGCAGCCAGTTCAGCAGCATGGTGTATTGCGATGCGCCGTTGTATGAAAACAACTATGCATCACGGGTCACCGATATTGAAAACAGGATTGCCCGGCATGTAGCCGACCTCATTGAGGATCGCAGCACACTGCAAATGGGCATTGGCGCCATTCCGGACGCTGTTCTGAAAGCTCTGTCGGGACATAAAGACCTGGGGGTACATACCGAAATGTGCTCAGACGGTATCATTGATCTGGTTGAAAAAAATGTGATCAACAACCGGTACAAACTGATCCATCCGCATAAGACGGTAACGGCCTTTGCCCTGGGCAGCCGCCGGCTGTACGATTATGTAGACGACAACCCGGCTTTCAACTTCCTTGACATCGATTATGTCAACGATCCGCATATCATTCGCCGCAACCCGCGGATGGTTTCCATTAACAGCGCTATTGAAATTGATCTTACCGGCCAGGTTTGTGCCGACTCCATTGGCACTTATCAGTATTCCGGCGTGGGTGGCCAAATGGACTTTATGCGTGGTGCTGCCCTGAGTGAAGGAGGTAAACCAATTATTGCACTACCATCCCGCACCAACAAAGGCATATCACGGATTGTACCTTTCCTGAAGCCAGGCGCAGGAGTGGTCACCACCCGGGCACATATGCACTACGTAGTTACCGAATATGGTGTAGCCTATTTGTTTGGTAAAAATTTCCGCCAGCGCGCAAAAGCCCTGATAGATATTGCTCACCCCGACGACCGCGAAGAACTGGAAAGAGCGTGTATGGAACGATTCAAGAGATTTTGATATAATATGTCTACTGTAGCAACGCATTACACCACGTAGCAACGCATTGCCATGCGTTGCTACGCATGGCGGACCTTTCACTCAATGCTCCCTGTAGCGACGCATGGCAATGTTTCGCAAATGGGCCGATGCCCATTGTTGTAGCAACGCATTACAACGCGTTGCTACGCATGGCGGACCTTTCACTCAATGCTCCCTGTAGCGACGCATGGCAATGTTTCGCAAATGGGCCGATGCCCATTGTTGTAGCAACGCATTGCAATGCGT
>JAGODE010000322.1 GCA_017998385.1 Chitinophagaceae bacterium | reverse complement strand
CATCCCAGTCTACTGCTTCGGGGCGACCGGTAGCTACGGCACAGAAGCCACAGCTGCGGGTACAAACATTGCCCAGGATCATGAATGTGGCGGTGCCGGCTCCCCAGCATTCGCCCATATTGGGACAGTTGCCGCTTTCGCAGATGGTGTGCAACTTATGCGTATCCACGAGGTTACGCACGTTTTTATAGCTTTCCCCAATGGGTAGCTTTACACGTAACCAATCAGGTTTTTTTATGCGGGAGGCGGTATTGTCAGCGGGCACTACGGGAAGCTCAGTCATGTTGCAAAAATACGGATGAAAATGTTATTCCGATAATTAACAACCCGGCCCGGTAATGGTTGACTATTTACGTTTTCCAAATACAATGGCTACATAGCCCTGGAAGAAAAGCTGCCGTTCTTTCTGAAACAGCATGATCGGCACTTTGGAAGCATAGGCATCTACACTGAGGCCTATTTCCAGGGCTGTCACACTTTCATTATAACGGCCATAATCGAAGCGGAGGCCTGCTTTGGCAAAAGCTCCCGGCTTGAGTTTGATCTCGCCCCAGCCCTTACCAAACCCACCCCCGGATATCACCGATGAGCGATCAACAAAAAGTGCACTGTCTTCTACAGAGTATTTGATATCGCGCTCACCGCCAAAATTGGGATCATCTACACGTATATAGTATGGGCGCAGCAGGCCAAGAGAGATGCCGGCATTGTAGAGGCCGGTAACAGCCACGCCATTGCGGTTGCCTTTGTTGCCAAAAACATACTGCTGTCCAAAACCAAGGGTTATGGGATAAAAGTAATTACGCTTGGCGTAGATAAAGGGGTTGCCAAAAATGAAATTTTCACCAAACAGTTTCTCCTCTTTGGCATTTTTAATTTCAGCAATATCGATCCGGTAAATGGTTGTTTTGCGGTTGGTCTTCATGCGCCCCATTTCGTAGAAAGCGCCATATCCGTTGGTCCGGAGTTGTATACCGAAAATGCTTTGTTTATGATAGACCAGCACGCCTTCTTCTGCCTGACGAACCAGTTCGTTTATCTTTTGACGTTTGGCTTCTTTCTTTTCCTTTTTTTCCTCACGCGTGGATTGAGCCAGGCTGGTCAGTGCCAGTGGCAGCAATAATACAATCAGGCTTAGTTTCTTCACAGATCGACTTATTTAAATTGAATTGTTCCCGGGCAGGGATGCTCTTAACGGATCGCCCGGAGGCGTACTCCGGTTGCCTTCACCCTACCCTGCCATAACGTAAATTTAGGATAATTATTCAAATAGCCCTTTCCCGTCTTGCCGGGTTACAAAAGTTTTGAACACGGCATTATCACCGCCGGTTTCTTACCTGCACTGCGCTCACTCAGTGGAGATACTGACTAACCGGAAGCGAGAACCGTTGCATTATTTGACACCTGTTTAACATTCTTCACAGCAGTACGGGTATTTCTTTTTCTGTAAATGCAGGCACAGATAAAAGAGACATCCAACATGATATTGTTGCAAAAAATCGAAAATGTACGATGGCCTGTTGCGGGGATGCGGCAATTCATTCATCGCTTTGGGCAATTGGTGCTCTTAGTCGTTTGAATCTGCTTATATACGTTTAAAATTTGCTTTTTTGTAGGACAATCGGGTAGTTATGAACGTACTGGTGATAGAATATGAAAAGGGGATGGTGCAAAAGATAAAGGACCTGCTCAACGAAATTGATGAGTCCATTCATGTAGTTGGAGTTACCAGCGATCTCTTTGCTGCGGGTGAATGGCTTAATCATAATTCTATTCCCGATCTTATCCTGGCCAATGAAGGCACAATCCCCGGCGCAGGCCGCCGCAAAGGAAGGGCGGATATTAAAGCCACGGTTACCATTTCTACCACTACTGCCGAATATAATTTTGAAGCATACCGGTACAATACCATTCGTCATTTGCTGGAGCGTATACCCGGCGAAGATAGCCGCCTGGTAAGTTTTGACCAGTACTGGACCGAAGGCGGCAAAGCGCTGCATTTGCCCAGTTTCAAAGAACGCTTCCTGGTAAAACAGGGGCAGCGGCTTCTTTCCATTCCCGTGAGCCAGATCGCTTATTTCTTCTCGCAGGAACGATTTATTTTCTTCCGCACATTCGATAATCAGAAATTTCTTCTTGAATACCGTATTGAGCAACTGGAAACACTGCTGCCACCGCAACAGTTTTTCCGGATCAACCGCTCGTTCATTATTTCTCTTCTCTCCGTAAAAGAGATCCATTCTTATTTTGGCAACCGGCTTAAACTTTATCTGCATCCTGCTGCGGATAAGGAAGTCATTGTAAGCCGTAAGCGTGTAAGTGATTTCAAAGAGTGGCTGGATAAGTAGTTTCTCTCAACAGTTTTCAAAACGTTGCATCGGCATGTATTCATTCATGCATTATACCGGGCATTTCATGCTGCAATCATGGCCATTGCTGCGAAACCGGTTGACAAGCCGCTGGTGCAGGTGTAGATTGGAGAAATAAATATCCAGTATCAGCTCACCTCCGTTAAGGCTCAGCAGTGTGGTGAATGAAAGACCAGGTTTTTTTAACCCTGATCACGCCCTCCTGCGTGCTGTGTTTTCGGAAGCTGATTCGCCACCTAAACCAACACGCATGAAAAAGCATTCTCTGCTGGCTGCATTTCTTTTGCTCGCCACGCCCCTCTTTGTAACAGCCCAGAGCCCGGCCGCTCCCCCACCTCCGGCCTGTACCGGCACCGAGCCGCTGGTTACAGATGGTGAGGTTCTTACCAAAGGTGTTACCAAATGGTATTATGGACCCGCCGCTACATTCAGTAATCTTACATTAAGAGGCGGCACATTGATCATCTGCGGTGACCTTACTGTCAACAATTATAATATGGATAGCGGCACTGTTCATATTAACCCTGCAGCACGCTTTGTGATTGCATCGGGCAACGGGGCCGGACTTGTACTGTATGGTAATTCTGCTATTTATAACTATGGTACCTGCGAAATACAACGCAACCTTTCACTCAATGGAGGCTATGCCAGTGCCGGCACACCCAACCTGATTGTGAATGCCACTCCGGCTTCGGTGTTTAAGATGTCTAACCAGTACCTGGTCATCAATAATCCGTATTCGTGGTTTGTGAATAATGGCTCAGCGGAGTTTTGGGGAATCATTGTAGACAGTTGGGCCGGTGCCGGTGTGGTAGAAATGGGCTCCGGCAGCAGTACACGTATGGCTGTACTCATCAATAAGATCCCGAATAGCTACCGCGTCACCTCCGGTACTGCCTGCCTGAACGTATTTCAGTACTCTCAATTTTATGGAGTGCTTACCAGCAGTCCCACTCTTAATGCGTGTGTGGCGGCCGGTCATACCTCCGACTCAGGTTGTATACCCTGGGGTTGCGTACCCAACAACTGGGGGGCTGCACAGGTTGTGCCTGCCTGCACCTCCTGTGCCAGCATTGCTGTATTACCGGTACACCTCACGGGTCTGCAGGTAGCCCGTACTGCCAGCGACCGCAACCTGCTTACCTGGCAATGTGCGGAGGCACAGCCAGGCATGGTATTCCGTTTGCTGCGCTCGGCCGATGGACGTTATTTTTCTGCGGTCGACAGCTTCACGGTATCCGCCATCACTTCATCTTATTCAATTACCGACAAACTTCCCCCCGAAGGGCTCAATCACTATATGATCCAGTATACTCAGCCGCAGACCGGTACTATTTACAATAGTAAAACAGTTAAGATCAGTTCTCCTCCCACCACGCCATTTTCTATTTACCCGAACCCTTTTGATAAAAAACTGACCATTCGTTTTCCGGTGGGTACCTATCCTGAGAAAGTAATACTTACCGATATGCTGGGCCGTAATATCCGTATCAGCTGGCATTGGCAACCCGATGCCTGCCTGGCAGAAGTGATGGTTGAAGAAATTATTCCGGCAGATATCTATATGATTCATATCCGCACCAATAAGAGTAATATTTCACGAACCATACTGAAGAAGTAAAGGGTTATTTTTCTTTTGTACGCAAGAGATGATTACCGATACTGCAATCGAGACAGCGATAATGTGAGCAATAGTTTTTTTTCATTTCCAGCATGGCCTGGGTATCTGCAGCGTCGGTTGCCGGAATACCCAGCCTTGCATAGGAAGATACAATCTGATTATTCTCGGGCAGTAATTCGCCCAGCCAGTCGATGGCGCGTTCTATCAGTTCCTGCTTTTTATGGTAGTGTCCATAGGTATAGAGTAATGGAGAAAGTGTATTGATGATAATACTGTTGCAGAGCATACTGCCTACTTTCTTTTCGCAGGCTGTGCTGGGTTCATCAAACAGATAATGATCATTCCAGTAAGCACTTGCTTTTATATCGAGCAATCGCCTGATATCGCGTGGATGCCTGCTGTCTCTGAAACTGGCAAATAAATGCTGCCGTTCGAATAAGAGTGATGCCAGCTGTGCGAGGCGAATAGTCGGAAAATTGACGGGTCGCATCCGCAACAGGTGGAGCGGAAAAAGTATGGGCCGCAGGTCATATTTATGGGCGAGTGCAGTATACTCCTGCTGAAGCTGCCTGGGATAGGTATGTGTATAGTTGCCGGTAAGCAAACCTGCCTGTCCCAGCAGCAGTGCTTCGAGTTGCAATAAGGAATGTTTCTGGCGCGCAAGCATGCTGAGGGGAATGCTTTGTGCAATAGCCTCAAACGCATCGGCATTTACTTTCATTCCAAAGTTACGGGCGAGCAACCACCAGCAGGTTTCTTCCCAGTTGTAGCGGTTTTGCTGCAGCAGGTGCCTGATATGTTC
>JAGODE010000061.1 GCA_017998385.1 Chitinophagaceae bacterium | reverse complement strand
GCTCATGGGGGTAAGCTATGAGGTACACAGCCATTTTCAAAAGTTGTATAACCAGCTTTACAAAGCCGCCACTCTTCATCCGGCACTTATAGCTTCTCAGAAATCATCAGGAAGCAAACAGCCTTTCTATATTGACAGTGCCACAATAATAAATCAGGCAACATTGCTTCAGCAGTCTGTGGAAGATTCTGTCAATAAAAAAATTGCCACACGGCTATACGCTCTTTTAGACCAGGAAATTGGCTGGTTACTCAATGCCAATCTACCCGATTCCATACAGTCCGGCCAGAGCCAAAGTCACCTTGACGCGTTTAAACAAATTGATTCGCTGATCGTAGCGGGTATTGAGCGAACAAATTTTCTTATAGCCTACAGAAGCGATCGTCTAAATGAAGTCATCAACCATGTGCGGACGCTGATGATCGGCTTTATTGTACTTATTGTAGCATTGCTCATATATACCAGTTTCAATTTCTTCAGTCAGCGTTCCAAACGCAGGCACGGAGAAAAAGAAATGGCCACCGTCCTTAACCGGATGAGCGACAGCGTAATCTCGCTCAATAAAGAATGGCGGTATACCTTTTTGAATGACGCGGCGCTGGCCACCCACCCGCAAGGCAGGCAGGCCATTCTTGGTAAACTAATGTGGGAGATACATCCTCAGATCAAGGAGTCGGCTTTTTGGGAAGGCTACCAGAAAGCGATGACCACACAGACGGTTGTAGAAGTAGAAAGCCTCTTTGGCCCGCTTGATACCTGGTTTTCGGCCCGCATCTACCCTTCTAACAACGGAATTACTATCTTTTATAAAGATATAACACAGGCTAAACAGGCAGAACAACAACTGGCACAAACGATCAGAGAACTGACCGATTACAAAGTGGCTCTTGACGAGTCGAGTATTGTGGCCATAACAGACCAGAAAGGAACCATTCTGCATGCCAATGATAATTTTTGCCGCATTTCAGGATTTACGAGAGAGGAACTCATTGGACAGGATCACCGGATTATTAATTCAGGCTATCATCCCAAAAGTTTTATCCGCGATCTGTGGATGACCATCGCCAATGGCTTTATCTGGCGGGGTGAATTAAAAAACCGCGCAAAAGACGGAACCATCTATTGGGTTGATACAACGATCGTTCCTTTCGCCAATGAAGCAGGAAAGCCCTATCGCTACGTAGCTATCCGTTCCGACATCACCGCCCGTAAACTGGCTGAAGAAAAACTGGTTCAGAGCGAGAACATCTACAAGATGATCGCATCGAGTATACCGGGTTCGGTGATCTGTATTCTGGATACAAAGCTTACCTACCTATTGATAGAAGGAAAATTGCTGGAACAAATCGGTTATTCCCGGCAACAACTACTGGGTAAACAGGCTGTCAGCGCACTTCCGGCAGATGTTTACGCCGAATCGGAACCTTTTTTCCAACAGGCACTCGCAGGCAATACCGTAAAACGCGAATCACACCGCGCTGGTTACGATTTTATCACCCGGTATATTCCGCTTAAGGACGATAAGGATCAAATATTCTCCATTATGACCGTTTCTATTGATGTAAGTGAGCTGAAAAATGCCCAACGCAATATCACAGAGCTAAACCGGGGCCTTGAAGAAAAAATAAAAAACCGGACAGAACAATTGAAAAAATCTAATGAAGAACTGGAAGCTTTTTCTTACTCCGTATCACACGACCTGCGTGCTCCGTTACGCGGCATTATAGGATTTTCGGCTATACTGCAGGAAGAATATGGCCAGCAGCTCGATAAAGAAGGCCAACGCATTACACAGGTAATCATCGACAATACACAAAAAATGGGGCGTCTTATAGACGACCTGCTGGAGTTTTCACGTACCGGAAAGAAACCAATCCAGAAAACAACCACCGATTTTAATAAACTGGTACCTGACATCGTTGACGAGCTTAGTCCGCCGGAACAACAGAAGATTAAATGGGAAATAAAACCACTTCTTTCCGCCGATGTAGACGCCAGCCTCTTTCGCCAGGTTTGGGTGAATCTGCTTAGTAATGCTATTAAATACAGCCGTACAAAAGAGACCCCTGCTATTACTATTGGCTGCCTGGCAGAAGATACCCAGACAGTCTATTATATACGTGATAACGGCGTTGGCTTTGACGAAGCCTATAAACATAAATTATTTGGCGTTTTTCAGCGTTTGCATGATGACCACCAATTTGAAGGTACCGGCGTGGGTTTGGCCCTGGTTGACAGAATTGTAACCCGGCACGGCGGCAGGGTCTGGGCTGAATCAAAAGAAGGCGAAGGAGCCTGTTTCTATTTTTCTTTACCATCAACATACTAAAAAACCAATATGGGCGACAACAATTGCGTAGAAGTATTACTGGCAGACGACAACAGCACAGATGCAGAACTCACCATCAGAGAGCTGAAAAAACACCGGTTTGCCAATAACCTCGTACATGTAAAAAATGGTAAAGAAGCCCTCGATTTTATTTTTGCGAGGGGTGCATATGCAGATACCAGAGATATCATGCGCCCGCCCAAAATAGTACTGCTTGATATACAAATGCCGAAAATCAACGGCATTGAAGTGCTGCAGGAAATAAAGGCAGACCCGCGTACCCGCAACATACTGGTGGTAATGCTTACTTCTTCAAAAGAAAGCCCCGATATTCAAAAATGTTATGATCTTGGAGCAAACAGTTACATAGTAAAACCGGTCAACTTTGAACGTTTTGCAGAAGCAATCAAGAGCCTTGGCTTTTACTGGCTATTATTGAATCAACCTGCTGTCTAACCTATGCAGAAGCAGTTAAAAATATTACTGGTAGAGGATAACCGCACCGATGCTGAGATGATTGAGCGGTTATTGCGAAAGGAAGTTAGTCCCTGCGAATGCCGGCTGGCCACCAATAAGCAGAATTTCATAAACCTGCTTACCCAATTCACTCCGGATGTCATTATCTCAGACAATTCACTTCCTAACTTCAGTGCAGGTGAAGCATTGAAGATCGTTCGTGATCAGGGACTGGAATTACCTTTCATACTTGTTACGGGCACTGTATCAGAAGAATTTGCTGCCGATATCATCAAACAGGGTGCTGACGATTATATTCTGAAAGATCGTATGGCGCGATTGCCAGCGGCCATCGATGCGGCGGTAGTCAGGAGGCGGATTGAAAAAGAAAAACAGGAAGCGGCCAGAAAACTGCGGCAAAGCGAAGAGCAATATCGCACGATGATGGAACGGGTATCGGACGCTTTTGTTTCGCTGGACAGAAACTGGAGGTATACCTATGTAAATATACAGGCAGGAGAAATACTCAAGCGCCGCCCCGAAGAGCTGCTGGGTAAACATATATGGACAGAATTTCCGGAAGGCATCGGGCAACCATTTTACAAAGCCTACCACCACGCGCTGGCAGCACAGCAATATATACATCTCGAAGAATATTTCACCCCATTTGACATCTGGCTCGAAAACCACATCTACCCCTCACCCGACGGACTTTCTATTTTCTTCCGGGATATAACACCCCGCAAAAAAGCAGAGCAGATGGTCATTCAGACCAAAGAAAATCTAAAAGCGATTTTCAATAACTCCTCAGAAGGATTTGTATTGCTGGATGAATTTGGCACCATTAAGGCGTTGAATGAACGGGCCGGCGAAAGCATCCTGGCAAGTATCGACTCCTCCCCTAAGACAGGCCGAAGTATTTTCGACTTTGTGGAGCCTGCCCGGATGGGCCATTTTAAAACTGTACTGTCAACGGTCCTGCAGGGAGAAATAGTGCAATATGACCGCCCATTGCAGACAAACGGGCAATTAAAATGGTTCACTCTTACCTTCAATCCGGTGCGAAAAGAAGAACGGATTAAAGGCATATGCATTACCTGCCTTGACATTACAGACAAAAAGCAAATCGAGGAGGAACGTGAATTTGATCACAACAATCTAAATGCATTAATCAATAATACACGCGACCTGATGTGGAGCGTAGACCGGGAAATGAAACTGATTACTTTTAACCATGCTTTTGAAGACCTGGTTAAATCAGTCACCGGCGAGAAACCCCAAAAAGGAATCAATGTACTGGACTTTGCATACAGTACCGATCTGCAAAACCGGTATGCCATTTATTATGAAAGAGCCCTGGCTGGCGAAAGCTTTACTGAAACGGAGTACAGCGAGAACCCGGTTGAATTCTGGTCAGAGATCTCTTTCTATCCTATCTATGAAAAAGGACAGGTAATAGGAACCGCCTGCTTTGCCCGCAATATCACAGACCGTAAAAAAGCAGAAAAGCAACTCCATGATTTTGAATGGGAACGACTCAACAGGAAACTAAATGAACAGAAAAAAATCGGGCGGGCTGTGCTCCGGGCACAGGAAAAAGAACGGAATGCCATAGGAATGGAATTGCATGATAATGTCAATCAACTGCTGGTAAGTACAAACCTGATACTGTCCGTGATAAACGATTGCCCGGAAAAGAACAGCTATCTGCTCCCTTCCTGCATTGATCAACTAAAACAAGCCATTGAAGAAAACAGAAAAATAGCCCATTCATATGCTTCTCCTAACCTTGAAACAGAAAACCTGTTGACCCAACTGGAGAAATTATGCCAAAACATGCTGGGGGCGTCAGGAATAAATACCGTGTTTAATGCCGACGATTTCCAGGAAGAAAGTCTTGATGCAGACAAAAAATTCAACATCTATCGCATCATGCAGGAGCAGTGCACAAATATTGTGAAGTACGCCGCAGCCACAGATGTCATCATTACCCTAACTACAAACCCCGACATTTTTTTGATGAGCATCGCCGACAATGGGAAGGGCACAGATAATGTAAATACCGCCGGCATTGGCCTCCGTAATATGAATGAGCGGCTAAAACTCTTTGATGGCAGTAGCAGGATCATTACCGAACCGGGCCAGGGCTTCACCCTCGAAATAACCATTCCGTTAAAAGAAAAAAACCAGCGGCCGGAAGAGATGTCCGTTTAACAGCTTCATCCAGAAAACAGTAATCAAAAAGCACGTTATTCACCGGATAATTTATGCAACCGACCGGTTAATTGTCGCAGATAGACCTCTAATAAGGAGCACAAAGGCTGAAAAGGCTACAACTAAATCCAATTCTGTCTACTTTAGAGTGTTGCTGGCCCGCCGCTCAGCATTCACCAAAAACTGCTACATGAACAGACAGATAAAGCTGATAATTTCTAGTTTTTGCACCCTCAAACTTATTCTTCATCTTATTGCAGACAGCCATTCGGGTTTTCAGGGCGATGAACTATTACACATCGAAACAGGAAATCACCTGGCTTGGGGATATATGGAGTTTCCACCGCTGATCGGATTGGTCGCCTTTATCCAGAATCTGTTTCACTCCGACTCGGTTTTTGTACATCACATCTTTCCGCATATCTGTAGTATGCTCATGTTGATTTTTGTTGCCAAAATAACACTTGAACTGGGAGGCGGAAACAAAGCCGTATTCCTGGTGCTACTGGGCATTATCATCGCCCCCGGGTTCGGACGCTCGCAGCAACTTTTCCAGCCGGTGGTATTCAGCCAGCTGTTTTGGGTATTGAGTTTTTATAGCCTGGTACGATTTATCAGGTTACGTGATAAAAAATCACTCTGGCTGCTCACGCTGTTCTGCATGCTGGGCTTACTGTCCAAATATGACGCCGTCTTTTTCCTTTTTGGCTTACTGTCCTTGTTATTCTTTAAACAAACAAGAGATGCCCTTATCCGGAATAAATGCTGGATAAACATAGGAGTATTTGCATTAGCTATTTTACCCAATGTAATATGGCAGGTAACACACGACTACCCGGCGTTACAAATGTTTTCCAGGCTTTATGAAACACAATTGAATGATACAAACCGACTGGAGACCCTCCGGAATCTTTTCATCAGTATCAATCCGGTTGTATCCCTGCTATTGGTTATACCGGGTATCCTATATCTGTTTATTTCAAAAAACAAAACCATCCTATATCCGCTAGCAGCTACGATTACACTATCCTTTTTATTGCTGCTTTATAAAAACGGGAAGGCCTATTACTTTTTTCCATTAGTGCTTACCATCATGCCGCTGGGTGCTGTATATCTCGAACAGCACCTATTAGTAAAAAGAAAGTGGATTTTTTATCCGGTAGCAGCTTTAATGGTCATTGGCTGCGTGATGATCCCGTTTGGAATGCCTGTTTATGCCCTGCATCGTTATATCAGTAACGTATATCCCTTTGAGAAAAAACAGGTGGCCGGAGCTGAATATCCAATAAAATTCGAAGAATACTACAGTACCAGTCTGTGGAAAACGGTTATGCAGGAACTCAGTACCGTATATGACAGTTTGCCGGCCGATATCCAACAATCCAGCCTGATCTGGGGTAAACACTACCGGCAGGCCGGGGCTGTAAGCCTCTTCCGCAACGAGTATGGCTTACCGGCAGTGTTCTCCTATCACGGCAGCTTTTACAGTTGGGCTCCTTCCGGAAAATGCCACAAACCGTCATTGCATTAAGCAATAAGGTCAGCGTTTTTTTTGAAACCTATTTTGCTGAAGTAAAACAAGTGAGAGCCATCTATAATCCCTACTCTTACAAAAACGAAGAACTCTATCAGTACATATTTATCTGTCAAAACCCGAAACAGGATTTTGATCAGATGAAGGAGTTCTTCAAACACAGAATATTTGAATAAACATTCCGGAGATAACTTCAGTAAAAGCGGGATAATGGCCGCGGCCGGCGGGTACCGTTTGCGGTGATAATATCTTTCTGCCGCAAAAATAAACGACAAAAATACGATTCGTTTCGTATATTAGACACCTCAAACCACTGCCATGAAATTACTGATCGTTTTAATTGTCCTGCTTACCTGTTATTGTCCGGTATACACACAACAGGTATCGGTTGCCGCGCTGGAAGACCCCTCATTTGACAGCGATTTTGCCAGGCGGCCTATTCCACTGGTCACCGGCCAACTCATCAACTTTAGCCCGGAAGATGTGCCGAAAGCCACTATCAGCTATGCACTGGTGACACTGTTGGGGCAGGTCCGCAAAACCGCAGCCCTGGCTCCTGATGGCAGTTTCCGGCTGGAACTGGATTATCCGCTACCCTATCAGCAGATCTGGTTTAGCGTCGGTGATTTTTTTTATGCAGGACTGTACGCCAATAAAGACCTGCATGTAGAAGTGGATATCAAAAAAGTAAAAGCTGCAGGTGGAAAAGTCCTGTTTAACGGCGATGCCGTAAACTATTCAGGCACCGATGGAGTGCTCACAACCTACCTGAATGACTATGTACTCTTCCGTCGCGCTGAGCAGCAGGCACTTCTTGCTCGGTTGCACCAGATTCCCCGGTCAACTCACCCGGAAGCTGCTATTGTCCAGACCGTCTATCGCCCTATTTTCGACTCACTGAAAATGATACAGGATGATTATGTAGCCCGCCACCCATCTGCCTACGACTGGCTGCTTGAAAACGAACGCCTGTCTCAATACTATGGTATGATCTGTGTATATTACTGGGGACATGCCATGGAAAATGAATTGTTTGAGACGATCAAAAAACATAAAACCTATCTCATATCAAATAACAGCACCGGTTTTTATCGCTACCTGTCGACTTATTTCACCAGCCACCCTGCCAGCAAGGTGACATCAGACTGGAAAGATGCGGCCCTGGCATCCAATCTTTCTGAAACAGAGAGAGCCGCTGCCGACTCCCTGCGCTTTTCCGAAACTCATTCTCCTACCCCGCCCTATACCACAGCAAATATGCAGAAATGGAAAAAGCTGCTACAACCCCGCATACAGCAAATATGGCAACTGAAAACAATCGATAAATGTATGCACCTGCTCGATAGCATTTTACCGCCAGCCAGAGCAGACCTTATGAAACTACAGCTGAATGATAGTAAGGATATCAATGAACAACAGTCAGCACTCGCACGCATACTCCCCGGTATGCAGACCAACTGGTGCCGCCAGATTGCCCTGAAAGAATATGAGCATACCGCCGGTAAAATAGAAATCATCAATAAGGCTCTGGCCAGCCCGGGCAATACTGCAACAGCCAGCGGGTTTGGAAAACCATTGTTTCAAACTGATTTTGGAGCCACGTTATATACTATTTCAAATATGAAAGGAACTGATTTCCTGGCCAACCTGCGAAAGAGTTTTCCCGGCAAGGCTATCGTATTTGATCTGTGGGCTACCTGGTGTGCGCCCTGCCTGTCGGCAATGCCACACAGTAAAATGCTGCAGCAGTCCTCGCAGGACCTTCCTGTAGTATTTGTATATGTATGTACAATCAAAGATTCCAACGAATCCAGGTGGAAAACAAAAGTGGCCGAATTAAAATTGCCCGGCATACATTTCTTTATCGATGAAGCGCTGGATGCTGAGCTGGCACAATACTTTTCGTTTAGCGGCTATCCGGGTTATGCCTTGATTGACCAAAATGGTATTTATAAAGCAGGGGTTATCAAAAGTATAACAGATGTAAAAGACCGGGCAGCACTGGCTGACTTATTGAAATAAAAAAGCGTCAATCCGGCAGCCCAAAAGTAAACATCCATTTTCCGGGATTCTGTCAGTCTTTCCTTTAAAGCTGCCTATTGGACATTTGACCAGGATTTTATTCCATCCCCTTTTCAATGAAATTATTGATGAGAGTAGAATACCCGTCTCTCCTGTCGTAAAAGCAAAGGGCTACATTGCTGAAGCCCTTTACAGAAAAAAAGAGAAACCGTTTACCGGCCGCCTGGTTATTGCCAGCCGCCGCCAAGAGCTTTATATAATTGAATGAGTGCATGGGCCTGATTTCGCTGCAGCTTAATAAAATCCATATCGGCCGCCAGTTTGCTTTTTTGTGCCGAAATGATCTCGAGGTAATTGGCATATCCGGCTACATACAGGTCATTGGAAGCATCTACTCCTTTCGTCAATGCAGTCACCTCCTTTGATTTAAGAGCGATCATACTTTCTGTATTTCCCAGGTAACTCAATACGGTCTTTACTTCCTGGTAGGCGTTTAATACCGATTTCTGATATTCGAGGAATGCCATTTCCTGGCTGGCCGTTGCAATTTTGAAGTTGGCTCTTATCTCATGCCGCTGAAAAACCGGTGCAACAATATTGCCCAGCAACTGAAATACAGCCGATGTGGGATTAAAGAAATATCCTGCCTTAAAAGAATTATATCCGCCGTAGGCCGATAAGGAAACAGTGGGTAAAAAAGCTGCACGGGCTGCCCTGCTATCCGCCAGCGATGCTTCCAGTTCACGAAAAGCGGTCAATACATCCGGGCGGTACTGCAGCAGCTGAGCAGGTTGTCCATGACGGGCCAGGTAGCCGGTACCATTGATGGTTATAGCATTTCTTCGCTCAATGGCTCCCTCATATTTACCACAGAGCAGCAAGAGCTGATTTTCGGCAGCGGCAATCTGCTGCTGTACATCAATGAGCACTACTGCTGTATTGGCCAGTTGGGCTTCAAACTGCTGTACCGCCAGTTCCGTAGCCCGGCCTACCTCCTTCTGCACCTTAACCATTTCGAGGGCTTTCTTTTGCAGGTTTATATTTTCATGCAGCATATCCGCTTCTCTGTCGAGCGCTATCAGCTCATAATAAAGAATAGCGGTCTGGGTTACAATTGCCGAGCGAAGCAGGTCTCTGCCATGCGCTGTTGCCAGGAAGCGTTCGCGGGCAGCCTTCTTCATCTGCTTCAGTTTTCCCCACATATCTATTTCCCAGCCGGCATCGAGTCCCAGCCAGTAATTGGGAGTGATGCGGGTATTGACCTGCTGGCTTTTGTCAATATTAGGAGAAAGATTCGTATCAAAGTTTCCTACTCCTTCGATGGTATGCCGGCCGTAACGTGTACCGGTTGCTTCGGCCCGTATATTCAGTGAAGGCAGCAGGGCTCCCTTGCGCTGCTGTAATAAAGCTTCGCCTATCCTGAGCCGCTCAGTTGCAATTTTATTATCGAAATTGTTGCTGAGTACTTCCGCAATCAGGTTTACCAGTAAAGAATCGCTGAAGTATTCTCTGTAACTCAGTGCGGCAACGGAGAACGTATCCGTTATGCCAGCTCCCCCATAACTAACCGGAGGTGCGGGTACTTCTTTCCTGGATACTTTTTTGGGTATCGTACAGCCGGCAAGCAACAATAAAAGGAAAGCTGCCGGCAGAATTATTGTAATAGTTCTTTTGTTCATGTCATTAGTTATTTGAAGCGGGAACAGGTGTCAGATGCGATGCTTTTTTCTTTTTTCTTCCTGAAAGAGAGGCGAAAAGCACATATAAGCCGGGAATGACAATGACACCGAATAATGTACCGATCAGCATTCCTCCGGCAGCGGCTACACCAATGGACCGATTACCCATTGCGCCTGCCCCCGTAGCTACGCATAACGGAATCAGTCCCGCAATAAAGGCAAATGATGTCATGAGGATAGGACGTAACCGCTGGGCAGCTCCTTCGATGGCCGCCTGGAGCACAGATAAACCTTCTTTTTGCCGCTGAATGGCAAACTCCACAATGAGAATGGCATTTTTTCCCAGCAAACCAATGAGCATCACGAGTGCCACCTGTGCATAAATATTGTTTTCAAGTCCCGCCAGCTTCAGGAAAATAAATGAGCCGAATATACCTGCCGGTAAACTCAGAATAACCGGCAGCGGCAATAAGAAACTTTCATACTGGGCGGCCAGCAATAAATACACAAACAGCAGGCAGAGCAGGAAAATGTAAACAGCCTGATTGCCGGATAATATCTCCTCTCTCGTCATACCACTCCAGTCAATACTGTAGCCCCGCGGTAATTTTTCGTCCGCCAGTTTTTCAACCGCAGCAATGGCATCTCCGCTACTCACGCCGGCTGCCGCTTCACCATTGATCATCGCCGACGTATACATATTATACCGGGTGATCTGCTCTGGTCCGAATACACGTTCTATCGTGGTAAACGATGAAAAAGGCACCATTTCCCCTTTATCATTCTTTACGTACTGCAACAAAACATCCTGTGGTGTATTCCTGTATTCGGGTGCAGCCTGCACCATCACTTTATACAGCTGATTGAACCGGATAAAATTGGTCGCGTAATAACTGCCCAGGAGTGTTTGCAGCGTATTCATCGCATTATCCACCGTTACACCTTTCTTTGCAGCCATGTCATAATCGATATGTATCAGGTACTGGGGAAAAGAGGCATCAAAGCTGGTAAACACATTATTCACTTCGGGTGTTTTCTCAATTTCCTCCATAAACTTAGCCGTCACATCAGATGCTTCCTGCATATTATCATTGCCCCGGTTCAGCAGGCGCAATTCAAACCCGCTGGTATTACCAAAACCCGGAACGGTTGGGGGTGAAAAGATTTCTATCCGCGCATCGGTAACCGATGTTGTCTGCCGGGTAAGCTCTCCGATAATTTCATCGGCACTTTTTTTGCGGTCCTTCCATGCTTTTAGATTGATCATACCCATACCATACGAGGCGCCGGCAATTTCGTTGGTAAGGCTGTATCCGGCAAGGGTAGTCACACTCTCCACGCCTTCCACTTTCGAGGCAATAGCCGTAATGTCATCCAGTATTTTTTCTGTACGCTCTACCGTTGCCCCCTGTGGGGTGGTCACGTTTACATATACCATTCCCTGATCTTCTGCCGGAATAAAACCTCCCGGCAATATGGATGCCGCACCCCAGGTAAGCACAAAGAATAATACCAGCGTGGCAAGGGTAAGTACGCGCCGGCCTGCCGTTCGCTTCAGCAGCGACTGATACCCGCGGTTGGTCGCATCAAAACGGTTATTGAATCCGTTAAAGAATTTTTGCAGCCATCCCTTACGACCCGCCGGATTGGTATGTTTGAGCATAAGAGCGCAAAGTGCGGGGGTAAGCGTAAGCGCATTGATGCCGGATATAACAATGGCAAAAGCAAGTGTAAGCGAAAACTGCCGGTAAAACACGCCTGCAGGACCACTCAGAAAGGCTACGGGTACAAATACGGCCGACATCACCAGCGTAATGGCAATGATAGCGCCGGTTATCTCCTTCATGGCGGCAATAGTAGCATCGAGCGGCGACAGGTGATCTTCTACCATTTTTACGTGCACCGCTTCAACCACCACGATGGCGTTGTCGACCACGATACCAATGGCCAGTACCAGTGCAAAAAGAGTAAGCAGGTTGATGGAAAAGCCCAGCATCATCATAAAGGCCAGTGTACCTACCAGCGATACCGGCACTGCCAGCACAGGAATAAGTGTGGATCTCCAGTCCTGCAGAAAGATAAATACGACAATACCTACCAGCAGAAAAGCTTCTACCAGTGTTTTTAATACCGCCGATACCGATGCATCCAGGAAACGGGATACATCATACGCATAACTGTATTCCATGCCTGGAGGGAAGGATGTTTCTTTCAGCTCCCGCATTTTATCTTTTATATTATCAATGACATCGCTCGCGTTGGAACCCGGCCTTTGTTTGATCATAATAGAAGCAGCGGGCCGGCCATCGCTTTTGGATGACATGTTGTAGCTCATTGCGCCAAATTCTACATCTGCCAGGTCTTTTAACTTCAGAATGGTGCCATCGCTGTTGGCCCTGATAGCGATATCTTCATACTGCCGCGGCTGCGAAAACTTTCCGGTATACCGCAACACATATTGCAGTTCATTTTTTGCCTTACCCGAACTCTCCCCTGTTTTTCCCGGGGCGGCCGAAACGTTCTGATTACGGAGTGCCTGTATCACTTCATCGGTAGAAACATTATAGGCAAGCAGTTTATCGGGTTTTAACCATACCCGCATCGCATAATCCTTTTGTCCCATGATCTCGGCACGGCCCACTCCTTCTATTCGCTTCAGCTCCTTGAGAATATTGATATCTGCGAAATTGTAAATAAAGCTTTCATCCGCATGCGGGTCCGTACTGGTAATATTAAGGTACATGAGCATGCTGTTTACTTCTTTCTCCGTGGTCACCCCTGCCTTGATTACTTCTTCAGGAAGTTCATCCAGTACAGTGGTAACCCGGTTTTGTACGTTTACCGCGGCCATATCAGGATCTGTACCCACTTCAAAGTATACAGTGATCATGGTCACGCCGTCGTTGCCCGTTACGGTTGACATATAGGTCATACCAGGCACACCATTAATGGCCTTTTCAAGCGGCACCGCCACCGCATCTACAGACACTTCGGCATTGGCGCCTGTGTAACGCGCCGTTACTGCCACCGAAGGAGGCACAATGTCCGGGAACTGGGTAACCGGCAGACCTAAAAGAGCCAGTACACCCAGCAGGGTTATAAAAATGGAGATGACCAGTGACAATACCGGTCTCCGTATAAATGTTTCTATCATTATAATCTTATTAAATCATGGTTCGGCAAAAAGAGTAGGTAATCGGTTAGCAGGTATCCTGCAGTTACAGCATTTTGATCTGAACTTTCTGACCGTCTCTTATTGACTGAATACCTTCCACTATTACTTTATCGCCGGTGTTAAGTCCATCGCTTACGATATAGTAGTCTGCGATCCGCTGATTGACGCCGATACTTTTCATTTTTGCCACATTATCTCCATCGAGCATAAAGACATAATTTTTGTCCTGGATCTCGAATACAGCTTTTTGCGGCACGAGTATCGCATTGGGCACAGCGCGCTCGATCAGTATCCTGCCCGAAGCACCGTGACGCAATACATGCTGAGGGTTTCTGAAAATGGCCTTGTAGGCAATATTGCCGGTGCTGGCATCTATCTCACTTTCTGCAGCTGCCAGTGTGCCGGTATAGGGATAGACAGAGCCATCCGGAAGTACCAGTCGTATGGCTTTGCTCTCCGGGCTATCCGATCCGTTTTGAACGATCTGGAAATATTCGTTTTCCGAAATATTAAAATAGGCATATACATTGCCTACATCCGAAAGTGTAGTCAACAGCGATCCCGGCGGCAGCAGACTTCCCTCCTTTAATGGAATGCGGTCTACCACTCCGGCAAAAGGAGCCAGTACCCGGGTATACGAGATTTTCTTTTCAATGGCATTCTTTTCTGCAGCGGCAATATCTGCCTTTGCCAGCAGCGCTTTATGTTTGGCTTTTGCCAGCTCCAGTTCGGTCTGGGTAATCACCTTCTTTTCAACGAGTATCTGCACCCGGTCAACTTCCACCTCGGCCACCCGCGCATCGGCCATCGCACTATTATAGGCGGCTTCTGCACGGCTTTTTTCGATCTGCAAATCACTGTCGCTGATCTTAAACAGCAGTTGTCCTTCCGATACATACTGGCCTTCCTTAATAAAAATCTTCTCCAGCACACCCTCCGTTCGACTGCGCAGTTCTACATTTTTCTGCGCCTGTATGTCGGCAACATATGGCACATTGAGCAGTGTATCTTTTTCCGCCACCTTGACGGCCGGATAAATTCTTTCATCATCACTGCTTTTCTTATTGCCCGGTTTACTGCTGCAGGCTGCCAGCACTACCAGCAATGGCAGAACAGGGAAAATAGCTTTCCTCATCATTTTAGATATTAAAAAATGAATAATGGTACCGGCATGATCAGTTCAGCCGGTAAATCCTGAATTATTGAATGCGTAAAGATTACCTGGCAGATACTAACATGTCAACTGCCGGGTTCCCGAAGCGGGACTGGTAAAAAAAATCAATCGTGGAAAATCAAAATAACTGTTGCAAAAAGAGAAGCCCGAAACAGACTGCCTGTTTACCATCGGAGCTTAAGTAGTGGGTATTACGTTTACCGGGCGGAGCAGGTGACTCCTGCAGGCCGGTTTTTTCATGATCTGTACGAACATCCTGCAGTTTTCTCCTGATCTGGAGTTTTCGGAGGGTCACCAGCTCATCGGGCATCAGCTCAGATCCTTCCGCATGAATACCGTGGCTTTCTGTAACTACATCTACAAAAGACGCACCCAGTGATGCACCTGCCATGACATTGCACAGCAGTGTACCTATAAACAGTATAATGGGTATTAATCTTCTGAATAGATGCTTCATCGCCTTTGTCGGATGCGCAAAATTATAGAAAAAAGATGAAGATTTTTTGCATATTAGATTTTAAAGATGATCATCCTATTCCATATTTCTTAAGTATAAAAAACTGTTGACCCAAAAACAAGAAGGGAATCTGTATTCCTGAAAGTTTTCCCACTGTTTTAGTGTTGCAAAAAGTGAGTCAAACAGGTTATTGCCCTCACATTTCTGCTTTCGTTAGTGGCTTCGCGCCTGCTTTTAATCCCCTCTTTTGGCCTCCACGGCCGGCGAACCACAAGAAAAAAAAGAGAATATAGCAGGAAATGGTCGTGAAATAATTCATTAATAAGACAAACGCGATCAATTTATTTATAAGGAATTGCTGTCAACAGGCGTCCTGATCGACTTTAGGAATTAAATTAGTAAACGCTCTTTTTACTGGAGCAGATTTTTCTGAGCAACAGAAGTATCAAAAATCCAATTGCGCCTGTAAATGGAAAAACAAAAAGTATTTTCCGGTAAGAAAACCCCTTATAATATCATGGATTATTCAACTCAGCAGTTTTACCTCCCCGTCCTTGGCGGTTAAAGGCCTTCATGCGGATAAGTCCTTTTTCATTTATAGGGCCGGTATATAATTGGCTTTTGGCGTCGGGCTCCTTTCCATTGACCGTATAGCGCAGTTCGAATCCCGGCAACTGGATATTTGCCCTGACCTGGCCATTTTCAGCCATCAGTCCGGGTGTGGGTATACGATAGGCAAAGCCACCGGCGAGATAATCGAGTTTGGGCAATTCGCGTTTGCCCACCCGATTGACAAATTGCGACCAGTCTTGCCGGTAGGCTGTGCCAGCCATTGGCTCCGCTTCGGCAGCCCAGTCCGGATCGGCACTCCAGGCACGCTCAGCCAGGCCCAGCAGTTTGGGCAGCAGCATGTATTCCATCAACTGCGGATTCACAAGAGTTTCACTCCACAGCAATCCCTGCATACCGGTGATATGTTGCTTGCCATAGTCGGTGAGCCGCTCTTTATGTTCAAAAAAAGAAGCAGGTAGGTTTTGGTTGAATTTATCCTTACGGGCATTTTTATAATAGTCATATGGTATAAACTGCCAGGGTTTGTCGAGATCTATAAAGCCTCCCCAGTAATAGCCGGGCTCATCGAAGTTTTTGTAATAGCACATATCGAAATACACATTGCTTACCGGCGAAAGCACGATCTCGTAACCGGCGTTAGCCAGCCTATATGCCAGATCTTCGGCTCCCCAGCCCAGCATATTATTCCATACATCGAGTTGAAAAAACCCTTTTGCAAAATCAGGATTGGGAATATAATGAGGTTTGCCATCAAGCATGGTTTTACGCATACCGGCTTCTTCCCAGCCATAAGCCTGCAATCCTCTTTCTTTTAGCAACTGATTTACTTTTTCGTAATAATAATACCAGAGGTCTTCAGTTTTGCTGAGGCCGGGCTCCCTGGCTATTAGTTGCCGGGCAACGGGCGATTCTTCCCATACACCGGCCGGAAGTTCATCACCGCCCACATGCACCATGGTAAAAGGAACACCGGCTTCTTTGTACAGGGCGATGAAATCATCGAGTACACGACCCAGAAAACGATATACAGCGGGCAACGCCACATTCATCGCATTGTCGCGCCATCCCTGCACAGAGCGGTATACCGATCTGTCGTTGGGATCATGCAGCATATACTCTTCAGCCGCTTCCTTTTTTCCCTCCTTCATCAATCTTTCATAACGGGCTTTCATACTCACCACTGCAGCGCGGGCATGGCCCGGGGTTTCGATTTCGGGTACGACACGTATATGCCTGTCCGCCGCATAACGGAGGATCTCAATAAAATCGGCTTTGGAATAATAACCGCTGCCGGCAGAATTATTATCGGGACCGGAACCATAACTGGGCATCAGTTGTTTGCTTTCATCAACCGGAAAGCCACGCCGGGCGCCAATCGTTGTAAGTTCCGGCAGCGAAGGCATTTCTATTCGCCATCCTTCATCTTCGCTGAAATGGAAATGAAATACATTGAGTTTATACAAAGCCATCAGATCCAGCACCCGCAATACCTGCTGTTTGGAATGAAAATTTCTGCCCACATCGAGCATAAAAGCCCTGAACCCAAAGCGGGGGGCATCTTTCACCTGCACAACCGGAATGGTCACGGCAGGCTGTTTTCCGGCAAAGGCTTCGGAGGGCAACATCGAACGAAGTGACTGGATGCCATAAAAAATACCAATGCCATCACCCGCCTTTACCTCGATGCTGTTGCTGGTCATGACAATCTCATACGCTTCGGAAGGCAGGTCGGTTTTAGAAAGCAGGATATGCGGTGCAGTACCGGAAGAAGCTGATGAAACGGGTATTTTCTTACCAAGTACCCGTTCGAGCTCAGCTGAAAGGTAATTGGCTTCCTTATTGAAAGCTGCATCTGTACTAATCCGGGTAAGGCTATGAAGCGCTAGCTGGCCTCCGGATTCCTTATAATAAGAAGGAGTGGGAAATATTTTGGTAAGCCCCTCCGCCGGCAAATCCTGAATCATACTGTTTTGCTGATAAAGGTCGGCTGGCGTGGTAAATCCGTATTTGTCGGCCGGCGCCCGCTGAATTTGTTTCAGCCGGGTAGACGGAATGATGCGATAATCTTTTACCGTATGCCCTTTATCGGGCTGGCTGTCGAGTACCCAGAAAAGTCCCTGGGGAGCATCGGTATAATTCATAACCCAGTCGCTTCCTGTAAACGGAACGCGGATGGACTGACCAGGCTTAAGGCCGGTAAAATCGGCTGCCGGACTAAGTTTAAAAAGATCACCATTGATATTTTCGATGACCATGCCGCCGCCTACCGACTCCGGCCTGATGGCCCGCGCTATATTAAAGTACAGCGACCAGCCTTTTGCAGGAAGAGCCGTTTTGCCCGTATTGCTAAAAGTAAACACACTTTGAAACCCGGATTTGCCCTGGTAATGATTCTCAATAATCTCCCATTCCACCCGCACCTGTTGTATGGGAAGAACATGATTCTTTTTCTGCGCAACCGATGCCAGACTTAGCATACATACAAGAAGGAGCGAACAGGCCATACGAAGCATAATCGTTTACTATTTGTTGGGTTTTGACATTACGCGGCAACTTAAAGTATTATATTTTAAGGAGGCCGGTTGATCTCTTAACAGGGTAAAATAAATCCTCTGCCAGCCGCTGCAGCCGGTTGAATGCAGCCAGGCAGCGGAATCATTTCCGTATACACGTAATAGTAAGGGTGGTTTTGTAATATACAAACAGGAAATATTCCCGGATTCGCCAGCCATTCTTCCCAAAACCACCGGCCTTACCTCCGCCCTTCAATTCCACCCCAATTGTTAAAAAAGAAAAAAAACAGGGCTAATATTTAAAACGTACGTTTTTTATCGTACCTTGGCGGTATGAAAGGTTCAAAGAAAGATAATCAGCCCGCCGCGACTCCTACAAAAGCAGAGATGGATGTACTGCAGGTATTGTGGGCCCATGGCCCTTCTACCGTACGTTTTGTGCATGATACCCTGAATGAGCAAAAGCAAGCCGTTCAATATACGACTACCCTCAAACTTATGCAGGTAATGACTGAAAAAGGTATGCTTGCGCGCGATGAATCGAGCATGAAACATGTCTACTCCACCCTGCTCGATGAAGAAAAGACCAAAGGAGAAGTGCTCGGCAGGTTTGTAGACACCATGTACAACGGTTCTGTAAGCAGCCTGGTGATGGCCCTGATCGACAATGAAAAAACATCTGCACGTGAACTGCAGGTATTAAAAGAGCTTGCTCAAAAACTTTCTGATCAAAAGAAATAAACAAGAGAAAGTATGACCTTACTTTTTTCTGATAATCTGCTGCGCTCCCTTAGCTGGACATTTGTTCATTCGCTGTGGATGGGTTTATTATTAACCATTGCAGGTGCGGTGATCATGCTGACCACCAAACGCACCTCTCCTTCCCTGCGGTATGGATTACTCTGCTTTAGTTTCTTTGCTTTCCTGATAGCCATAGTTGCCGTATTCATCATAACGTGGAACGACTATGGGTTAAACACCGATACGGGTTCCGCTACTCCTATAGCCAGCCACAGTACCCTGCCGCTGGTACAGCAGCTGCTGACATGGCTCGATACTGTGCTCACCAGCTACAAGACCTGGATTGTAGCTGTCTGGTTTATTCTTTTCGTGGCCCGGGCCATAAAGATGGTCAGCGATTTGCAGCAGGTGCGCCGGTTAAGAAATGAATTTACTGTTGCTCCTGTGACTGAATGGCAACTCCGGTTTAAAAAATTATGCAGCCAGCTGAAGATCCATACTCCGGTACGTCTCCTCGAATCGGCCCTGGTGAATGTGCCGCTTGTGATCGGACACCTCAAACCGGTAGTACTTGTACCCGCCGGCATTTTCAGCAACCTGCCCGCTGCCGAAGTGGAAGCCATACTGCTGCATGAGCTGGCACATATCC
>JAGODE010000321.1 GCA_017998385.1 Chitinophagaceae bacterium | reverse complement strand
GAACCCAGTAAGAGGATAGTAAGCATGGCAGATTGTTTTAAATGATTGAATGCGTAAACAACCTGCTTCCGGCAAAGCAGGGACCAGTAAAGCAGGCATCGGTAAAAAAAACAGGAAAAGCAGGCCTGTCGTGCATTACAGCATTTGCCTGCCGATACGGGCGGATACAGCGCAATAAAAAAACCTTCTCATTTTGAGAAGGTCATTATCAGATTGAGGCGAAACCAATTTAGGAGACGAGAGTCAGGCAAAATCAGCGTATCTGGTATTCTTCCATTTTGCGGTAGAGGGTGGCGAGACCTATCTCCAGTAAGCGGGCCGCTTTGGCCTTATTGCCCTGTGTGAAAGCGAGTATCTTCCGGATATGCATCTTTTCCACGGCAGCAAGCGAAAGGCCGGGCTGGCTATTACCAGCCTGTTGTATTTCATAAGGCAGGTGCTCGGGCTTTATCTCCCCATCGTCCATAAGTACCAGTGCACGTTCCAGTACATTTTTCAGCTCACGGATATTTCCTTTCCAGCCATATTGCTGCAGGAGCCGAAGTGCTGGCGGGGTTAACAGGCCACCGCGACCACCGGTTTTTGTTTTTAGTTGCTGTAAAAGGGCGCTGCATAAAGCCGGAATGTCGTCGAGCCGTTCGCGTAAGGGAGGCAGGGCAATACTGAATATATTGAGACGGTAATAGAGATCTTCGCGAAAAGCACCTTCTTCAACCTGCTGCTGTAAGGGACGATTGGTAGCTGCAATAATCCGTACATCGGCCTGGGAAATACGGCTATCGCCGACTTTGATATACTCGCCATTTTCCAGCACGCGCAGCAGTTTGGCCTGAAGGTCGGTTTGCATTTCACCTATCTCATCCAGGAAAAGAGTACCGCCCCCTGCCAGCTCTATCAATCCTTTTTTATCTTTTACGGCTCCGGTAAAAGCCCCGGCTTTATGACCAAACAATTCACTTTCGAGCAACTCGCGGCTGAAGGCACTGCAATTGATAGCCACAAAAGGTTTGCCGGCACGCTTACTACCGGCATGAATAGCCTGGGCAAACACTTCTTTGCCGGTACCTGTTTCTCCTAACAACAATACGGTACTGTCGGTGCCGGCAATACGGCGGGCCAGTTCACGCGCCTGGCTGATAACGGCGCTGGATCCGATAATGGCGTCAAAGCCTACCGGTCTGGGCTGAGTGATATCAGCAAAAGATTTACGTTGCTGCTGTGCCTGTTCCAGGGCCTGGTGCAATAAAGGAATGATACGATCATTATCATTCCCCTTTACGATATAATCAAAGGCGCCGTTTTTGATAGCCTGTACGCCATCTGCAATATTTCCATACGCTGTAAGCAGGATAACCGGAACACCGGCCTGGATCTGGCGGATGTTTTTCACAAAATCAATCCCATTTCCATCGGGCAGGCGTACATCGCAGAGCACGGCATCTGCCTGATGCAACCGGAGCCAGTCTGCAGCCGCTTTTAATGTACCGGCCTCGGCCACGGTAAAGCCTTCGAGACCGATTATACGGCCCAGCAGCTTACGCAATTGCTCTTCATCATCGATCAGTAATATGGTTGCCGGCATAGGCGCAAAGGTATATGTAAAAGAAGTTGAAAGGTTTAAAGGTATAAAAGTATAAACGTAGTTCCCTGCTATCCCCACCTTTAAACCTTTCAACTTCTTTCCGGGAAAAAAACATTTTCTGGCGTTGAAAACACCGCGGTTATTTCGCGAGGGCGGTTTAATGTTGTCTTCTAAAACCTTAAATCATGAAAACAAGAAAAAACAACTATCGCCGGCCATTCATGGCAAACGGACAACCCGGCCGTAATCATTCCGTTCAGTCTAAAAGTGAGGCTGTAAAAATGAAAGAATTCAGCGGTTTTATACGAACCGACCTGGGCTCTTTCCTGTCAGCCCTTACCGGCTCCTCTCCGGAGGGTGGCGCCGGCGCGCCCTGCCCCATTCATTTTGCAGGCAATAGTGTAAACATGGGACCCATCGTTTGCTGCCGCCGTGGCGAAACCGCGCCTGTATCAGCAGCTCACAATGCACAACTGATAGCAGCCTACGAAAAACTCCTGGTCAACAGAGATGAAGAGATCAAACAATTGAAACAGCGGATTCAAAAGCTCGAAAAAAAGATAGCACTGGAAGAATCGGGTGTTATCTTCTGATGACTTTTCCGCAAACCGGGTTTGCGGACCATCCGATTATTTCCGGTCAAATCAGTTCAACTGCTGATGTGGGTCATAGATGTGTATGCAGACAATAGATAGCTTCGATAAAAATGACACCACCTCCTATGCAGGCAAAAACAGTAAATACTGTACTGGAAACAATATATACACGGCGGGCTGTGCGCAGGTTTAGTGAGCAGGCTGTTGCAGACGATTTGCTCGGGCAGTTGCTCGATGCCGGACGTATGGCGCCGTCTGCCTTCAACAGTCAACCGTGGATATTCAGGATAGTCCGCAATCCGGTTCTTATAAAACAACTGTCTTCCGCAATTGGCCATTATGCGCGCAGGGAGGTCTGGAAAAAAGGCCCCCGGGCAGTCATTTCAGCCATCCGTTCGATGTTTCACTTTGTGCGAACGCTGCGCCATCACCATCCGCATGACCATGTCTTCTACGGCGCTCCTGTCGTCATCTTTATTGCAGGACCGCGCAATAGCGAGTGGGCTCCTCTTGACATTGGCATGTGCGCACAAAATATCATGCTGGCAGCCACGGCACTCGGTCTTGCCAGCTGTCCTATCGGCTTCGGTAAATACATAACCCACACAGCCTTTTACGAACAATTAAAACTTGGACCTGACGAAATAGTGTATCTTTCTATTGCAATAGGATATGCTACAGACACACCTCCGGCCACATCACGCATAACAGACAATGTGCAATACATAGACTGAAATGTACTGTCACAACAACTGTAAGCAGCCGGCCTAACTTAAACTTTCCTATGCCGATACAAACATACTGGCAGTTATCAGCCACGGAAGCATTCACGGCACTGCAGTCCAGCCAGCAGGGTCTGTCTGAAGCGGAGGTTCAGCAAAGACAGCAGCAGTACGGCAGCAATGTAATCAATGAACGAAAGAAATATACCGGACTAAAACTTTTTCTAAACCAGTTCAAAACGCCTGTCACACTTCTGCTGATCCTGGCCGCTATTCTATCACTTACGCTGGGGGAAATGATCGACGGTATCATCATCCTTACTATTATTCTTATAAGCAGCATCCTGGGATACTGGCAGGAAAAAGGAGCCAGTAATGCGGTAGAAGAGTTACTGAAAATGATTGCGGTAAACTGTACTGTTTACCGCGAAGGCATACAACAACAGAAAGCCATCGAATCGCTGGTTCCCGGCGATATCATAGAACTCAGCGCCGGCTCATTGATACCGGCAGACTGTCTCCTTATCAGCAGCGACAACCTCTTTATTGATGAAGCCACTTTTACCGGCGAGACCTACCCTGTAGAAAAATCCATATCGCAACTGCCTGCTGATACCCCTTTTGCCAGGAGGTGTAATTGTGTTTTTCTCGGTTCGCACGTCGTAAGCGGCAAAGCCCGTGCACTGGTGATTCATACAGGACGCAGTACCGAACTGGGTCGTTTGTCGGGCAGGCTTCTTCATAAACGCACCGATACCGAATTTGAACGCGGTATCCGCCGATTTGGTTATATGCTGATGGAGATCACACTCATACTGGTGCTGATCATTTTTGCGATCAATGTTTTTCTGCACAAACCCGTACTGGACTCCTTTCTGTTTTCGCTGGCACTTGCCGTGGGCCTTACCCCACAACTGCTTCCCGTAATTGTTTCTATTAACCTGGCACGCGGGGCTACACGAATGGCACACAATAAAGTGATTGTAAAACGACTTTCGGCCATCCCCGATTTCGGAAGTATTACTGTTTTATGCACAGACAAAACAGGCACACTCACCAAAGGCGAAGTCACTGTAAAAGACACATTAGGTTGTCTCGGCGAGCATAGCGAAAAGGCCCGTCTCTACAGCTGGTTAAATGCCTCCCTGCAACAGGGGTTTCACAATCCCATTGATGTTGCGCTCAACAAGCTGTATGAAGCAGCACCGGGCCACTATGAGCTCCTTACAGAGATCCCCTACGATTTTATCCGTAAACGACTAACCGTACTGGTTAGCGATGGAAACACGCAACTGGCCATCACCAAGGGCGCGCTGCTGTCGGTAACAGCGGTCTGTTCCTTTGCAGAAATGCCGGACGGACAGATTGTTTCTATGGCAGACTGCCAGGAGCAGATCATGTCTGCTTATCAGGAAAACTCTCAACTCGGTTATCGCGTTCTTGGCCTTGCCTACAAAGCAAACCAGTCTGCCGGCTCCTTTTCCCGGGATAATGAAAAAGAAATGATCTTTTTGGGTATGGTAACGCTGTATGACCCGCCCAAACCCGATGTAATTGATACGATTCATGAATTGCAGGACCTGGGTGTGTCGCTTAAGCTGATTACCGGCGACAACAAACTTGTAGCAACCAGCCTGATGAAACAGATTGGCTATAAAGACCCGGTTGTACTTACCGGCCAGCAACTGGCCAGCATGAGCAATGCGGCGCTGCAGCAACAAGTGCTGCAGGCACAGGTATTTGCCGAAGTGGAGCCCAATCAAAAAGAACGCATCATTCAATCGTTGCGCCAGTCTGGCCTCACCGTTGGTTTTATGGGCGATGGCATCAATGATGCTCCTGCCCTGCACGCAGCTGATGTGGGCATCTCTGTCAATACAGCTGTGGATGTTGCCAAAGAGGCCGCAAGTGTCATCT
>JAGODE010000060.1 GCA_017998385.1 Chitinophagaceae bacterium | reverse complement strand
GTATTCACTGGCTGGGCAATAGCTCGGTAGCAACTATCCCCACCTTGTATGATCTCGTGCGTAAAAATCAGGTGCCTGGTCATGAGTTGCATACCGGCGATGTAGTGTTGTTTGCATCCGTGGGGGCTGGTATGAATATAAATGCAGTTTGTTATCGGTATTGATAGGTGCGTACGGCAGCAGTTGCTTTTTATAAAGCGGTTTTCCTTGTGGCCGGTTTTATGGATATATAACTATTTAGCGCTATCCCGGATATGATAGCGTGCGATCGAATTACCCCAAAACGGGCACTTTTTTTTCGTTTCTGCCTTTGAAATGCCGGACATCTTTGGCGGATAGCTAAATCCTTTTACAGCCTTCTACATTTTCCGATTATGAACATCGAAGCCATTATAGAAGAGCAGGCCCACTATTTTCTGCAGGGGTTAAAAACCGAATATGGCGATGATAAAGAGGCGTTGTTCATCATCAGGCAATATCTGTCAACTGGCAGCGTAAGTGCTGAGCAGGAGCATCTCCTGAAGACACAGTTGTATGACACCTTAAAACTGGCCGGTATCGGTATTCCATTTGTGTTGATCCCCGGTGCATCCATCCTGATGCCGATCTTGATAAGGGTAGCAGCAAAACATAATATTGAACTGATACCTTCCGTATTTACGCAACAGAACAAAAGGGATACTCCATGAATATATCCTGGCCTTTATTTTAACCTCAACGCATCAGGTACAGCGCCCCCGATGGTGGTATCGCCCGATATAAAGCCAACCGTTATAGAGGCAATATTGATCTCTTCGCCCAGGGCACCATTGTCTATGCTACCCGATACAGAAGCGCCTGCAGAAATACCCCAGTCAGTTACCTGCAAACTGCCGTCAGCCGCTGCGCCGATAGTCAGGTATTCCAGGGCGGAAGCGCCGATAGAAGCAGTTGCTATTTCTTTCTTGCCGGTATGCCATTCTGCGCCAACGCCTGCGCCAATAGTGACATCCTTAAAGGTTCCGTTCTCGTTGTAGTTAAGATTCATTTCTCCTACAAATCCTTCGCCACCGGATATGCTCATCGAGGTACAGTTGAAACTTATTTTGGCCGGACCCAGTCCCAATGATCCTTTTACATTGGCACAATACAGTTCTTCCCATTGTTTGGGTTTGGCGGTAGTCTTCTCTTTTTGTGCTTGCTCTGTTGGATATATGCAGGGTTCTACGGCGGTATAAAGTGATAGTATCTTGCCGATGTCTGTCAGGTATATTCGTTGTGCTTCCAGGAAAAACCGGTTACTGTTGTCCAGCAACTGTACAGGCATCCAGTTGGCATAATCCCTGCAGTAGATACGGCTTACATGTTCACTTCGCTGGGCAAACTGGTTAGTGAGTTTGGCTACGTCCGACAGGTAGGCGGCTGATTCTTTATTGTATTCTTCGCAACGCAATTTCATTAACCGTTCTATTTCCTCTTCTTCCTCCGCATTTCCTTCACCGCCTTCCAGCTTATTTAGCAGGGCAAGATATTTCTTACCGATCGCTTTCATTTTCTCGTTGTGCTTATCATCCAGCGCCTTTTTATCGAGCTTAAAGACCTGCTCCAGATCAGCTTTCATCTTCAGGTACCAGGCGCTGGTTTGATTGATAATGGCAGCCGCTTTCGTGATCATCAGGGTTACATTTTTGTTCTGGCCGGCAGCTGCTGTCATTTGTTTCAAATTCGGTTGAGGAATCTTTCTGGCTGCTGCGAATATTTCATCTTTTGTTTTGCTGAGCGCACTTTTTTCCAGTTCCAGATGATCGTTAAATGATTTCATCTGGTGCAGATCTTCCGGCATTGCCGGCAACTGAATGCGTTTCAGCAGTGGGAATTCTTTAAAATTAGTGTTTGCAAAATCAGCAGTTTTCTGATGATTGCTTTCTATTTTGGATAATATGTCGGAGGCCTCTTTATTGTAACCCGATTTTAATGCCTGCTTTAAGTAACCCATTGCTTTTTCGGTTTCTGCCCTGCCCGATGATTGTGCGGCTTTGTTGAGGTGAGCAAAAGCAGCCACTTTATTGGCGGTAGCGTTGAGGCTATCTTTTGCAATACATTTTTCTGCAAAGCTTATCGCAGTAGCAGGATCCCCAAGATTGTAGTAAGCATTGGCCAGGTTGGAAAGGGCTTCGGGGGCGCCACCTGTTTGTTTATTGATGTATAACAACAGAGGAATGGCCTTTTCTGCATAACCGTATGTGATAAGCAATGAAGCCAGGTTATTGGCTGTACGCAGATCGGTATAGTCGGTCTGCAATGCTTTGCAAAACAGGTAAAGTGCTGTAGTGGGTTTGCTCTCCAGCCAGGCATCTACGGCCAGCTTGCTGATAGTCGCTGATGTATTGATCTTTTTTGATTGAAGATAGCTGTCGATCTTAGCGCTGTTGGCTTGTTGTAATTTTTTTGAAGCCAGCTCGTAAATATCGCCGATCATTTTTTTAAACCCATCTGCGGAAACGACTGTATTGGATATGCTGCCCAGCGCAGCTGATCTTTCGGGGAATTTGTAATCTATTTTCAGCGCTGCTGCTGCTTTGTTGCTGCTTGCTGGCAAAGCCGGCATGCTGCTTTTAAAACCCGTGGGATAAGAGAGGGCGGGCAGCTTATCGAGTTTGGGCAATGGAGTGAAGGTATAAGGAGCGGATTCAAAAGTGGCCGCTGTACCAGTAGGCGCGTTCGGGTCTTTTACCACGCCTGCAAACCGTGGCTCCTGCGGATTGCTGGACTGAACGGGTGTGCCGCTTTTGACATAGATATTGCTGAGGTATATACCTGCTTGTCCGCAATACCAGCCATATCGTTTAAATGTTTTGCCGGTGGGGAGCGCAGTATCATCGCGCATCACCTCTCTGCCATTCACAGTTATTGTCAGCGAAGAACCATTTACAGAAACACTTACATGCGTCACCTCATTTGCTTTTAAACCTGTAACTCTTATTGTTTTAGTTACTTCATCATATTTCGCCTCCGTATACCTTTTGCTGGTCTCTGCTTCTCCACTCAATGCAAGCGCAAACTGGAACCCATTTAGGTTGATATCGTGCATGTCTATCGGGTTGCTTTTTTTCGGGCTGTTGTCATAGGTGTCCAGCCTGAAGTAAAGCGGAGTTCTCTTGTTTGAAATAGTACTCCCAAAATAGACATCGTAATTCACCGTAAAACTGGCCGGCAGTGGTTTCGTGAAATCAGGATAGAAGGTATACAGGTCAGGTATGGAGATCCATTTCCCCGTTTGCCCGCCTACTGTGTTCAATGTGGCATTCTCAAAACTATGACCACCACGGCCATAGGTATGCCAGCCTTTTGCAGAAAATGTGCCGGTTGGGTAGCCGTCAAAATCTTCATACAAAATGGTATAGGCATCTTTGTTTTTCGAAGCTGCAGTAGCCGAAATGCCTGCAGGTGCAGTTATAGTATTACCGGAAGATGTAGCAGGAGCATTCACGGGCGTGTAGGCAACATTCTTCATCTTTTCGGGCTGCGACAGCCAGTTGCTGGCGTACTCAAAGTTGAAATTACGCAGCAGCGTATTTACGAGATAGTCTCTTTCGGTGGAAAATTTGGGATCGAATTGGGTGGTATTACCGACGGCTTCACCATTGCGCGAGAAAGTCATATAAAGCCACAGCGGATTGTCGGTTTTGGATTGTTCAATGATTTGCCGGCTGGCTGAGACCAGCATGCGGTATTCGGGAAATGTTTTATTGACAGCCAACCCATTGATGATAACGCGGGGATCCAGGATGGCGTGCCCGCTTTCGTCTTTGAGCATGGCATTGTAAAAATTGATCTCTTTTAGTTTTGTTGCTTCGTTGTAATAGGGCTTTAATCGCTCCAGGGCCTTCTTTACAGCATCCATGGCGAAAGGATTTTTTTGCGCAATGCCCGGGTAGGTCGCCAGCTGCTGGTTGATATATTCCACCGCATCCTTTACCAGCACCGGTTTAAAAGGCCATTCACCGTTTTTGGTAACCACCACGCCGACCCTGTTCCAGCCTTTGCCATCGTCGTGGTAGTGGTCGAGGTAAGTGCGATAGGGATGCAGATGCGGCAAGATCTGCCGGTCGACACCCTCCGACTTTAATTTGTCATCGGTATCGCCCGTGCTGAACTGTGCCTGCTCAGCAAAGAGGTAAAGACCATTGGGGTTGAAACCTCCCTGCAGGTAATCGCCGGGAAAACCGTTGAAGGCAAGACCCAGGTAGTGTCCGATCTCACAACAGCGGAGGTCTAATTTGCCATTCACGAAATGTGCTGCAAACCCGGCGAGTTGGATGCCATAACTATGCAGGGCAGGAGCACCACTAAGCCACCACTGCTGATTTTCCGTGAGCAGGTTGCGTATAACGAGCCCACGGGGGCGGTACGATTGCTGCACCCAGTTAAACAACGTAGCGGCTGCCTGCTGCTGCCATACCGTATAGCTGCTTCCCGGCACATTGTTGTCTTTGATGGGTTTGCTGGCTGCCGGCCTCGATGCGTTGACGAGGTATCGCCAGTCGAGTATGGAGTCGCGATTGAGCTCCGTATCGTTGCGCTGTGCCTGAGTACTGCCTACCATAAGAAGCAGTATCATTACGGCTGTATATTTTTTCATAAGAGTAATGCCGGTGGCCGGTTCAGTTATGCGGAACAAAGTCTTTTCCCAGTCTGTAGAATAAGTTATTGTTTATGATCAGCCCGCTGTTGTTGCGGGCGGCAGGGTTTGCATCCAGCACCGGAGTAAATGCTATCTGCAGCTTGCGTCCGCTTTGGGTTGTAAGTATCAGCGAGTAATTTACCACTTCATAGGTTCCTTTGCCCAATGCATAGGGGTCACCGAATGTGAGGTTGCTGAATTCGATGCCTTCATTGATATACGTGCCATCTTTTTTGAAGAAGATAATGGGGCGCTTATTGGGGTCGATCTGGCGCGAAATGACATCCGTCTTCCCGTTGTAATAGGACAACTCCGGCGAATACGCTCCTTCTAACCGTAAGCCATCTACCTGTTTTACTTTTTTATAAATGGAGCTTTTCAGATCGGCGTACCGGCTCATGGCGGTAGCAGATATTTTGTACAACTCCATATTTCCGTATCGCTCATTGCGCAGCTGCAGCATTTTACCTTTGTCTGTTACACTGCCCCAGCTGCCGCTTTCATTGCTGTTGGCAGGAGTAATGCCATTCAATCCTTTTTCGGGCAGATAATACAGGCACCTGCCATCGGGAGAAAGTACCACAGTTTTAAAAGCGGTGGAAGAAAGCGAACCCGGAGTAAAGCAATGGCACATCCATACTTCATATTTTACATTGGCGGAGGCGGTTGGTGTTGCTGGTGAAGCCGGTTTAGTGGCCGGGCTGGTGGATGGGGCTGCTGTAGTTATTTCTTCTGACACATCTACCGAAGCGATGAAGCTTTCGATGTCGGCTTTATAGATATCGGCATTTGAAAGGATACATACGTTTTGCATGATGTTTTTACCGCTGAAGCTGGTAAGAATGGCCATTGTATTTACACCATTATCGGCATAGATGGCAGTACCCATCAGCAGTTGCCATCCTTTTAAGACCCCGGCGGGCTGCATATTTGCAGGACCTGTTACATTGAAAGCTTTTTTGAGCATGTTGTCCCAGAAGAAATCGAAGTTCTGTTGCGGGCCGCCCCGGTCCGGAAGGGTTTGATAGATTATAAACTTGCAATAGGCTCCGGTTTTAGTATCCTGCCGGAAATAGGTAAGCAGGTTATCGGCTTTTACCAGTTGATAGCCGGCCGGAACAGTATAGGTAAGGATGCCGAAATTTCCTTTTTGTCCCAAAGAGGCAATGGAGTATAAAAGAAACAGGGAGGAGAAAAATAGTTTATTCATTGTATGCCCGTTAATTGAAAGGGTGACTGTTTGAAAACTGCCCCATAAAAGTAGTAACGGGCCATACACCGGTAAATCCTTAAAAAGAATGATTTTCTTCCGTGAGGCAGGAGGGAGATACCCGGCTTTGCGCTTAGGGTCATGCGGCTGCAGGAATGTTAAGAGAGCCGGGTGGTCGCTATAGTAAACTGCTTCGGACCGGGCAGGAAATCGCCGAATTATCTTTAATTATTCTCTTTCTGTTTTGTGCAGCTATTTAGTTCGGTCATTTTGCCTTCAGTGCGGGCGGGCCGATATGGTGCACAGTCATGATAGGAGGAAGGGGGGGCAGGCGATGCAGGTAATGATGAAACAGGTGAGTGTGATATTGGTGCTTTATCTGCTTCATGCACTTGGCCGGCTCTGTTTTTATCTCCGGCGCAGGAAGCAGAGTGGTGCTGATCCGGGTTTACAGCAGAAACAAGTGCGGTTAGTTGATAACAGCAGGTTTATTGGGCAACCTGTACGAGCCAGTTATAAACCGATCGCTCACTCTTCATGTCTTTGGGTAGCTGATGGGCAATGATGCTTTCTATAACACGTGCCTCTCTGGTAGAAAATTTTTCTGCAGCTTCCAGGTAGTAGTTGATAATATACAATACCTGCAAACCATTGTGAGGGTCAAATGGTTTACGCGTTGGTTCTCTCGATAGAGCTGCAGAATCGACTGGCTCATGCTCCCACCGGTAATGGGTGAATTCCATATCTGTTTTCAGAAAATGCATATTATGTGCTTTATTATAAAAAACACGGCAGCGGATGACCGCTGCGCGTGCTAAAAGTATCAATATGTATTGCTCTGCGTTGGCAGAGACAGATTACCACACGCGTGGAGTACGGTTTTCTTTTTCTTTGGCTACAGATACCGACATGGCACGGCCACTGATCTCACGGTTGTTTAATGCCTTCATGGCGGTATTGGCCTGATCGGCAGAAGGCATTTCTACAAAGCCAAAGCCACGACTACGACCGGTTTCGCGGTCTTTGATAATCTTGGCAGAAGCTACATCGCCAAATACACAGAATAATTGTTGAAGGTCTGAATCCTGCAGCTGAAAGCCCAGGTTTGATACATACATGTTCATACGTAAAAAAATTAATGATTAAAAAATAACAGAAGGACTGCAGCAAGCGAAAAGAGGAGGAAAAATTTTTACAGTACGAAGCGTAAGAATTAAAACTGATCCTGACCGGATGATGAAGTGCTCTTGTAAATCAAATCGAAGATAGGCTATTAAACCCTACTTATGTCAACAATGCGCTTATTTATTTCAGAATAGATGCCGATTGCTGAAGGCCAGTAGATTAGCTGCTTTAGTGTAGGAATGCAGGAAATATTCGAATTACCTGTACTGGTTTCTCTTTCTGTTTCGTACAATCATTTAATTCCATCTTTTTGCCTCCACGGCCGGCGGGCCGATGTGGTTCACCGGTGCTGTGTTTTTCTCCGGTCTCTGTTAATGCTAGTATCATTAAAGATTCAATCGGAGAAAAACAAGGCACCTTGTGAACCACAAGAAAAAAAAATAAGAGAATATAGTAGGGAAATGGCGATTAAACGGTGCTCACGCCGTTGAGGAAAGCTAACAATGTTAAAAGGGAGGGCTTACATTTCCCAAAGTCCACAAAAGCATCTGTACAAAATCTGATTATCAAACCTCTTTTTGTCACATTTATTTTCCCCGGACAGTAGTGATTATCGAATTATCTTTCTTTGTTCGCTTTCTATTTGTAAAGTCATTTAGTTGGATCTTTTTTTGCCTCCACGGCCGGCGGGATATAAGGAAGAAGTTTGATTGTTGCAGTAAGGTGGTCGGGCGAATCAGTTTTCAGATCGAATGGCGATAGCGGAAAATATCGGTGTTGTAGTAAACCGTCCCGAAGGCTCGGGACGAGGCTTCGTCCCGAGCCTTCGGGATGGACGCGCAGCGTCCTGACCGCGCAGGCGGACAGGATATGCCCGATCTATGACAAATAGAATTTCTTTTTTTTGTTAATAGCCATTTCGAAATAGCAATAATTATTTAGGGTGTTTTAACGGTATTTATTGTCGGAGATTATTCAAAATTTTTACAACTGCGACCGCCGTCTCGAAGGCAATTTTGTAATAACCACATCGCCAGGCCGGAATGATTTTAATAGTGCCCTGCAATTGGTAGGAACAATCACCGATGATTTTTTTATTAATTTAGTAGCGCAGATACCTGAAGACTGGTTGCCAGATCAAAACGAAAGGGAGGCCCTCATACAGTTTCTCATCTTGCAGAGAAATTCAATAAGCACCATGCTCTCAGCCAATTTGCATAAATTTCCAAATCTGCTTCAGCCATGAGACCCGATAAATTATACTACTTTGCCATTGCGCGGTACGTGCCGGATCTTTTGCGAAATGAACCCCGCAATATTGGTGTTATTTTCTTTAGCGAATCGGGCGATGAATACAAAGCCCGCTTTTCAAAAAACCTGTCTGCCAAACTCGGGCATGGCCTGGCTGCAGCTGACCGTGATATGCTGAAAGGGTATGCTCATTATTTCGAATCGCTACGCCCGGCGGGGGCCAGGGAGCTGATGACGACCATAGAGCAGACCAGTGGCAAATTTCAGTTTTCTGAATTTGGTACCGTGGCCACAGCAGATGCAGAAAAGGAGGCCGAATATCTTTATACCAGTTTTGTAGAAGAGATAAAAGAAAAGGCGCCTCAGCATCGCTTAAAGACACGCCTCAGAGAAGATCTGCAGCAGCAAAGCCTGATAGGCGAAAAGAAACTGGAGGTGAACCGGGTCATTCATTCCGGCAACCTGACGCACCAGCTTGATTTTAGTTACGAAAATGGCCGCCTGTATGTAATCGAAGCCATTGATCTTGCCAATACAGACCGAAAGGCCAATACCACCGAAGCTGCTTTTAAGTTTGAAAACCTGGGCCGCGTACGGGGTAGCGAAAATGTAGAGGCTATCTCGGTGATAACCCAACCTCCCGCGGCAGATGAAAAAACACAGGAGCTGCTTCATATACTTCGTGAAACCTCTACCGTATACAACTATTCAAATGGCCAGCGCCAGGCCTTTTTTGATAAGGTGAAAAGTATTGTGCACTGATCATTTAACTGTAGCAAACGATAATAGCGGGCGCAACTGCCCATACAAATAACTGTGCTATATGAGTACCAGTAAACAGATTGAGGAATACATTCACAGCCTGCCCGAACCCAAACGTGCAGACGTAGAAGCGTTGCACAAACGCATACTTCAATGGTTGCCCAGGGCCAGATTATGGTTTTTGGATGGGAAAGATGAAAATGGCAGGATTGTTACTAACCCCAATATCGGATATGGCCATCAGACAATAAAATATGCCGATGGCAGGACCAAAGACTTTTACCAGGTAGGCATTAGCGCAAATACCACGGGCATATCAGTTTATATAATGGGTCTTGAAGACAAAAGCTATTTGCCCGATACCTATGCAAAAACCATCGGCAAGGCCAGTGTAACCGGCTATTGCATTAAATTCAAAAAGCTAAAGGACATAAACATTGACACACTTCAAGTGGCAGTTCTGGATGGTGTAAGCCAGACTTCTTAACCGGCTGGAAGCGCCCGCTTCCCGGAATACGATAGCTAACTCACTACGGCCAACGGATCTACCGTAGTATAATACCGTGTTTTCACCTTTTTAGATTTCGGATTTTATTTAAATTTTTAAGGGCCGATTGAAAGACTGTTAGTTGCTAGGGATTAAGATTCGGGATATGCCCATGTGCCCTTTTCAAACAGGCAGTGGCAATGGATTGTTGGTGGCTTATGGGTTACCGTAAGATATTTCTGACTGCTTATTATAGTTTAACGCGGTTAGTAGTTTTCAATAATTTTCGCCCATTGTTGGTGTGTATTGCTATAGACAATGAATAGAACGTATGTAGTTGTATAGATTTCAAATACAGCGTGCTGCTTAAGGAATATAAGACTGTAGTATGTGTTCAGCAGCTAAGACCAACTCTCGGCGATATCACAGCCTAAATCATAACAAAAACATTTAGCATGGCATTGCCAAATAGTTACTCAGTTAAAGCTGGTTCTTTCCAAGCGTATTTTCAAGCGATTCAAGAAGCGCAAGCTCCTGAGCGATTTACAGTAAAATTTCTTGAAGGATTAGAGTTTGCAAGCACTAATGACAGAACTTTTATAGGTATATTGAAGGAATTGGGTTTTTTGGATGCTAATAATGCACCTACAAAAAGATACTATGAATTCTTGGACAAGGACGTCGCTGCTGGGGTTTTAGCCGACGGCATAAAAGAGATGTTCTCCGATTTGTTTGCAATTCGGAAGGATGCCCAAAAGATGACCCAGACAGAAGTCTATAATAAACTGCGTACGCTTTATGCAGGTAAAGGCAAAACTGATAATCTTATAAAACTGATTGCAACAAATTTTGTCTCTTTATGCAAGTTGGCAGACTTTGAGAAGAGTAGAATGGAGAAATCTGAAACCGATGGCGAGTATAAATTATCTGATGAAAAAGCAAATCAAAAAGAACATTTGGAAGAGTCAAACCGCACCGAAAAAAATAAAAAAATCAATATTGACGGTTTGCAATATCATATTAATATAATTCTGCCAGATACTAAAGATCAGGCGGTTTATGACGCAATTTTTAAAAGCCTTCGGGATCATTTGGGATAATATGAGAGATGTATACAATTTTGTTTACCGTGGTATATTAACAGAGGAAAGCCTTGATAAGGCAGGGAGAAAGAAACTTTCTAAATTTGGAAGAGAAGAAGAACATTCAATAATGAAAGCCTTGTCTTTTGAGATGCTTGATAACGATAATATTCAAAAAGCGAAGCAAATGTCATTAGTATATATAGCGCTGCATTCTTTTGAAAACTCAGTTAGAGACCTTGTTAAATCTGCAATGACTGAAAAATTTTTAGAAGCTTGGTGGGGAAAAGCTCCCGAGAAGATTAAAGCAAAGGTGAAGATAAGGCAGGAAGAGGATATAAAATTTAGATGGCATGGTAGCAGAGGGACAGAGGAAATAATGTATTGCGATTTCGGTGATTTATCTTCAATCATTGTCGTGAATTGGGATTTGTTCAAAGATATTTTGACAGATATGGAATGGGCGAAAGGGGTTCTTTCAACGCTGGAGAGATCACGCAATACAATAATGCACGGCGGTATTGTGACTAGAGAAGATATTGAAAGAATTGGAATAAATATCCGAGCGTGGACAAGGCAAACAGGATAAATTTCTTCTGTAAAAGTGTTGATCAAGAAGTGGACTGACCAGGATAATCAACTTTTATTTAAGTATACGAATGCGACTGGTAACAGAGAATATAAAGTGTATTTGTTTTATTTATCGGGCAATATCTCGTGGACGAAATATAATATATTCTGCAAGACCAATTCTTTAAAGGAGCATCAATCTAAACTGATACAGCATACATGGAATTTAATACGGATTTACTTAAGCCATTTGGTAAAAAGCAAATTAATGCCAATGAGTTTATTCTTCTTTTCACGAAGTATAAAAAGGTGATAAATGTTCAGGTTGTCGACAAACTAGAGTTAACCAGTAAGGAATATTTCAAGTTAAAAGAATCCGAAATTCTTAATTGCGATTTTGAAGACGAAGTAATTATAAAAAGCGCTCAAACAGTCACCAGTTTAATAATAGTTAATTGCATATTTAAAAAAAGGTTTCTTCTGTTTGATAGCAAGTTGCAGCGCACTAAGCTTCTGAGATCTACATTTAATCAATACTTTGCTTTCAAACAACTGGATGTTCATTCGCTGACTGTTCAAAATTGTATAATAAATAATATCAAGGAATTAAAACTTCATGAATTTAGAGTTTCAGAATTGATTTTTAAAAATAATGAAGCAGACAACGATGTTCATTTAAAGCCTCTATCAATAAAAAAACTTGTTTTAGAGGGTAGTGGAAAGGAATATCGAATAACATTTTCAAATTTGGAGAGCAAACAAATACTTGAGGAAATTTATTTGTTTAATTATTCAAGCTATAGAACAGACTATTTGTTGAGAAATTTTATCTCCAAAAAGCTTCAACTGATTGGCGAATTAAAGGATTCTTCAATATTTATTAATAATGCGAAAATTCAAACAGGTATCGCTGACTATTTTTCTAATTATGGTAATTTAAAAATTTCCGGACTTTCCCCTCTTACCGATCAAGCGCTTTTGGTAATTAAGAACTCATTAATCGGCAAAGCACAGATTGATAATTGTGACTTTTCAAGTTTTAATAGAATAATTATAGCCAGTTCTAATATTATTGATATTATTCCTGTCAATATTATGTGGTGTTCAACTTTAAATCTTCAATCTAGCAACATTGATGCAGTAAAGGAGAATTATCGACAGTTAAAATTAGTCGCGAGTAAAAATGGAGACCTTGAAAAAAAACTTGCATTTGAAAAACAAGAGATGCGCCTTTTTCTAGATATAATAAAGAGAAAAAAAGGTCACTTCGGTGATAAGTTTATATTATTTACAAATTTTTACTCAAACAATTTTGGATTGAGTTGGCTAAGGGCATTTTATTGGCTGTTTGGGTCGACTATTATTTGGTACACAACTATTAAATATTTATCCGATCAAACAAAATTTGACAAGGGTCTAATACTTGATGAGATTGGAAAGTTCTTGTTATTCCTAAATCCTATACATTATTTCGAAAGAATATTTGGGTATGATCCAATTAGTCAAGGCTCGAACGGAACAATGTTTTTTGATGCTGTTTCAAGAATTTTTGGAGCTTATTTCATTTACCAATTCGTAAGTGCTTTTAGAAAATATTCGAAAGGATAGTTCGCTAGATGCTGCTGATATAGGTACTTTAAATTGTGAAATTTAAGTTAGCACAAAAATCAAATGCTTTCACGATTCTGAGGTTTTATGATAGAACGGATGTTCTAAACCATCTGATAAACCAGACTACCCAACAGGCAAAGCCGCTGATAAAAGAACACCACACTCCCCAGTTGTATTTTCTTTTTACCCCGGTAGCTGATGACGGCGTCCAGCAGGTCGAGCAGTTCGGCCTGGGTGTAGGATAGACTGAAGGTCTCGGCAAACTGGCGGATAACCTGCATGGGCTGGGCCTGTTCCTGCAGGGTAAGCAGTGTTGGTATGTTGAGTGCTGCACGGGCGGGTGATTGATACTTGATTTTTTTGAGCCGGGTAGTGTACAGTGCTTCGATGGTTCTTTGAAAGGCCTGTAAGAAGGCCAGCAGGTTTTCGCGGGCAGGCGCTTCGGCGTAGGCGCTGTCGTCGTTGCAGAGGGCCAGCTCCTGCCAGAGCGTAAGCTCCTGGCGCAGATCATCGAGGGTGTAGGTATCTATGATATCTGCCAGTGCCCGCACGGGGCTGGCGGTGGCGAGGGTCAAAAAATGGTCGGGTTTCTGAAACCGGCCGGGGCGTGTGTTTTCCATCTTACACAGTTTAGTGGGTGAGGTAAAGAGTGATCTTTTTTACCAGTACTGCAGTGTAAGGGAGCTACGGGCTGGCAGGCCTACCCACCAAAAAGAGACGTGGGTTGGTCCTTATCGCTTTGAAGGGCTACGACACCCCGAGTTCGAATAAGGACGCCCACGTCTGAACCTTAAAATTATTAAGGAATACGTGAGCGATTTACCTTATTTCCCGAACTCAAGAAAGGTCGTAGTTTTCAAAGCAGGAATAAAAGCAAATACGCTTTAGCTATGTTTGATTCGACTATTCTTTCTCTATTTTAATTAGCTTATTTTGGTTATTGGTATAGAATAACGATACTAAGGTAATGAAAAAGCGAATAAAATAATCAAATGCTATTCACTTTTTTTATTCTTTTATACCTTTCAGATTAATAAGAGTATAGAAAAAGCTAATAATCAATGACAAAACTCGGTATCTATCTGGCTCAGCGTTCCGTCAACAAGGCTGAAGTAGCCAGGAAAACTGGTCTTACCAAAGCCCGGATGAATGAATTGACATTAAATGAGCGCAGTCATTTAAGAGCCGAAGAGTTGTATCTTATTGCGCTGGCGATTGGGGTTAGCCCCTGCGAGCTGTTAGAGACGCTGTATAGTACAACAAAGCTGAAGTGAGGTAACCCGGCAGCTAAGCGGTTTACCCATTAACCTTAACCAGGAAAATATCGTATTGGAATGAGCAGAGAGTACCAGATAGAAGAAAACCTAATCAAGCAACTGATAGGACTGAAATACGTACACCGGCCAGATATAATTGACCGGAAAACGCTGGAGCAAAATTTCCGCACCAAATTCGAGGCACTTAACCGTGTTCGGTTATCAGAAAATGAATTTTTGCGGCTTAAGGAAGAAATCATTAGCCCTGATGTATTTGTGGCTTCTAAACGCCTGCGCGAAAAACAATACTTTCAACGCGAAGATGGCACTCCGTTGAATTATACGCTGGTAAATATCAAAGACTGGTGCAAAAATGATTATGAAGTCATCAGCCAGTTACGCATTAATACCGAAAACAGCCATCAGCGATACGATATCATCCTGTTGATCAACGGGCTGCCTGTAGTACAAATAGAACTGAAGAAACTGGATATTTCTCCCCGAAAGGCAATGCAGCAAATTGTGGACTATAAAAATGAGCCAGGCAACGGCTATGGCAATTCACTGCTTTGCTTTATGCAATTATTTATCGTCAGCAACCGCAGCAATACCTATTATTTCTCTAATAATAAAAACCAGCATTTTCAATTCAATGCAGAAGAGCAGTTTTTACCTGTTTATCAACTGGCAGACGAAAGCAATAAGAAAATAACGCATATAGAACCCTTTGCGGAAAAGTTTTTGACCAAGTGTACACTTGGTGAGCTGATAAGTAAGTATATGGTGCTGGTAGAGAGCGAGCAGAAACTGCTTGTGATGCGCCCCTACCAGATTTTTGCGGTAAAAGCTATTGTTGATTGCATTCAGCAAAACCGGGGAAACGGTTATATCTGGCATACTACGGGCAGTGGTAAAACACTTACCTCTTTCAAAGCGTCTACCCTGCTAAAAGATAACCCGGAAATTGAAAAATGTTTGTTTGTAGTAGATCGCAAAGACCTTGACCGGCAAACACGTGAAGAGTTCAATAAATTTCAGGAAGGCAGTGTAGAGGAAAATACAAACACAGAAACCCTGGTAAGGCGTTTATTGTCTACCGACTATGCCGATAAGGTGATTGTTACTACCATTCAAAAACTGGGACTGGCTTTGGATGGTACTTATAAGAAAAATTATAAAGAACGCCTTAAGCCGCTGAGCAGTAAACGCATCGTATTCATCTTTGATGAATGCCACCGCTCTCAGTTTGGCGAAAACCACAAGGCGATCAAAGAGTTTTTCCCGAATGCGCAACTATTTGGGTTTACAGGTACCCCCATCTTTGATGAAAATGCTACGTACAACATCAGGGAAGGCGAATATGGTTCGTATAAAACTACACGAGACATTTTTGAAAAGCAATTGCATGCCTACACGATTACCCATGCCATAGACGACCGAAATGTGCTGCGGTTTCACATCGATTATTTCAAAGGCAAAGGAAATCAACGTCCGAAGCCGGGCGAAGCAATAGCCAGACAGGCAATAGTAGAAGCCATACTGGAAAAACACGATGCCGCCACTAATCAGCGAAAATTCAATGCCGTTTTGGCAACCGCCTCTATCAACGATGCTATTGAATATTATCAGCTTTTTAAAGAGATACAGCAGAAAAAGCAGGCCGAAAATCCTGATTTCGTCCCACTGCATATTGCTGGTGTGTTTTCCCCTCCCGCACAGTTGATTGGGGCGGATGGCGATCAGCAAAGTCAGAAAAATGCAGCGGATGTAAAACAGTTGCAGGAAGATCTGCAACAGGAGCGGGTAGATAATCTAACCAATCCGGAAGAAAAGAAAAAAGCACTCACACGCATTATAGCCGACTACAACCAGCAGTTTGATACAAACCATAGCATCAACGAGTTTGATTTGTATTACCAGGATGTACAACGGCGCATTAAAAACCAGCAGTACAGCAACAAAGATTACCCGTACCAAAACAAGATTGATATTACAATAGTGGTAGATATGTTGCTCACAGGTTTTGACAGCAAATACTTAAATACGCTATATGTAGATAAAAATCTGAAGTATCATGGCCTCATCCAGGCATTTTCGCGTACTAACCGGGTGCTGAATGATACTAAACCTTATGGCAATATCCTGGATTTTCGTTCGCAGCAGGACGCGGTAAACCAGGCTATCGCACTTTTTTCCGGTGAAGATAACGGGCGGGCCAGGGAGATATGGCTGATAGACCCTGCACCAGTGGTGATCGAACAATACAGGGAGGCCGTTGAGAAGCTGGGCATTTTTATGCAGGAAAACAACCTCATAAACGAGCCGGAAGAAGTGTATAATCTCAAAGGTGATGCTGCCCGTATTGCTTTTGTGAAAAACTTTAAAGAAGTGCAGCGGCTAAAAACGCAGCTCGACCAGTATACGGATCTCGACGAAAACCAAAAGGCGGCTATCGAATCCATCCTTCCCAGGGAAACATTGCAGGAGTTTAGGAGCTCGTATATCGAAACGGCCCGGCAGTTGCAGGAAATACAGCAAAGGGATGGGGCAGATGCGCCACCAGAAATACAACAACTCGATTTTGAGTTTGTATTGTTTGCTTCTGCGGTAATAGACTACGACTATATTATGAACCTGGTTGCCGACAGCACACAGAAAAAACCATCCCGACAAAACATGACCAAGGCTCAGGTGATCAGTCTGCTGAAATCTCATTCCAATTTAATGAACGAGGAAGAAGATTTGGCGGAGTTTATTAACGGACTTGATTGGACGAAAGGCCACAGCGCCTATGAGCTGAAAAAAATGTTTGACTCTTTCAGAGATGAAAAATACAATAAGGAATTAGCCGGCATTGCTCAAAAAAATGGTTTACAAACAGGCGCATTAAAAACATTTGTAGAAAACGTGATAGACCGGATGATTTTTGACGGCGAGGCACTCACCGATTTGCTGGCACCGCTGGAGCTGAGCTGGAAAGAGCGCAGGGTTAGAGAGCTGGCATTGATGCAGGATCTGGTACCTCAGTTAAAAAAGCTGGCACAGGGCAGGGAGATAAGCGGATTGGCGGCGTATGAATAATTAATTTGATAAAAATGAAATCAGAGGAAATAAAAGAATTGTTTATCCGGTTTGAAACGGCAGCAGCAGAACTGGAGGGGGTAGAGTGCTGGAGCGCCCGGGAGTTGCAGGTTTTGCTGGACTACAGCAAATGGGAAAACTTTGAAAAAGTGATTCAAAAGGCAAAAGATGCCTGTAAAAATGCCGGGGAGGAAGTGGCTTATCATTTTCCTGACGTCAGGAAGATGATCGCTTTGGGCAAAGGTCTTAACTGGACAATAGGCTAATGGCTTATTTCTTATCCACAATCAGTATTAAAGCAAAAGACATGGTGATAGAAATTACGAGATTGAATGTGTTGGCCAGAGACCTGAACTGCGGCGTGGTATAGTAAGCGAAAACCGACCAACTGCGACGAATGTGAAAAGCGGCAGTGAAAATTGGAGGATGATGAGAAATAAATATTGAGTGGCACTAAAAAAGTTACGATGATGAGCAAAAAAGAAAAGAATAATAAAACAGATAATATTCCGAAACTTCGATTTCCTGAATTTAAAAATGAAAGGGAATGGGAATATGTTTATGGCGATGAACTTTTTGAGCCGGTTTCAAATAAAATCCACAACTCTGATTTGCCTATACTTGCGATTACACAAGAACATGGGGCAGTTCCAAGAAATATGATAAACTATCATGTTTCAGTTACTGAAAAAAGCATAGAAAGTTATAAGGTGGTTGAGGCTGGAGATTTTATTATTAGCCTTAGGTCTTTTCAAGGAGGCATAGAATATTCAAATTACTTAGGCTTATGTAGCCCTGCGTATATAGTATTAAGAAAAAAAGAGGATATTATTAATGACTTTTATCGTCATTATTTTAAATCATATCCGTTTATCCAAGACTTAAATAAGAATCTTGAAGGGATCAGAGATGGAAAAATGATAAGCTACAAGCAATTTTCTGAAATTCTAATTCCTAGGCCGCTAAAAATTGAACAGCAGAAAATAGCTGCCTGTCTTTCTTCTTTGGACGAAGTGATAGCAGCCCACAGTCAAAAGTTGGAGCTACTCAAAGAGCACAAAAAAGGCTTGATGCAAAACCTTTTTCCACGGGAGGGGGAGAGCGTTCCAAAGTTGAGATTTAAGGAATTTGCTAAAGATGGAGAATGGGAAACCAAAGAATTAAGTGAATTGGGGATTTTGATAAATGGGCTTACATATAGCCCCACTGATGTGAGAGAGGATGGATTATTGGTATTACGATCTTCAAATATTCTAAATGGTATAATTGATTTGAATGATTGCGTTTATGTTCGGTCTAATATAAAAGGAGTAAACCTCGCAAAACCAAATGATATTTTAGTTTGTGTTAGAAATGGCTCAAAGGATCTAATTGGTAAAAACGCTATTATCCCCAAAGATTTAGGACTTGCAACGCACGGAGCATTTATGACTGTTTTTCGAACAAATATACCAGAGTTTGTTTTTCAATTATTTCAAACAGATTACTATGATAATCAAGTAAAAACTGGCTTAGGTGCGACAATAAATTCAATTAATGGCAAAAACTTTCTTGAATATAAGTTTCCAATTCCGAAGAATCCGAAGGAACAGCAACTAATCGCATCCTGCCTTTCTCGCTTAGACGAATTAATCAAGATGCAAGTAAAGAAGATTGCGCAATTGAAACAACATAAAAAGGGATTGATGCAGGGTTTATTTCCACAGATGAATGGTTAAAAAATGAGTGGCAATACAAAATTATATAAGTATAGTTCGCTAAGAAATGTGGCGGTTCGTTTAAGAAGCGACTTAAACGATCATCACTTTGTTCTTTTATATGCTTACAATGGCACCGGCAAAACCCGCCTCTCTATGGAGTTTAAGGACATCAGCAAGCGACATAAGAAAAAACCGGTAACTGATACGCTTTATTACAACGCATTTACAGAAGATCTTTTTCATTGGAACAATGATCTCGAAAATGATACGCAGCGGCATTTAATCATTAATGGGAAATCCAAATTTTTTGAAGGGTTTAGAGAGCTGGCATTGGAGGAGAAAATATTCGGCTTTCTTGAACGGTACGCAGATTTCGATTTTACGATTAATTACGAGGATTGGCACATTGTTTTCAAAAAGCAGGTTAAGAATCCAAAGTTCAGGCCGGGCGCAGAAGAGCCGGAATATATAATTCAGGACAATATCAAAGTATCCAGGGGCGAAGAGAATATTTTTATCTGGTGTATCTTTCTTTCCATTTGTGAGCTGGTGATTGATGGGGCAGAGTCGTATAATTGGGTCAGGCATATTTATATCGATGACCCCATTTCTTCTCTTGATGATAATAATGCTATTGCAGTGGCCAGTGATTTGGCGCAGTTGCTGAAAAAAGGAAAGAACAAGGTGAGGGTTGTTATTTCCTCCCATCATTCGCTATTTTTTAATGTAATGTATAATGAACTTAAAAGCATTACCCATAAATGCCACTTTTTGCACAAAAACGGTCCGGACGGGTATGTGCTGCGGGCTACAAATGAT